>NZ_CP098242.1:1775000-2075000 GCF_027118995.1 Oxalobacter vibrioformis
GAAATCCAATGATAAGTACTAGGCTTGCGACAAGTAGGGCGGGACACGTGAAATCCTGTCTGAACATGGGGGGACCATCCTCCAAGGCTAAATACTCGTAATCGACCGATAGTGAACAAGTACCGTGAGGGAAAGGTGAAAAGAACCCCGGGAGGGGAGTGAAATAGATTCTGAAACCGTGTGCATACAAACAGTAGGAGCCCCTGCTCTAATGGCTTTCGATGCGAAGCATCAAAAGCCCCATGCTGATGAAAAAGAATCCTGACAAGCTGGAGAGTTTGTTGGGGGATCTTCGATGCGAAGCATCAAAAGACAATCAGGATGAAATAGAGCATTTGGACATTTGCGAAGCAAATGACTAATAGCGAGCGCAGAGAGCTATTAGAGCAGGGGTGACTGCGTACCTTTTGTATAATGGGTCAGCGACTTACATTCAGTGGCAAGGTTAACCGAATAGGGGAGCCGAAGAGAAATCGAGTCCGAATAGGGCGTCCAGTCGCTGGGTGTAGACCCGAAACCAGGTGATCTACCCATGGCCAGGATGAAGATGCGGTAACACGCATTGGAGGTCCGAACCCACTAACGTTGCAAAGTTAGGGGATGAGCTGTGGGTAGGGGTGAAAGGCTAAACAAACCTGGAGATAGCTGGTTCTCTCCGAAAACTATTTAGGTAGTGCCTCAAGTATCACCACCGGGGGTAGAGCACTGTTATGGCTAGGGGGTCATCGCGATTTACCAAACCATTGCAAACTCCGAATACCGGTGAGTGCGAGCTTGGGAGACAGACGTCGGGTGCTAACGTCCGGCGTCGAGAGGGAAACAACCCAGACCGCCAGCTAAGGTCCCTAAGATTGGCTAAGTGGCAAACGAAGTGGGAAGGCAGAAACAGTCAGGAGGTTGGCTTAGAAGCAGCCATCCTTTAAAGAAAGCGTAATAGCTCACTGATCGAGTCGTCCTGCGCGGAAGATGTAACGGGGCTAAGCCAGTCACCGAAGCTGCGGATATCCTTTTGGATATGGTAGGAGAGCGTTCTGTAGGCCGTAGAAGGTGTGTTGAAAAGCATGCTGGAGGTATCAGAAGTGCGAATGCTGACATGAGTAGCGATAATGGGGGTGAAAAGCCCCCACGCCGAAAGCCCAAGGTTTCCTGTCCAACGTTCATCGGGGCAGGGTGAGTCGGCCCCTAAGGCGAGGCAGAGATGCGTAGCTGATGGGAAGCAGGTTAATATTCCTGCACCGTCGTTAGATGCGATGGGGGGACGGATCGCGGAAGGTTGTCCGGGTGTTGGAAATCCCGGTTCTTGACTTAGAGGAGGCTGTCAGGCAAATCCGGCAGCGTAATCCAAGGGGTTGAGACGAGTGGCCATGTGCCGCGAAGCAATTGGAAGTGGTTCCAAGAAAAGCCTCTAAGCTTCAGTCTAACGAGACCGTACCGTAAACCGACACAGGTGGGCGAGATGAGTATTCTAAGGCGCTTGAGAGAACTCGGGAGAAGGAACTCGGCAAATTGGTACCGTAACTTCGGGATAAGGTACGCCCTTGTATCTTGACTGGCCTGCGCCAGGAGGGAGAAGGGGTTGCAATAAAAAGGTGGCTGCGACTGTTTATTAAAAACATAGCACTCTGCAAACACGAAAGTGGACGTATAGGGTGTGACGCCTGCCCGGTGCTGGAAGATTAAATGATGGGGTGAGAGCTCTTGATTGAAGTCCCAGTAAACGGCGGCCGTAACTATAACGGTCCTAAGGTAGCGAAATTCCTTGTCGGGTAAGTTCCGACCTGCACGAATGGCGTAACGATGGCCACACTGTCTCCTCCCGAGACTCAGCGAAGTTGAAATGGTTGTGATGATGCAATCTACCCGCGGCTAGACGGAAAGACCCCATGAACCTTTACTGTAGCTTTGCATTGGACTTTGAACCAATCTGTGTAGGATAGGTGGGAGGCTTTGAAGCGTGAACGCTAGTTTGCGTGGAGCCAACCTTGAAATACCACCCTGGTTTGTTTGAGGTTCTAACCTTGGCCCGTTATCCGGGTTGGGGACAGTGCATGGTAGGCAGTTTGACTGGGGCGGTCTCCTCCTAAAGTGTAACGGAGGAGTTCGAAGGTACGCTAGGTACGGTCGGAAATCGTGCTGATAGTGCAATGGCATAAGCGTGCTTAACTGCGAGACTGACAAGTCGAGCAGGTACGAAAGTAGGACATAGTGATCCGGTGGTTCTGTATGGAAGGGCCATCGCTCAACGGATAAAAGGTACTCTGGGGATAACAGGCTGATTCCTCCCAAGAGTTCATATCGACGGGGGAGTTTGGCACCTCGATGTCGGCTCATCACATCCTGGGGCTGTAGTCGGTCCCAAGGGTATGGCTGTTCGCCATTTAAAGTGGTACGTGAGCTGGGTTTAAAACGTCGTGAGACAGTTTGGTCCCTATCTGCCGTGGGCGTTGGAAGTTTGAGGAGGGCTGCTCCTAGTACGAGAGGACCGGAGTGGACGAACCTCTGGTGTACCGGTTGTCACGCCAGTGGCATCGCCGGGTAGCTAAGTTCGGAAAAGATAACCGCTGAAAGCATCTAAGCGGGAAACTTGCTTCAAGATGAGACTTCCCGGAGGCTTGACCTCCCTAAAGAGTCGTTCGAGACCAGGACGTTGATAGGCTGGGTGTGGAAGCGCAGTAATGCGTTAAGCTAACCAGTACTAATTGCTCGTGAGGCTTGTCCCTATAACATTGATTGTTGTAGGAAGCTAAGCTTACATAAAAAATATAAGCGTATGTCGTTATGCATCACGCCTAAGCTTCTTTACTTTATTCCCAGATTGGATCATCTGATTTATACTCAGGTGGTCAACAAGTTATGCCTGATGACCATAGCAGGTTGGTACCACTCCTTCCCATCCCGAACAGGACAGTGAAACGATTCTGCGCCGATGATAGTGCTGAAACCAGTGTGAAAGTAGGTTATTGTCAGGCAATTATATGAAAACCCCCATATCCGTAAGGATGTGGGGGTTTTACTTTTAAAGCTCCCTTCACACATCCCCATGATGTGTTAACCACCAAAAAATCCACTGGCCCATAAAGCAGTGGATTTTTTTTTAATCACGCAAAAACCACCACCCAAATGCTTCTCTTGTCTTACCGGGCAGCTCATCATGTGACAGCGGGTATTGCACTGGGCGAGCCTCATCCTCGCAGCAGGTATACGATGCCGATGAACTGCCTCCACATAATCAAAGGCTTGTAATAAAGACTGAAATTACAAAGTAGAAAAATTCACAGGGCGGGATTTCTCGTGATGGTGGCCGCGCTGGGTCTGGGTGCAGATAGAGTGGCTCATGTAGTAGTTGTATCCCCCGCACGGGTTGACGGTCAATATCAGCCTTATTGCCGTCTCTAAACCTATTAAATGAAATAGATATCCGTCGGGGCGTCAACGCTTCCCGCTTATCCTCAGCTATCCCTCAGCTATCCCGCGCAGATCACAGTCTTCAGGATGCTTCCCGGCTCGTCTCCAGGAAATTGGCGCAAACCCGACAGCAGCAACGGAAAAGAGCCGTAGTTCGAAAGTGGCCTCCTGACCGGGAAATATCGGAATTACAGGGGATGGACTGAAGGTGTTGCCTACCTGTTTTCGCGGTACCGGCATTTCCCGGAGGCGGAATCATTTACCCTTTCAAGGCGGAGCGGATAGAAGGGAAGGCGCCGCCTGGCGAATGGGCAGGAGCGTTTCCGGCTGATGAAAAGCGATGCGATTTGAGCCAATTATTTTCTGGAGCGACTGATGAAAATTGCCGGTTTCGGTTGTTCGAAATAAATAAATATGAAAGATCTTAATGAATATTAATGAAAAATAATTAATTTTATTATTTTTCCGGATGTGTGAAAAAGTTCAAGTCCGCAAGGCGCGAATGTTTGGCTCTCCGCATGAAATGGATCGTTTCACCGCGCCTTCATTGAAACAGTTTTCCGGTCGGTTTCTGTATTTTTTTTCGTACTTCTGTGCGTCCGAGAAGTGGCTCCGATTGTTTGGACAGGATTTTGTCCTGCTTAAGTGTGTTCCTTGCGGTTAAAGGGTTATCCACGGTGCCGCCTTCAGCAATAAAGGTGCTGGAGGCGAGTGCGGTGGGTAACCCGTTCATCACCTACGCTGCCATTTCCGGCTGGTGCAGGTTGTCATAGTAAAACCGATCCGGTGGTATGCCGTCAAGCGATTGGTGTGGCCGTTTCCGGTTATAAAAATCAAGATAGCGCCCGATCCCCTGTTTTACCGCGCTTACCGTGTCATAGGCACGCAGATAAATATCCTCATACTTGAGGGTTTTCCACAGGCGCTCAACAAACACGTTATCCCGCCAGGCACCCTTGCCATCCATGCTGATGGCAATCTGATGGGCTTTGAGCAGCTGCGTAAATTCCAGGCTGGTGAACTGACTGCCCTGGTCGGTATTGAAGATATCCGGCCTGTCATGGCGGTGGATTGCTTCCTCGAGTGCTTCGATACAGAAGTCCGCTGTCAGGGTGTTCGATATACGCCAGGACAGCACTTTGCGGCTGGCCCAATCCATCACGGCGAACAGATAAACAAACCCGCGTTTCATCGGAATATAGGTGATGTCTCCTGCCCACACATGATTGGGACGGGTGATCTCCAATTGCGCAGCAGGTACGGATAAACCGGATGGGCCGGATGACGCCGACTGGTATTGGGCTTCCTGTAGATCGCCGATATCCCCATCTTCTTCATCAGCGTGCCAATGCGCTTTCTGCCAACTTCATACCCCTCAAAACGCAACAGGTCGCGCAGCATCCGGCTGCCCGCAAACGGATACTCAAGATGCAACTCGTCCATTCGGCGCATGAGAGCAAGGTCTTCCGGCCTTGTCTCACAGGATCGGTAGTAGGCCGTCGATCTGGAAAGTGACAATATCTGGCATTGCCGGACAACCGACAAGTTGTGGGTACGGTCTATCATTCTTTTGCGCTCAGCAATCCCGCCTTGGTGAGCGCGCCGCTTAAAAAATCGATTTCCAGCGCCTGTTGACCAATCTTGGCATGCAGTACCTTCAAATCCGGATCTGCCTTGCCAACGGGCTTCTTGCCTTCAAAAACATGGCCAGCGTTCTCTTGCAACTGTCGTTTCCATTCGGTGACCAGGTTGGGGTGAATTTCATACTGTTGTGCTATCTCGGCTATCGTCCTGTCTCCCCTGAGCGCCGCCAGCGCCACTTTGCCCTTGAATACGCTTGAATGGTTTCTTCTGCTTCTTTTGCTCATGATTTCGCTCCCTTTGACTGCTTCGCAGCCACTATTGTGAAGCAAAAAACTCACTTATAAATCTGTCCTAATTCCCGGGGCCACTTCTCCGGCAGGTGGTGTGCTTCGGCTTTTTTTGCGGCACTGATCATGGGGCCGATCTCGCCGGGGGAGTCAAAAAATCCGAATCGCTGACCGATTGATTTTTCTCTTCGTAACCAATTGTTTTGTTTGTGTATTTTTTCTCGCGTGTCGTCGGAATGCGCGGATTACTTTTTGCAATGTCAAAAAAGATATGTTATACCTAAAAAAGGACCTGTTTTTTTGAGAAAAGAAAAATTAAACAAAAGACGAGTTATTAAGCAGAAATAATCAGCTTTTATCATAAGTTGCGATCTTTTTCAATAAAGAGAAAAAGGGGAGTCAGCGATTTCGCAAGTTCCTTTGATGCCGAAAACCGTTTGATAGCAAAAGAGAGAGAAAGTATGAGCAAAAAGGAAAACATAAAAAAACTGATCAGGCATGTTGCCCTTGCCGCCGGCCTGGCATCGGCTTTTGCCGTGAGCGCTCCGGCTGTTGCCCAGGTCTGTGAGGTGTCCCGTCCGGTTGTTTTTGCCAATCTGGATTGGGATGCCAACGGATTTCACATGGAAGTGGCCAAACGGATTGTCGAGGCGGGCTATGGCTGCCGTACCGATCATTTGAGCGGTTCTACCCTGCCGATGTTTCAGGGGATGGTCCGTGGCGATATCGATGTCACGATGGAAACCTGGCTGAGCAACCTGTCGGATGTCTATGACAAGGCGGTTGCCGATGGAAAAGTGGTTCAGGTCGGCGTCAACTATGATGATGCCAAACTGGGCTGGTATGTGCCGCGTTACCTGATCGAGGGGGATGCGAAGCGTCATATTCCGGCGCGGGCACCGGATCTGAAATCGGTATTCGATTTACCCAAATACAAGGCGCTTTTCCGTGACCCGGAAGAGCCGCAGAAAGGCCGTTTTTACAACGGGATTCTCGGCTGGACGCTTGAGGCAACCAGTACGCGCAAGCTGCAGGCCTACGGGTTGAATGACAGCTTTACCAATTTTCATTCAGGCACCGGGGCTGCGCTTGATGCGGCGATCAGCAGCGCTTATGAGCGCGGCCGACCGATTGTCTTTGCCTATTGGGGGCCGACATGGATTCTGGGCAAGTACGATATGGTGATGCTGGAGGAGCCGCCTTTCGACAAGGAAAAATGGGCGCGCCTTATTAATCCCAGGCAGAGCCCTGAGGGTGCCGGTGTTGCATTCCCGGATGTTTCCGTGCTGGTTGTTGTGAGCAAAAAGTTTCACCAGCAGGCCCCCAAACTGGTGGACTTTCTTTCAAAGTATCGCACCAGCAACAAGCTGACATCGGATGCACTGGCATATATGCAGGCCAACAAGGGCGTAACGGCAAAAGATGCCGCGCTGCATTTCCTGAAAACCCGGCAGGATATCTGGGAAAAATGGATTCCTGCCGATGTGGCAGCCAGGGTGAAAGCCTCCCTCTGATGATATCCGTGGGCCCAGGCGGCATTGCCGCTGCCTGGGCTGGTGTGTGTGAAAACACGCACGTCCTTTTTCAATCCGTACAGAACCGAAAGGATACGTCATTCAGTCATCCTGAACTGCGGTGTCCGTTCGTTAACCCTGTTACCCAATTGCACAATCCTTTGGCAGCAAGGGGCTGTCCCTGAAAAGTATGTTTCCAGAAAATCTGCAGTTTCCAATAGAGCAGCCCGTCAATGATTTCGTGGACTGGCTGGTACGCACGCACGGTGAATCGTTCGAGGCATTTTCTTCCGTCATCCTGAATCTGCTGTTAAAAGTCGAGGGACTGTTGCGTTATCTTCCCTGGTGGGGCGTCATTCTCATTGTTGCAGCCCTGATCTTCGGCGCCAGCCGCAAGCTGGCATTGACCCTGATGGTGGTCATTTCGATGATGCTCATCGGCGTGCTTGGCATGTGGGACCTGGCGATGCAAACGCTTGCCCTGATGATTTTCGCCGTGCTGGTCACCATTGTGCTGGGCATTCCGCTTGGCATCCTGATGGCGTTGTCACCGCGTATGCGCTGGCTGCTTGACCCGATGCTGGACGCCATGCAGACGCTGCCCAGTTTTGTTTATCTGATCCCGGCGATGATGCTCTTCGGCCTGGGCAAGGTGCCGGCCTTGTTTGCTACCGTGATTTATGCCGCGCCGCCGCTCATCCGGCTGACGGAACTGGGGATACGCAGTGTCAATGAGGATGCGGTTGAGGCATCGCTGGCGTTTGGCGCGACCCGCTCTCAGCTGTTGTTGAAAGTCCAGCTTCCGCTGGCGCTCCCTTCGCTGATGACGGGCATCAACCAGGCGACGATGATGGCGCTCTCGATGGTGGTAATTGCGTCAATGATCGGCGCGCGCGGTCTTGGCGAGCAGGTCCTGTACGGCATCCAGCGGCTTGATGTCGGGCGCGGATTCACCGCGGGCATTTGTATCGTATTGCTTGCGGTCGTGTTTGACCGCATCAACCAGGCCTGGGGGAAACGGTTGCAGACGCGCTTTGGAAAGGGGGTGTCGTAATGTCCGGTATCCAGATTCGGAACGTCACCAAGATTTTCGGGCCCAAACCGAAACAGGCGCTCGAAAAGGTGTATGAGGGCTGGGATAAAAGCCGGCTGCAGAATGAAGCGGGCCACGTGCTTGGCCTGAACAGGATCAACCTGGATATTGAGCCGGGCAAGACGACCGTGGTGATGGGATTGTCCGGTTCCGGAAAGTCGACATTGATCAGGCATCTGAACCGCCTGATTGAGCCGACGGCAGGCGAGATCCTGCTGGACGGCCAGGACATCATGAAACTCCGCTCCGGGGAATTGCGTGAAATGCGCCGCAATCGTTTTTCCATGGTGTTTCAGGGGTTCGCGCTGATGCCGCACCTGAACATACTGGATAACGCGGCTTATGGACTGACGATCAGGGGCGGCAATAAAAAGAAGCGTCTTGAGGAGGCTGCGCGATGGCTTGAGCGCGTCGGCCTGGCCGGGTATGAGGCATCTTTTCCGGGGCAACTGTCCGGCGGGATGCAGCAGCGTGTCGGGCTGGCCCGTGCGCTGGCGACCGGCGCCGACATTCTTCTGATGGACGAGGCGTTTTCCGCGCTGGACCCACTGATCCGAAAGGACATGCAAACGCTGCTGATTGAATTACAGGCAGAACTGCAAAAGACCATTGTCTTTATCACGCATGATCTTGACGAGGCCCTGTTCCTGGGCGACAAGATCGCCATATTGCGGGACGGCAACCTGGTGCAGACCGGAACGTCCAACGAGATTCTGCTTGAGCCGGCCGATGATTACGTGGATGAATTCGTGCGTGACGTCAACCGGGCGCGTGTCGTCACGCTCCGCTCGATCATGACTTCCGCGACGCGCCTCAAACCCGGAGATACGCCGGACGATGTCATCAGGGAAACAAGGAGACTCTTTTACAAGTTTGCCTATATTGTTGACGACGATGATCGTTTCCTGGGCATTGTTTCGGCGGAGGAGGCCGAGCGGGCAAAGAAAAGGGGCCTGTCCGACCTGGCGGGGCTGATGCGTCCCATCAACCGTGTCCGGGACAATATTTTTATCGTTGACGCGCTTGGAGAGATTCTGCACAGTCCCGCTCCCTTGCCGGTAGTTGACGAAGAGGAAAAGCTGGTTGGCATCATCAGCCCCCGAACGATCATTCGCGCCATCATGCGTGAATAGATTTGGCAAATGCCGGCTGTAGGCGCAGCCGGTTCCCCATATTTCCAGCCGCCTGTTTCCCGGCTGGCTGTTTTCCGGTAAAGACTGGTTTTCCGCGCGCTGGCGGGGAGAGCCTTTCTTAACCATAAAAAAGAAAGGACAACGAACACATGACTCAACCTGTTTTCATCAAACGTCTCGGGATAATCGGACTCATCGGTTTTTCCGGCCTTTTTTTTTCATGTCTTCGCATATGCCGCCGACCTGGTTGTTTACGGGTATTTTGATCTTGGCTACATCAGGGAAAGCGGCAAGGACCTGCGTCTCGGCCGGGGGCAGAACAACTGGCTCGGCTTTAAGGGACGTGAGGACATAGGCAATGGCACCCATGTCACGTTTAACCTGCAGACCCGTTTTGATCCGGTAACCGGTGAGGCAGAGCGGGCATCGACATTCTGGCAGGGGGAAACCACGGTCGGTTTTGACAATCCGGATATCGGCACATTCCGTTTCGGACGCGCCATGACGCCGCTATGGGAAGAGAAGTGGCCGTTTGACCCGTGGTATGACAGTGCCCTGATGGGATCGCTGGCCAATTACAACGGTGACTTCGACAGTGACGGTCTTGATCCGCACGGGGATTTCAGCAATTACTGCCGTGTCAGCAGCGCAACCTTTTACAGTTCGCCCGTCATGGCGGGCTTTCAGTTGCATGCCTCGATGGAAACCGAGATGCCCGACGGCGCGGACTCGCGTTCGGCTGGCCTGTCGCTCAACTACGGTAACGGCCCTCTGGCCGCCATGCTGGCGGTTGAAAGAAATCACCTGTCCGACGAGATTGTTTATGTGGCGGGCAGTTACAACATCGACCAATGGACTGCATTGGCGGCCTATTCGCATACCGATTTTTCAACGCAGTCGGCAGTAAATAAAGGCATGTCGAACAAGCGCAGCATCATGCTGGCGGGCATCTACGCCCTCGGCATGGACAAGATCCGTTTTGGCTACGGCCGCATTCGTGAGAACGGGGATTACAAATACACGGCGGGCTACAACATGGGACTGTCAAAGCGCACGAATATTTATCTTGATGTTTACCGTGAATATCTGGCGTATGACGACGATCACATAAACGGTATTGCCGTCGGGATGAATCACTCGTTTTGAGGCAATAAAAAACGGTGAGGTGCAATCGCACTTCACCGTTTTTTATCTGTTCTGGCGCGGCCGGCAGGAATCGAACCCACGACCCCTTGGTTCGTAGCCAAGTACTCTATCCAGCTGAGCTACGGCCGCGAAGTCATAAATTATAACGGATAAAATTGCGTTAAGGGGGAATTTTTACAAATTATTTTATTTCCCTTCAGGAGATTTCCTCACTTGAAACAGCGGCTTTAGAGGGGGCGTAAACAATGCTGACCCGGTTTTTCCTGAGTGCTTTCTGCCCGTTTACCAGGTATTCGTAATTGATATAGAGTGTGCTTTCAGGTTTTTCAGGGGGTGGTGTAAAAGTCAGTGTCAGATGGCATTGCTCCCGGCAGATAGTGGTGCCGCTGCAGGTCAATGATTCCTGGGGCGTATGCCATCCGGGATGTGCTGCCGGGAGGCCGGTAAGGTCGGTGGTTACAGTCAACATGGTAATGTCGGGATTGGTGCGGTGAAAGGACAGTTTGATGCTTTTGCTGTCCTGACATCCCGAGGTGGCATTGCCTGTCTTGACAGGCGAGGCATGACAGGCTGGTGGGGGGATATGATCCGTTGCTGGCAGTATTTCGCCGGAGACGATAATGTAGCTGTTTTCCGCTGTTTTATTTTTTTCCTGATTGCATCCCCCCAGAAGTGCAATGCTCAGGAAAATCGAAAACAGGAGCCCGGTGATGACAAGCGGAGGAGAGATATCTGTTTTCATCGCTGCTTTTTTTCCCAGTAAAGATGGCTTTCATTTTGGCGGACTGGGGCGTGACAATATTGATCTGTCACAAACGGCAAAAAGATGAGCTGGCAACAGGCAGGAAAAGATAAGGAAATACGGGACAGGAACCGGCCAATTTTCGATAGAATGGGATTGTTTTCTGCCATAAATCAGAATAGTGGCCTCATAGCGTTTCCCTGGAAGGCCAGTTACGCGTAAAATCGAAATTCTTCTTTACTGTATTTTTTACCGGGATATTTTCTTGAAACGGATCTTTTTTGTTTTGCCGGTGCTTTTGCTGTCGGCATGTGCAACAGTTAGTGATGGCACGACCGAAAATGCAGGAATGTCTTCTGCTTCCGGTCCGGTCGTTGACCAGCGTGATAATGGACAAACAGCTTCTGCTCCCAATGAGACACCGCAGGTAACAGATGCTGAACCTGCCGCTGCAGTAAAAGGGGACGGGGTACCCTCGGTTCATCTCGACAGTGATCTGCTGTACGAGATACTGATGGCGGACTTTGCCTATTCGCGGGGTGATTACCGGCTGGCGTATGAAGGGATGATGGATGCGGCGAAAAAAACGCAGGATCCCCGGCTGGCAAAACGGGCAGCAGAAGTTGCAGTGAGAGAGAAAAATCCTCACGAAGCACTGGATGCGGTGCGGTTGTGGCATAAGCTGGCGCCGGATTCTGCCGAAGCGGAAAAATACCTGATCGGTTTTCTGATTATTGAAGACCGCCTTGATGAGTTGCAGTCACTTCTGTCGCGGTCACTGGCAAAGGCAGCGCCTGCTGATCGTGGTGCCCTGATGTATCAGTACCAGCAGTTCCTCACCAGCAGCAAGGATAAAACCAGGGCTTTCAAGACGATGGAGAAAGTGGTAGCGCCTTATCTGGATGTGCCTGAAGCACATATTGCCCTTTCCCAGATGGCGTTTACCAACAAGGACAATGCGCGGGCAGAAGTGGAAGCGCGTGAGGCGTTACGATTAAAACCTGATTCGGAACTGGCGGTTCTTACCCTGGCACAGGCGGAAGCGGACCCGATTCGTTCCATCCAGACGTTGACTGAGTTTTTGAAAAAATATCCGGATTCCCGCGAAGTCCGTATTTCAAATGGGCGGATGCTGATTGCACAGAAAGAGTATGACAGGGCAAGGCGTGAATTTGAACATGTGCTGCTTACCCAGCCTGATGATCTTCTCACCCTGTATTCTCTTGGTTTGCTTTCCATTCAGCAGAATGATTATCCCAACGCGGAAAAATACCTGAAGCGCTATCTGGATGAGGCAAAAAAAGCCAAAAAACCGGAATCGGAGTCTTATCAGACCATTTTTCTCCTGGCGCAACTGGCAGAAGAGCAGAAAAATTACAAGGCTGCCCTAGAGTGGACCAACCGGATTTCCGAGGATGCTGATAGTGAAGCCTGGATGCTGGCTCAGATCAAAAGAGCACAGATACTGGTTAAACAGGGAAAAATCCGGGAGGCGAAAAATGCGCTGTCTGCTTTACGTCATGAATACCCGGCAGAAGAAGAGCGCCTGGTCCTAGCCGAGGCCCAGATTCTCCGGTCGGCCAATCTGAACCGGGATGCGTATGCGCTTTTGAAGACCAGTGTTGAAAAAACGCCATCCAATATCAATCTGCTTTACGATTTTTCGCTGGCTGCGGAGAAAATCGGGCGTTATGATGAAATGGAGTCTGCCTTAAGGCGTATCCTCGAAATTGATCCCAATAACCAGCTGGCATACAACGCCCTGGGGTATTCGCTGGCTGATCGCAATATCCGACTGGATGAAGCCTATGTTCTGATTGCCAAGGCACTGGCACTGGCACCGGATGATCCATACATTACAGACAGCATGGGGTGGATCCTTTTCAGGCAGGGCAAACTCAAGGAGGCTGAGTTGATGCTGCGCCGGGCTTATGAACTCTTGCCGGAAGCGGAAGTCATGGCGCATCTGGGCGAAGTGCTCTGGCTGTCTGACCAGCAGGAAGAAGCTCGGGCTTTTTTTGCTGAAGCCGAGAAAAAGGATCCGAAAAATGAGGTGCTGATTGAGACCATCAAACGGCTTGGTCTTCGCCGGCAATAAGACAGGGATATCTGCATGACGACTGTATCGCTGATTGCCGCGATGGCGGAAAACCGGGTTATCGGCAAGGACAACCAGATGCCCTGGCATATTCCCGGTGAACTGAAAATCTTCAAGGAATATACCACGGGCAAGATCCTCATTATGGGTAGAAAAACGCATGAATCAATCGGTCGTGTGCTGCCCGACAGGACAACCATCATTGTGACCCGGCAAGAGGATTATGTGGTGCCGGGCGCACATGTTGTTCACAGTCTGGATGACGCGCTCAAACTGGCGAAAACGCTGGGTGGGGAAATCATGATCGGTGGTGGGGGAGAGCTTTTTGCCCAGACCCTGGATAGGGCGGATTTTATGTATCTCTCCATTATCCACGCAACCTTTGAGGGGGAGGCTTATTTCCCCGAATGGGTACCTGAAGCCTTTCGTGAAGTATCCCGAAAAGAGGTGGATGCCTCCATTCCCTACTCGTTTGTTGTTTACGAACGCGCGCGTTAAGAAAAACCCGCAAAAAAGCCAGTCTCATCAGACTGGCTTTTTTGCGGGTGAACCGGGCTATCGTTTCACCGTCAGGCTGTTTTTCACGCCTTTTACCCCTTCTACTCGCTGTGCCACCTGGCCGGCTTTCGAGATTTGCGCGGATTGTGAGACAAAGCCGCTTAACTGGACGATACCGTTAAAGGTTTCGACATTGATTTCAGCCGCGCTTAAGTCTGATTCCTGAAAAATGGCAGCCTTGACGTTTGTTGTGATCGCCGAATCTTCAACATACTGGCCAACAGTTCCATGCTTCTGGCCGGTGGAACAGGCGCTGAGTGACGCAACCAGCAAGGCAAAAAAAGCAAAACAGGCATATCTGAAAACTTTCATAATGACCCCTCTCTATGACAGATTTTCAGCCCGGTTTTTTCAGGAAACCAGGCTGATACTTAACAATAGCTTTTGTCGGGCTTTATTTCAACGTCAATGTATCAGTTTTTCAGCTTGATACTGTTGTCGACATTTTTAACACCCTTGACGCTTTTTGCGACATCTTCGGCTTTTTTGATCTGTGCCGGGTTGGAAACAAATCCGCTCAGTTGTACTGTACCCTTGTAGGTTTCGACATTGATCTCGGCTGCACTCAGGTCTTTCTGGGCAAAAATCCGGGTTTTCACTTCAGTGGTAATGGCGGTGTCATCCACGTATTGAGCCGCCGTTTCTTTTGCCTGGCTCTGCCCTGCCGCACAGGCAAGTACCGAAACGAAAAGGAACGTCATGACAAAGGCGGAAAATTGGCGTAATGTTTTCATTGGTTTCCTCTCAAAATGATGTTGGAAATAGGGTATTTGTTATTGAAGCAGCGTTCAAGCCTAGTGCCTCGATAGCAGTTTGCCGATGACGATGCCCAGACCCAGTGCGGCTGTCAGGCAGGCTAGCGGTTTTTCTTCGATGCGGCCTTTGGCTTCCCGCATTTGCTGGTTGGCATAGTGTTTGGCCCGCAGCATTTCATACCGCAGCTTCAGCTTGCATAAATTCAGGTCTTTCATGTTTTTTCCTTTTTCAGTTTTCAGCTTTTCCCGTATTAATGACGCCGTGTCAACGCTTCGATAAGGCGGATGACATTATCTGACTTCTGGTTTTCTACCGCGACTTCATTAAACACAATCCTGTTGCAAAAGCCCAGACTGATGAGCCTGTCTTCATTTTGAAGCGGAACAAAAGCAGAAAACAGGGTTTCATCCATCACCATGTTAGGCAGATAGCAGGGCTTATGATTCATTGTGGTTTGCACTGATATTTGACGGGGATTAAGCAATGTTCATTTGCTGAGTAACCAGGAAAGGAAAGCTGGTTTTCAAGCTTTCCTTCTGGTCAATCATCAGCCTGTCACATCGTGGAACGGAGCTGCTGGGCTGTTTGCAAATGTGATCCAATCAGCGTACGGAGATTGGTAATATAGTTGCGCAGGTCAATGTTGTCGGCCGTTTTCAGCAAGCGGCTGTCGATCAGTTGCAGTGCCTGCTGATGCTGGTTGATCTGCTGGTCAAGGAATGCCTGGTCAAAGGCTGCACCGTTCATTTTATTGATACGGCGCATGGCGGCAGTATTTTCTTCTCGCATGTCGCGGCGAACGGCAGGCGTCTCTACCTTGATACGGTTTTTGCTCCTGATGTCACTAAGCTGTTTTTCCGCATTGTTGTGGTCGGTCATGATCTGTTGTGCATACTGCTGTACAGACGGGTTCATGGATTTTTTTGCAGCCATTTTTGCGGTTTTCATTTCGCCGTTGTTGATGCCCTGTAATGCCGAAACGACTTCACCATCGGCAATCGATTGGGTCATGGTGGTTTCGGGATGGACGTTTTGCGGTACGGTATCAGCGAAAGCGTTGGCTGCAAAAGCAGATAAAATGGCGCAGGTAAGCGCGTTAAGCGGTTTTTTCATGGTGTTCTCCTGTATCTGTGAAGTGAATCAACCAGCATAGAGGTATCATTTCAGGGTTTGGTTCCTGTGATTTGAGGCAGATCAGCCTTTTTCGCCAGTGCTGATGAGAAGACGCATTAGTGAAGAATTGGCGGTGACGGGGGTTCCTGATAACCGGGAGGGTCTTTCGGATAATTGCCTTTGCTGGCAAGGAGGCTGACATAATCAGCCCGCCACCGGGCAAGCAGATCCTGCCAGTCATGGTTTTTCTCAGCCCTTTTCCGGGCAGCACTTCCCATGCTCATGATGCCCTTCTCATAAGCAAGTGCAATACCTTCTGCCAGTTTTTGCGGACAGATGGCATCCACGCATATCCCGTTGTGTTCATCCACAAATTCTTTAAAACTGCCGGAGTCGAATCCGACGACAGGAAGACCGCATGACATGGCCTCCAGAATGGACAGCGGATAATTCTGATGCAGTTCCGGGTGGATAAGCACGTCACAACTGGCAATCAGTGTGGCCAGCATTTCAGGGGGATGCGTCTGCTGGTGAAAGTAAAAATACGACACCCTGTCATTGTTGATATTTTTCGGGTTGCTGCCGATGACCAGCAGGTGATATCTGTCATCCAGGCGTTGCATGGCTTCAAAAAGAACTTCCCTGTTTTTATGCCCGGGCGTATATTCGACATAAGCCAAAAGGCGTGTTTTCTCCTTTAACCCCAACCGGTCGCGCATCGCGCAATCCATGGTGTCGGGGTGAAAAACCGCGGTATCGATACCCGGTGGAAGATACCTGATCTGTTTTAAACCGTATTCATGGAATTTTTCCAGCAGGCTCATGCTGGAAGCAAAAACCAGGTCAAAGTGGCTGTAAAGCTGGATCAGTTTTCGGATCGCCTGTTTTTCACTGCCCAGGCGCCATGGGGTGATATAGGCGGGATGAAAGTGACAGAAAGCGCCGATCAGGATATTACTCTCCTGCCTGATGTTGACGGCTGCGCGCGCAAACTGGAAAGGATCGCTGACTTCAATGCAATCGGGATGCATGCTTTTTATCAGGAATTCGATGGATTTTCGGGAGCGGCTCAGTCGAAATCCGGGAAAGAAGGGAATACGAATGCTCGGAATTCTCACCATTTTCCCGTTTTCACAGGGCGATGTGAATCCCGGGACGACAAGGGTATGTCGGACATGGGAGAATCCGGAAAGCCATTTGGATTTTGCCGTAAAATAAGAGCGGATTTTCCGGCATTCCGGCACATAACACTGCGAAATATCGATCAGGTGCATGATTCCTTTTGTTCTGTCAGCCGACTCAGGATTTACGCCGTTTTTTGCAGAAAACGGCAAAGTGGAAAGTTATTATGTCGTGAGATATCCTGTATGAATTGATGTGAAACAAAAGGATTTGGTTTGAAGATTTTGAGGGGGATTACAAAAAACGGGCTGGCATCGCTGCTTTAGGGGTTTCAGGCGGGAAAATAAAATCCGGAAGACACGATCCAAAAAATGTGATATAAATAATATAGTCGGTAAAAAATAAGTTTTCCGGTCATTCTTTCCATCACAAGTGTCTTTTGTGATTCGCTTCTTCCACATTCCCCTCCTTATGACGCAATGTCTACCGGGCTTTGGCTTATGCGCTGAAATGCCACGTGTACCGGATTTTTCCCTTATCAGGTTTACCCTATTACCCTATCCCCCATAATTTTTTTGACACCGCTTGTTTGATCTGCCATGGATTCCTGAATATTCTCTTTTTGAAGTATCACAACAGACGTTAAAATCGATGAGACGAAAAAAGTGGTAAAAGGATGGTGGAGATAAAAATAACGATGTGTCGTAACCGGAGCATATAACATGGATCAAGAACAAGAACGATATCAGGGAATCGCCATTGCGATTTCGACGGCTATCGCCAAGGAAGCCAAGTCAAATTTTTCCGCTGCCGAGTGGGCGCAGAATATTCCTGCCTATCTGTTGTTACGGGATGACGATGAGATTACCATTTACTTCAATCAGCTGGATGAAGCCCAGAAGGACTGGCTGCATAAGAGGCTGACTGAAGGTGGACATTCCGTTACAGCCGGAACCCTTGCGGGCTTGCGTCAGGCTGAAAAAGATCCTGCCAATGCAGAAATCAAGGGGCTCAAGATGCTGGCACAGGCACTTGGCCAGTACCTGTTGCGGGATATGATTGACGGGTGGATCTATACCATCGGTGGTCAGGATGAGCAAATGCCATGGCTTGTCAACAACATTTATTATCAGGAAGGCTCGAATGCGCCACCGAATGTGGTTGTGCAGATTGTGGCAAACACGCCATTGATGAGCATGGAAGACATCAATCGCCCGACCACCCGGTTCGTGTATTTTTTCGGTGATGACTTAAGACATAAGCGTGTGGCGGATATCCTGGCTACCAAGGGGTATGTCAAGGAAACGCAGACGCTTAAGGATGCTTATCTGAAAGCCACAGTCAAATTTTCTGACTATCTGGTCAAACTCAATGAACAGTTTGTTGCCGAGGGCGAAGGATTGGAGGTGGACTATGAAAGAGGTCGTCGCTCTGCGGAACGCATCGTATTTGACGGACCAAATAAGGTGATCAATGATGAAGGGGTGATGCGCCGTAAGTTTTTCGCCCAGCTGGATTCACCGCTGTGGGCCAATATCGGTAAAATTTATTCCGAGATTCCGATTCACCCCAAGATTTTCTGTTTTAACCTGGAAACACACACCAATATGTGGATTCATGTCGACAGGCTGACCGAGTATGTCTACAATCCTGCGCTTCGTGAAAAGCTGATTCTACCGGAAGAACACCGCGACCTGGTGGATATTCTTACCCAGGATATGGATGTGTTGATGGAAGACATCATTGCAGGCAAATCAGGTGGCACTACGATTTTATGCAAGGGCGCCCCCGGCCTGGGAAAAACACTGACAGCGGAAGTCTATTCCGAGGTAGTGGGACGTCCGCTGTATCGCGTACACTCCGGACAACTGGGTGTTGATTCGGCAGCTGTGGAGTTGACACTCGACAAAATTCTCAAGCGGGCGCAGCGATGGGGTGCCGTTATGCTCATTGATGAAGCTGACGTTTATATCCGCCAGCGTTCCAACGACATTGATCATAATGCGGTGGTTGCGTCTTTTCTGCGGACACTGGAATATTTCCACGGGCTTCTGTTTTTAACGACCAATCGGGTGGATGATGTGGATGATGCGATTGCTTCACGTTGTATTGCCACGATTGTATTTGATCCGCCATCCCCGGATGATGCCAAACGAATCTGGAAAGTGCTGGCGGACCAGTTTGAATTCAAGCTGACTGACAAGCTGATCAATGATCTTGGCAAGGAATTTGACGGTATATCCGGTCGTGACATCAAGGAATTGTTGAAGCTGACAGCTAAATGGTGCCGGCGCAAGCAAGTCAAACCATCGGTCAAGGTATTCAAAAGCTGTGCCCAGTTCAGGGGGTTGTAGTATTCGGATGACCGCTTTCAGGAAAACGTTACTTTTGCGGAAAATTCTTCAACTGGTTGCGTTTTCCTTGTCCGGTATCAAGAAACCGGCGGGTGGTTTTTTTATTCTGGCATGGTAGTGATGACAGGCAGTAAAGATACTGCCTTCACGCAATCGTTAACCATAACCGGAGTGTCTCATGAAAAAAATTCTTCCCGTCCTTATTGCAACTCTTTTCGCCAGTTCTTTTGTATTTGCGCAGGAAAAACCTTTCAAGGAGCCAATTTCCGGCGTCGAATCAACCACTGATCCTCAGGCCGCTGAGTCTGTTCACCGGCAGGCGGATGCTATTCGAGCCAAAAACAAAAAAGTGGCGAATACTCACAAAAAAGCCAAAAGGGATCCTAACGCCAGACAAGCCCGCCAGAAGCAGGCGGATGGTCGCCGCCTGAAGAAAGAATCTGTTGCCAATGCCCATCAGGAAGCCGCTGACGCTAAAAGAGAAGCAAGCGAGGCCAGGGCTTATGCGGATGAGGCAAAGCAGTCAGCCAGAGAAGCCGAGAAATCTGCTGAATATGCCAAAGAAAAAGCCAGTGAAATGAAGAAGTAAATCTGATTCCGGCATTGGAATTTATAAAGCGCGCTGCGCCTGTAAAAGGGCCGGTGCGCTTTATTTTTTTTCGGTTTTTTCTGCAATGGCCTCGATCAACGCTTTTATCTGATACTCAATTGATTTTGTGACCCACTTTGCTTTCGGGGAATTTTCTCTTAATGCCAGATCAACAAGCGCTTTTACAGGCTCACTGGCCCGCTCATAGCGGGATAGCATGTTTTCGGTAATGGAGGGCATTTCAAAAGCTGCCGCATCGCCTTGGTATTGATACAATCCGCCCACATCCAGTTGAAGCCCCTTCTCAATCTTTTCAGCTGAATCTTTTCCAATTGTCCTGAAACCGTTTTTCATCTGGGAGAAGTGTGCTGGAGAAAAATCCAGCGCTTCCGCCATTTCCCTTTCGGAAGAAAACCGGCTGGGCACATTAATTTCAATGAGCCGAATCAGTGCCTGTTTCAAGGCTTCGTTGTGAACGTTTCCGCGTTTTCTTGAATTCTTTTCATCCATTTCAGAACATTAGCAATACGCTAAAACCATGTCGATTCACAAAAAGCTATTGACATGCGTATAGCATTTAGCTAAATTGGCTTTCTTGAATCTTTGAAATATCCGTCAACATCAAAAATCGTTCTGCTTGTGTTTGCCAGGAATATCCATTTTTGTTGTTCTGATTGCGCAGTAAAAATCAGATTGGCATTTTTCTTGCTATGCGGTGCTTGGAGATCAAGAGGCCCACGGCATGGTGTGATGTGAAAAATGGCAGGCTGTCATTAACCAGGGTTTTACGTGGGAGGTCATGTATCCAAACCTTGAGTTAATTGTGATGAAGTTTGTTAAATCTTCCGTTGTATTTTTACTGTTTTTTATTTCGCTTTGTTCCGTCAGGTTTATCAAGTGGTTCAGCAAAAATTTTCATAGCGCCACATTTGAGCAAGTCATCTTTTTTCTCAATGTACCCGTTGAAGGTGCCGAATCAGAGTTTGTGCGCACGTTTTATATCAAAGTGCTGCTGTTTTCTGCACTGGTTACCTTGTCGCTTGTTCTTTTGAAGTTTGTCGGGCAGCGGCTGGCAAGGCGGGAAAGCGGTGTGGGTCCGGTACTGGCAAAAGGCATGCCCTTTTACGGCAAGGCGATTTGCCTGATCAGTATTGTGATTATCGTTAGCAGTGGTTTTCGCATTAACAAGATGTTCCAGGTGGGGAATAGCCTGCGGAATCAGTACAACCGGGAAATCAGCCAGTTTTATGAAAAGTATTATGTCGATCCGCAAAAGGCGCAGATTGTTCCGCCTGCCGGAGCAAAAAAAGGAAATCTGATTGTGGTTTATCTGGAAAGTATGGAAACCACCTTCGCGGATGAAAAACGAATGTCGCAAAATCTGATTCCGCATCTCAGTCGGATTGCTGATGAAAACCTGTCTTTTTCCGGTTTTACGCAGGGTTATGGGCAATACCCGACACAGGCTGCGCTGGTCAGCAGCATGATTGGTGTGCCGATTACCTATCTGATGCAGATCGGGCGGTCAATTGTGGTGGGTGGCTCGCTGTCTGAGTTTGCGCCTGATGCGTTCTCTATCGGTCAGCTGCTACAGAAATATGGTTACCAGAATTTGTATGTGCAAGGAACAAGCGGGCGATTCAGTGGTACCGATGTTTTTTTGAAATCGCATGGCTTTGATCAGTTTTATGACATGAGTCATCTGGCCAGCCGGTTTGAGGGGGATCGTGCAAAGGAAACGCTGGAGGCGAGAGTGCGCGCCCGCTTTTATGATGAATTCACCTATGATTTTTTTAAGGAGAAAATTTCAGCACTTCCGGCTGACAAGCCGTTTTTTGCTGTGATGATGACGATAGATACCCATTTTGGCAATGCGACCCCCAATTCACAGAAGTTATTTCCGACAGAAACCGCAAACACGATCCATCATGCTTCCTATATGGCAAGCCAGTTTCTGGAATGGGTGAAAAAGCAGCCTTTTGGGAGGAATACAACGGTTGTTTTTATCGGTGATCATTTGATGATGAAGGTGGGAGGAAGAAAGAATCCGGGAAGCCGCACTTTCTTCAAGAATGTCCCGCTCAATTCGCGGTTTATTTTCAATGTTTTTGTCAATGCGAGAAAAAAAGCGCCGGAGAGGGTGCGTCATTTTACCCAGGTGGATATTTTTCCCACATTGGTGGAGTCGTTGGGCTATGAAATCAAGGGAAGCCGTCTTGGATTGGGCACATCTCTGTTTTCTGGGGAAAAAACACTGCTTGAGGAGCTGGGTGAGGAAGAGCTGAACCGTCAGTTGCGGAAGAAAAATCTGCTTTACGATTCACTTTGGGAACCCGTCAGGCATTAGCCCGTGTTATCTCTGATGCGAGAACCGTGGGCAGGTGAAGAATCTTCCGGAACAAAAAACGAGATGCACCGATGATTGATGCGTCTCGTTTTTACCGGCCAGCGGTTGCCAGGGAAGCAGGAACCTTACGGCCTATTTCCGGCTTTCCCTGTTGAAAAGGTAGGTGCAAAGCAAGGGAACCGGCCGCCCGGTTGCGCCTTTGGCCGCACCGCTTTTCCATGCCGTGCCTGCAATATCAAAGTGTGCCCAGGTATATTTCCGGGTGAAGCGCTCCAGGAAGCAGGCGGCGGTAACACAGCCTGCCGGCTGGCCGCCAATGTTTGCCATATCGGCAAAATTGGATTTGAGCTGCTCCTGATAGATATCCTCAATCGGCATGCGCCATGCAGTGTCTCCACTGGCTTTTCCTGCGGCAAGCAGATCGGCAGCCAACTGGTTGTGCGCATCATCATCACGGGTAAAAAGCCCTGAATTGTGATGCCCCAATGCCACAACACAGGCACCGGTCAGGGTGGCAATATCAATGACAACATCCGGCTTGAATCTTTCCGTATAGGTAAGGGCATCACAAAGAATGAGGCGGCCTTCGGCATCCGTATTCAGTATCTCGATTGTCTGGCCGGACATGGAGGTGACAATATCCCCGGGTTTGTTGGCATGTCCGGAGGGCATGTTTTCGCAGGAAGGAATGACACCGATGACATTCTGTTTCAGGTTCATTTCGCCAATGGCAGCAAAGGTGCCTAATACGGCAGCTGCACCGCACATGTCATATTTCATTTCATCCATGCCTGGACCGGGTTTGAGCGAAATGCCACCGGAGTCAAATGTCAGGCCTTTGCCTACCAGCACCACCGGCGCTTCTTTTGCCTTGCCGCCATTGTGGCGCAGGACAATAAATTTCGGTGGTTCGTCACTGCCGCGTGCCACAGAAAGGAAACTGCTCATTTTCAGGGATTGCAGCTGTTTTCTTTCCAGAACCTGCACATTGAATTTGTAAGTGGAGGCGAGTTTTTTGGCTTGCTCGCCAAGATAGGTCGGAGTGCAGACATTGGCCGGGAGATTGCCCAGATCCTTTGCCAGGTTCACACCTTTTATCATGGCCCGGGTTCTCGCAACGGCTCCCCGGGCGGCAGCCGTATTTTGCCCTGATACATAAAAGGCGGCTTTTTTGACACCATCGGAAGATGCGTCTTTTTTGCTTTTCATCACATCAGGGCGGTAGGCTTTTTCACCTGCCGCAAAGAGAATGGCGGCAATTGCCCATTCAATAGGACGGTCCTTGATGTTTTCCAGCGGAAGGGCAATCAGCGCGTTTTTTGCACCCAGCGAGGAAAACGCCTGGGCCAGTGTTTTTGCCACCACAGTGAAGTCTTTTTCGGCGATAATTTCATTCTTGCCCAAACCGACAAGAAGAATACGGGGAGCATTGACGCCTTTGATATTGTGGAGAAGTAATGAACTGCTGGCTTTGCCGGATATATCGCCGGATTTGAGTGCGGTGGTGATACCTTTTGCGGTGTCCAGTTCTTTTGCTGCCGGGGAAAGGACACCCTTTTCGTACACGCCTACGGCGATACAATCAGTTTTTACCGTTTTAAGCGTGTTTTTTTTGTCGATGGTTTTTATGCTAAAGTCCATTTGTTTTCCTCCTGTCTTTTGCCATTATAACGTCTCATGATTTTTCAGCGTGCCCTCAGACGAGAACTGATGAGTATTGCGGGTGCGGTATTCATGACCCTCTTTACGATCACCGTCACCATGATGCTGATCCGGATTCTTGGACAGGCTGCAAAAGGAAGGGTTGCATCGGAAGACGTGGTGGCATTGATCGGTTTTTCCGCGCTTTCCTATTCCCCGATTATCATCGTTCTGACCGGCTTTATTTCAGTGCTGCTGGTTATCACACGCAGTTATCAGGATTCGGAAATGGTTGTCTGGTTTGCTTCGGGCTTAAGCCTGACCCGGTGGTTAAGGCCCATTCTTGAATTTGCGGTTCCCGTCGTTATTCTGGTGATGTTGTTCAGTTTTTTTATTACGCCCTGGTCGTATTACCAGAATGCGGTATATCGGGCGCGCTTTGACCAGCGGGAAGATCTGGCGCGTGTCTCACCGGGGAAATTCCAGGAATCCGCCAAGAAGGACCGGGTTTTTTATGTCGAGAAGATGGCTGAAGACATGAGTTATGTGGAAAATGTTTTCATTCATAACGTCAGAAACGGCAATATCAGTGTCGTGGTGTCAAAAGAAGGGACCGTTCGTACCAATGAAAAAGGGGAGCGCTATCTGGTGCTGGATGATGGACTGCGCTATGAAAAATCGGCAGATCCACCGGAATTCCGTCTACTTGAGTTTGAGCGATATACCTCATTGATCGATAACTCGCGGGAAACCGATTACATCACCAACTCCATTCGCGCCCTGTCCATGAAGGAACTGGTTGCGCAATTTGTTGTGACTCCCCGGGCAAAAGGGGAGATGCTCTGGCGTGTTGCGCAGCCGATCATGGCTTTCTTGCTGATGTTTCTGGCTGTGCCGCTGGGTTTCGTCAATCCCCGTGCGGGCCGTTCCTTCAACCTGCTTCTCGCCCTGCTCCTTTATGTGGCGTATAACAATCTGACCAGTGTGATGCAGACCTCGGTTTCCAGGGGAAGAATCAGTCTGCTTGCCGGCTGGTGGCCGCTGCATCTGCTGATTGCCCTGATTGTCATCGGGCTTTATGCCTGGCGTCTGGGAACAAACAGCCGCCGCCATCCCATGGTGATGTGGGTGGCCTGGAGAAAGCGTTTGAGGGAAAGGAGGGCCAAATGAAAATCCTGCAACGTTATTTTGCCAGCCAGATCATCAAATCCGTGCTGTTTGTGCTGGTTGCGTTTTTAGCGCTCTTTGCCTTTTTTGACCTGATTGCGGAAATCAATTCCGTGGGGCGGGGAGCCTACCGGCTGCGGCATGCTTTCATTTATATTCTGCTGAATCTGCCTGGCTACATATACGAATTAATGCCGGTTGCCGTTCTGATCGGCACGATTTATGTCCTGGCACGGTTTGCGGCCAATTCCGAATTCACCATCATGCGGGCCTCATCAATGTCAACGCTTCAGGCCGGCTGGATCCTGATAAAAATCGGCCTGATATTCCTGATTTTTATTTTTATGGTTGGTGAACTGATCACGCCTTATACCTCGGCCAAAGCGACTGCGTTCAGAGACAGCATGTTGCTTCGCGATATGACGCCGGGAAAGTTCCGCTCCGGTATCTGGAGTCGTGATTCAATTTATGCCAATGGCCTGGAGGGTGAGGTTATCGGCTTGCGCTTCATTAATATTGGCGGGTTGAGAACGGACCGGACGATCCGTGATATCCATTTGTATGAGTTTGATTTGCATCAGCAGATGCAGCGAATGATCACGGCCAGTAACGGACGGTATCTGGGCAGCCATCAGTGGGAACTGAGTGATGTGACAGAAGAAATCATTACCGCTCCCGGCAAGAAGGGAGAGACACGTTTTCCGGCATCTGCTCCCGAATTCAAGACAAAGAAAGCCGATGCCATGACGCTGTTGAGCGAGCTGACGCCGGATCTGCTGACAGTGCTTTCTGTTGATGCGACTCTGATGTCAGCCTACGATCTTTCGGTATATAACCGGCACCTGGAAGCCAACAGCCAGGATGCCACGGCTTACAAGATCGCGTTCTGGAAGAAGATCATTTATCCCTTTTCCGTTTTTGTCATGATGGGGCTAGCGTTGCCTTTTGCCTATCTGCATTTCCGATCCGGCGGCATCAGCGTGAAAATTTTTACCGGGATCATGATCGGCGTACTCTTCATGCTCTTAAACAGCCTCTTTTCCCATTTGGGGTTGTTAAATACCTGGCCGGCTTTCCTTACCGCCATTTTGCCCAGTATTATTTTCCTGCTTTTTGCTTGCGGTGCCTTATGGTGGGTGGAACGGCATTAGTGTCAGTTAACAGGTACTGGATGCTCCGGAATGTTTTTCCCGGTCATGACCGGATTTATTCATGGCTTCGTATATAATGGGAAAGCTAGTTCCCTGTAATTTAATATTTCTTTTCCATATAAGAGATCGTGTCACTTTCCGGCGCACAGGTCGTATCGGAGATTATCAATGAACCTGCACCAATTGCGTTTTGTGCGTGAAGCTGTCCGGCAGAATTTTAATCTGACCGAAGCGGCCAAAGCGTTGTATACCTCACAACCCGGCGTGTCAAAAGCGATTATCGAGCTTGAGGATGAGCTCGGGGTCGAGATTTTCCGGCGGCACGGCAAGCGAATCCGCGGGTTGACCGAGCCAGGCCAGATGATCCTGAAGTCTGTTGAAGTAATCATGCAGGAAATTGACAGTCTCAGGCAGATTGCCAAGGAATTTACGTCCCAGGATACCGGCAACCTGACGGTTGCGACGTCTTATGCGGAAGCGCGTTATTTTCTTCCCAAAACCATTTCCCAGTTCATTGCCAAATTTCCGAAAGTCCGCTTGTCCATGCTGCAGGGGACCGCGCAACAGCTGGTGGAATACGTGCAGGATGGCACCGCTGATATGGCCCTGATGATGGAGCATGATGGTGAGGTGGACAATATCATCGGGATACCGTTTTCCCAATGGGAATACTACCTGATTGTGCCGCACGGTCATGCGCTGGCACAGCCCAAACCGATCACACTGGAAGATGTTGCCAGCTATCCCCTGATCACTTACGAGCAGATGTTTCCGGGGCGCAAGCGGATTGAGCGGGCCTTTATGCAACGGGGCCTCAAGCCGGAAATCCAGATTGCCGCACTGACAGCGGATGTCATCAAGGCGTATGTTGAGCTCGGAATGGGTGTCGGCATTATTGTTGGCCTGGCTTATGACAGCGAACGGGACAGAAATCTGTATCCCATCCCGGCCGGGCATCTTTTCGGAACGGGGCGTTCGCGCCTTCTGATACGGAAAAATGCCTACCTGCGCAGTTATATCTATGCGTTTCTGGAAATGCTGTCTCCGATTCTGAATCGTAAAATGATCGAACAGGTGCTTTCGGGAGAAAAATCGAAATATGAAATCTGATACGGCTCAGGCTCAGCCCTCATTAATTTGCCTGCTGTAAAGCTGCTTTTCCCCGCCTGTCTTCGTTGTCGGGCCAAAATTGAACTCGCCGTATGTCTAATACGCCTTCGTCCAATGTTGTCCCGTCGCCTTGACAGGCAAGAAAAATCAGCCTTTCGCGGACAGCAGTTTAATGAGGGCTGAGCCTAACGCTGCATCGATTCCCAGACTTTCTGAAGCCGTTTGACGGAAACGGGCATAGGCGTACGCAGTTCCTGCGCAAAAAGTGAAACCCGCAACTCTTCCAGCATCCATCTGAAATCCTGCATTTTCGGGTCGATGATGCCGCCTGATTTCTGCCGTTCACGCCATGTGCGCTGCCAGGGGGAAGCTACGGCCTGCCAGTCAGCCATAAGGCGGGTATCGCGTGCCGGATCGGTACGGAGCTTGTCAATACGGACACTGGCGGCTTTCAGGTAACGCGGGAAGTGGGCCAGTCGTGCCGGATCATTTTCTGTCAGGAAGTTTTTGCCGAGCAGGGTTGCCAGTTGGCTTCGCATGTCGGTCAGGGCATTTTCATGTGCCTTGATGCCTTGTAGCTTGCGTTGCAACTGGGCGTATTCGGTGAGAATCTGCGATGCCAACCGGGCGATTTCGTTGACAAGGAGGCCTATTCTTGCCTTGCCTTCCCCGATCCGGGTGGCAAATCCGGTTTCATTTGCCGGGAGCGGCGCCTGCATGAAAGCGGCATCCAGGGCCGCCTGCAGGATACGGTCGCGCAATTCTTCCTGGGTGCCCAATGCAAGATACTGCATGCCCATTTTCTGCAGGTCCGGAATGTTTTTTGCCAGGAATTTCATCTGGTCTTTCAACTGCAGCGAAAAGAGGCGGCGAAGGCCTGCACGGTGGGTTTGTTCGGCAATGGCCGGTTCATCAAATACCTCGATTTCACAATGGGTTTCCTTGTCCACCAGCGCCGGATAGCCGATCAGCGATTGTTTCCCTCGGGAGATTTCCAGGAGTTCGGGCAATTCGCCAAAATTCCAGGAGGTGAGTTTTTCATGGTGTATCGGCAGGTTTTCTGGCGGGATGGCGTTGGCAGAAGGAGTTTTTCCCTGGCCGTTTTTTTCTTTCGATGGTTCAATCGCCCGAATGGGATTGTCTTCAGCCAGTTGCTGAAAGCTTTCCCTGGCTTTGCCTCCAAATTGCGCCTGGAGTGTCGCAATATTGCGCGCCATTTCCAGCATACGCCCGTTTTCATCCACAACACGAAAATTCATGAAGAGATGTGGCAGCAGTGTTTCGAGCCGGAAATCCTCGGTTTTCGGGGTGAGGCCTGTCTGTTCCCGTATGTCGGCAATGAGCGCATCCAGAAGGGGGCCTTTCCCGAAACGATCGGTTTCGTTGATGCGGTCACAGAAGCGGGAAGCATAATCCGGCAGGGGAACACATCGACGGCGCAGCCGTTGCGGAAGGGATTTGAGCAACTGGTGCGTTTTTTCTTTGAGCATGCCGGGCACGAGCCATTCGCAACGCTCGGCAGATAACTGGTTGAGTGCATAAAGCGGTACGGCAAGTGTCACCCCATCCCTGACATTGCCAGGCTCGAAATGATAAGAAAGCGCCATGTCCGTGCCGGCCAGCTTTAATTGTTTGGGGAAAAAATCCGTTGTGATGCCGGCGGCCTCATGCCGCATGAGATCGTCTTTGTTCAGATACAGCAGTTTCGGTGTGTTGGCTGCGATATCCTTGTGCCATTTTTCAAAGCTGATGCCGTTATAGACATCTTTGGGCAGATGTTTATCATAAAAAGCAGCGATTAACTCATCATCCACCAGCACATCCGCCCGTCGCGATTTGTGCTCCAGATTTTCAATTTCCCGGAGCAGTCGCTGGTTATGGGCAAAGAAGGGGGCGCGTGTTTCAAAGTCTCCGCCTGCCAGCGCATCGCGGATAAAAATTTCACGTGACTCAACCGGGTTGACTGGACCATAGTGCGTGCGCCGCTGGCTGTAGACAACCAGGCCATAAAGCGTTGCCCGTTCATATGCCGATACCTGGGCGGGGCGTTTTTCCCATCGGGGTTCTCCCCAGGATTTTTTCAGCAGGTGACGGCCTACCCGTTCCAGCCATTCCGGCTGGATTTGTGACAGACAGCGGGCGTAAAGGCGGGTGGTTTCCACCAGTTCTGCCGCCATCACCCATCTTCCGGCCTTTTTGCCCAGGGTTGAGCCAGGCCAGAGATAAAAACGGATGCCGCGCGCGCCCAGATAGTAAGCCCCGTCATCGGCCTTGCAGCCGATATTGCCCAAAAGACCGGTCAGCAAGGCCAGATGAAGCTGTTCATAGGTGGCCGGTGTCTCATTGAGACGCCATCCCTGTTCATGCACCAGCGCCAGCAATTGGGAATGCACATCACGCCATTCCCGCAGACGTAGTTGTGACAGAAAGCTGGCACGGCAGGTTTCCTGCAGTTGTTTGTTGGATTTCTTGTTTTTGACGGCATCATTGAACCAGTTCCAGATTTTGAGGTAGCTCATAAATTCCGAGCGGGGTTCAACAAATTTCTGATGCGCGTTGTCAGCGGCTTCCTGCGCGTCCAGCGGCCTTTCCCTGGGGTCCTGGGTGGAGAGTGCGGCGGCAATGATGAGCACTTCTGTCAGACTCTGCTGATCTCTTGCCGCCAGGATCATACGGCCGATTCGCGGATCAAGCGGCAGTCTGGACAGTTGCTGCCCTACCGCTGTCATTTGGTTTAACTCATCTAATGCACCCAGCTCCTGCAGGAGCTGGTAACCATCTGCGATGGCGCGTTTTAAAGGTGGCTCAAGAAAGGGAAAGGTTTCGACATCCCCGAGTCTCAAGGCTTGCATGCGCAGGATAACGGAAGCCAGTGATGAGCGCAGGATTTCCGGTGTGGTGTATTCAGGGCGCAAGGTAAAGTCCTGCTCCTCATACAGGCGAATGCAAATACCGGAGGCAACACGCCCGCATCGCCCGGCACGCTGGTTTGCGGCGGCCTGGGAAATGGGTTCGATATGAAGCTGCTCAACCTTGTTCCGATAACTGTAGCGCTTGATGCGGGCCAGGCCGGGGTCGATGACAAAACGGATACCCGGCACGGTCAAAGAGGTTTCTGCCACATTGGTTGCCAGCACGATTCTGCGGGCATTGGTCAGGCGGAAGATTTTTTCCTGCTCCTGGGCAGACAGGCGCGCAAAAAGCGGCAGGATTTCCACATGGGGCGGGTGGCGCCGCCTGAGGACATCGGCTGTATCCCGGATTTCCCGTTCCCCCGGAAGAAAAATCAGGATATCGCCTGACCCGATACGGACCACTTCATCAACGGCTTCGGCAATGGCTTCAATCAGGTTACGCTGCTCTCTGGCGGTTTCAGCCCGGCTGGCCGTTTTTTGTCCGTTTTTTCCGGATTCATCGGATGGCGAAAATGCGGGATCGTATACTGGCCGGTAGCGGATTTCCACCGGGTAAAGTCGGCCTGATACCTCAATGATCGGTGCCGGATTGCCTGCTGATCCGAAATGCCTGGCAAAGCGTTCGGCATCAATGGTTGCCGAGGTGATAATGAGTTTCAGGTCCGGGCGTTTTGGCAAAAGCTGCTTTAAGTAACCCAGCAAAAAATCAATATTCAGGCTGCGTTCATGCGCTTCGTCGATGATGATGGTGTCATATTGTTTGAGTAGACGGTCGCCTTGTGTTTCTGCAAGCAAAATACCGTCTGTCATCAGTTTGACGGAGGCACCGCGACTGAGCTTGTCAGTAAAGCGGATTTTATAGCCGACGTTTTCACCAAGGGGTGTGCCGAGTTCACTGGCAATTCGCCTGGCGGTTGCACTTGCCGCAATACGCCGTGGCTGGGTATGCCCGATCAGCCCTTTTGTACCGCGTCCCAGTTCCAGGCAGATCTTTGGCAATTGCGTGGTTTTGCCCGAGCCGGTTTCCCCACATACAATGATGACCTGATTAGCGTCCAGCGCAGCCGCAATCTCGTCTCGCTTGAGAGAAACCGGGAGTTCTTCCGGGTAGATAACAGGAGGAACCGGATTGCGAAAACCGGTTTGAAGGTTATCGGCTTGCGTCTGTGCAGGGAAACGGCGATTTTTTTTACTGATTTGAGTTGCTGTCATGTCGATGCGAATTATAATCCGAAGATTAAAAGATTGTCTTTTTATTCTCCTGTATAAGGCTTTGATTCAATTGAAATTTGCGAATGCCGCCTTTTCAGGGGAAAATGCGGGTTTTGCACCCATAAAAAGGCAGGGGGCGGATGTCCCGCAGGATTTTGTTTTGTACCATTTTTAAAGGGTAGGGCACATCATGGAAGATTCCATGCAGTTTGTGAACTGGTTGCGTTCGGTCGCACCGTATATTCACTCCTTCAGGGGGCAGACTTTTGTTGTGGCTTTTCCGGGGGAACTGGTTCGATCGGGTGCGCTGTCCACGCTGGTACACGATATTTCGCTTTTGCATGCCCTGGGTATCAAGGTGGTTATTGTGCATGGCTCCCGTCCGCAAGTGGAAGAGCAGCTCGCCTTGCGGCAAGTGGATGGCGGCTCATTTCATAATGGAACGCTGATTACGGATCCTGCCGCGCTGGAATGCGCCAAGGAAGCAACGGGTGAATTGCGTCTTGATATAGAGGCGGCTTTCAGCCAGGGATTGCCCAATACGCCGATGGCGCATGCTGAAATCCAGATTATTTCCGGCAATTTCATTACGGCCACGCCGCTTGGTGTTTTAGATGGTGTCGATATGCAGTTGACAGGCAAGACGAGAAAGGTGGCGTTTGACAGTATCCAGCGGATTTTAGATGCCGGTGATCTTGTCCTCTTGCCCCCGCTGGGTTTTTCACCAACAGGCGAAATTTTCAGCCTGAGGATGGAAGATGTGGCCATGTCTGCGGCATTGGCACTGCATGCACATAAGCTTATATTTGTCACCGAGACACCCCTTATGACCAATGCGGCAGGAGAGGAAATTCGTGAGATCACGCCACCGCAGGCAGAAATTCTTTTGAATTCGGGTCATCTTTCCGAGGCCGCTGCCGGTTATTTGCGTTTTGCATCGAAGGCGTGCATTGGCGGTGTGCCCAGAGCGCATATTGTGCCTTATGCCATGGATGGCTCTGCTTTGCTGGAGCTTTTCACCCACGATGGTGTCGGGACCATGATTACGTATGAAAATATTGATGTCCTGCGTGAAGCAACGATCCAGGATGTCGGCAGTATCCTTAAGCTGATTGAGCCTTATGAGGAAGATGGTACGTTGGTGAAACGGGGGCGTGAGCTTCTGGAGCAGGAAATCGGCAATTTTTCCGTCATGGAGCATGACGGGGTGATTTTTGGCTGTGCCGCTCTTTATCCTTTCCCCGCTGAAAAGATGGCGGAAATGGCCTGTCTTATTGTGGATCAGGAAGTACAGGAAGAAGGCGAGGGGGAGCGTATCCTGATTCATATTGAAAACCGGGCCAGAGCAATGGGGCTGACCCATCTCTTTATCCTGACCACCCAGACGGCACACTGGTTTTTGCGGCGCGGTTTTGTCTATGCAAGTGTCAATGAGTTGCCGAAAGACCGCCAGCATATTTACAATTGGCAGCGAAAATCCCAGGTTCTGATCAAAAAATTGTAACAAGGAATGTTATTTCAATGACTTCACGGAATTCTGGAAGCCAGGAAATGTTTCTCGTGTGAAAATGTGTTCATGAGGCATGCAAGCAGGATAATGCTGACCGAAGACGAGATGTGGTCAGCGGTACAGAATTGTGATGATCGTTTTGACGGCGTTTTTTATTATGCCGTGGTGACGACAGGCATCTTTTGTCGCCCCTCCTGTAAATCACGAAAACCTGTACGGGGCAATACGCTTTTCTTTGTCACGCCTGAGGTGGCCGCTGTCGAGAGTTATCGGCCGTGCAAACGCTGCCGCCCGGATATTCCCGGCTATGAACCCACAAAAATAATAGCGGAAAAAGCCAGAAAACAAATTGATCAAGCGTTTACAGAGCCAGGTTCTCTCCCCCAACTGCTGGGCAAACTAGGTGTCACGCAGGACCACCTGGCTCTCCTTTTTAAACGGCAGTATGGCATCACCCTGCACGAGTATCGCAGTCGCTTACGTGTTGAAAAAGCCGGGAAAATGCTGAGGGAGACAGAGGCTTCTGTTGCCACGATTGTCCATGAGTGCGGATTTGGCAGCCTGTCTTCGTTTTACAGCCTGTTCAAAAAATATACCGGTATGACGCCGACAGCCTATCGTATTGTCCCGGGCAGGAAAAAATCGCGGGAATAAATCCCTGTTCGCGGCAGAGGGCCTGTGCCATTTTCCCCGTGTCTTCAGACATCTGAAGGTAGAGAGATTGCCTGTTTTTCCAAGGAAACAGGGAAAAGCGGGCATTATCGCGTGTCAGTGAAGAACCCGATGTTGTGCGGAGGTGATTTTGTCAATCCAGGACTCGATTTCATGCCGGGCAGGAATGCGTCCGGCGGATTTGATAATATCGTCAATGGCCAGCACAGGCAGCTCGTCAGTGCCCAGTTCGCTGAGCTTGTCACGATTCGCAATTTTTCTGACAGAGATGTCGTTTCCTTTTTTTGCCGCAGCCAATTGACACTGTCTGGTGAGAGCCGCTGATTTTGCGGTATTGTGCCCGAATATTTGTATATCCATTTTTGTCCCGTTTATGCTTTCAGGTATCTGCCATTATCCTTCTGAGCTTTCCCGGCATAAAATGTTCATGCGTGTTTTTTGCGTCTGCTCAAGAAAACGTGCCTGTTGAATGCGGTGCTTCATTTTCACAGAACCCATCTGCCACACAGGTTGAGCAGCCATCCTGTCAACGTAAAAATAAACAGCAGGTAGCATAAAAACAGGCACAACAGTTTCGCTTTCATGACCTGCTTTAACATCAGAATTTCCGGAAGGCTGGCTGCAACCGCACTCATGCAGAACGCCAGGGTGGTGCCGACAGGAAGTCCTTTTTGCAGCAGGCTTTGCATGACAGGAATAATGGCGGTGACATTGGCATAAAGCGGGATACCGACCATGACAGAAAACGGCACTGTCCACCATTCTCCCTTTCCCAGATAATGTGAAAGCCAGGTTTCTGGCACATAGCCATGTAATACGGCGCCAATTGCAACCCCGATGATGATCCACAGCCAGACACGCATGACGATATCCCGGGTTTCATGCCATGCAAAAGTATGGCGCTGGCGAAGGCCGGGTTTTATCACAGTAGCCGTTGCATGGATGGGGATAGTTTTGACTGCAGGCAGTCTTTCCTGTGCTTTTCTCAGAAAAGGCTGCAGCCAGCGTTCAGCGTGCACCATATCCATCAAAAAACCGCCCAGTACACCTGCCAGCATACCAATGAGGAGATATACCAGCGTGAATTTCCATCCCAGCAGTTCCCACAGCAGGACAATCGCAATTTCATTGATAATCGGAGAAGTGATCAGAAAGGCCATGCTCACACCGACTGGAATGCGTGCTGTGGTAAAGCCCAGGAATAAAGGGATGCTTGAACAGGAACAAAACGGGGTGACAGCACCAAAACCCGACCCCATGAAATAGCCGGCAGCCCGCCCGCGCCCAACCAGGAAATTTCTGATTTTTTCCAGCGATAATGCGGCACGAAGCCATGCAATGATATATACCATCATGACGAGCAGAAGAAAGATTTTGACGGTGTCATAGAGGAAAAAAGCCAGGGATTGCCCCAAGGGTGAATCGGGTGCCATGCCGAACAGGTCATGAACCAGCCACTGGGTCGCCGGATGAATACCGGCATAAGCCATGCCCCAGATAGTGGCCCCAAGCCCGACAGAAACCAGATAGCGCACATGCCAGGACTTTCCCTGCGGGTCCTGCTGATCGGTTGCCTGGAGAGACGAGGGACAGCCACTGCTGATCGGAATGGTTTTTCTTTTATCCTGTATCGTCATGTCCGGATAGATAATTTTATAGTTGCTGAATTATTGAGCTGTTTGGTGAAAAAAATACAGGGCGGACTATGGTGTGTTTTTTTTCTGGAAAAGCAGGAGAGATACGCCGCTTTCGTCCCTGAATGCCTGGCAGACTTCCGGGTTTTCTGAACAGCATTGCTCTGTCAGAAAGCCAATCATGTCCAGCATGAGAGGAATATTGGCCCGGTAGCGCACGAAACGGCCTTCTTTTTCCATACTGACCAGCCCGGCATGCATGATGACTTTCAGATGAAAAGACAGGTTGGTAGACGGGATATCCAATTGGCGGGCAATCTCTCCGGCTACCAGCCCATCCGGCGCATTCTTGACAAGCAGCCTGAAGACATCCAGCCGGATGTCAGAAGAAAGGGCTTCAAATAATACAGCGGCTTTTTGGGTTTCCATAAAACGATTATTCAAAAAATGTTGAAATGTGTCAAGCGTCATCCGGTTCCGTTGATCTCACGGGGCAATGATACAAAACAGGATGAAATCGTGAAAATCGTTTAATCTGGCAATTGGGTGAAAAACAGACATGAAAGGAAGGACGATGGAAATTGTGATCAAGCGGGCCTATGAGCCTGTTTCAGCCGATGATGGTTTCCGGGTACTGATCGACAGGTTATGGCCCCGCGGACTGTCAAAGGAAAAGGCGCATATTGATTTCTGGGACAAGCATATTGCGCCTTCCACGGAATTGCGAAAATGGTTCAACCATGAACCGGGCAAATTTACGGAATTCACCCGCCGCTATGAGGCAGAGCTGAAAGAGGAAACTGAAGCACTGGGTGAACTGAAGGAAAAGGTCAGAGGGCAGAAAAAGGTCTCGCTGATTTATGGTGCAAAAGACCCGGAAATCAACCACGCCCGCGTATTGCAGGCGTACTTGCGAAAACAATGGAAATAAAGACAGTGTGCCGTGATCACGGTGGCAAAGGGAGAAAGTTTTCGTTGTCTTGTCACAGCGCGTATACTGATGCCTGTGGCGGTTGCTTGTAGCGTTAGGCATTGCGTCGCAGGTTTTTCAGGGAGAAAGAAATGAATATTGGTTTTCTGGGTGCAGGCAATATGGCCACATCCATCATCAGGGGCATGCTGGCCTCCGGTTTTACCAAACCGCAGAATATTTATGCAACCGCAAGAGATCAGGAAAAACTGAAACGCTTTGCCGAGGCAACGCGCATTAATATCTGTGCAGACAATGAGCAACTGGTTGAGGTTGCCGATGTGCTGATGTTGTCAATCAAGCCGGATATGTTTGATATACTGCTGCCGCCCCTTTCCAGGGCGGTGGCAAAGAAAAACCCGCTCGTGGTATCCGTTGCTGCAGGTACGTCAATGGAAAAAATCGGCGTTCTTCTGGGTGGTGTGGGCTCGCTGCCGATTGTGCGTGTGATTCCCAGTATCAATGTCGAAATCGGCCAGAGTATGACGGGTATCTGCTGTAACCGGATTGTGTCGGAAGAGCAATCCCGTTTTGTTTTTGCGCTTTTTGATACGCTGGGCAGGACCATGGCGATCGAGGAGTCCCAGTTTGGCGTGTTTTCGGCGGTTGCCTGCGCATCCCCGGCATTTGTTTTCATGTTTATTGAAGCGCTGGCACGAGGCGGCCTGAAAGGGGGCATGTCGATGCGGGATGCACTGATTGCGGCTGCGCAGGCTGTCATGGGCAGTGCTCAGTTTGTCCTGGAATGCAAAGAGCATCCGGCGGTCCTGATGGACCGGGTAACGTCACCAGGCGGAACAACGATTGCGGGTGTCATGGCGCTGGAAGAGGACGCTTTGCGTGCCAGTGTGATGCGGGCCGTCGATGCCGTCGGGAAACGTGACGCTGAATTGCTTCAGAAATAACAAACGGATAACAGGCCAGTGTGGCCCAGGGCAAGGAGAGAAAAATGGCAAGAATGATTTATTGCGCCAAGCTGCAAAAAGAGGTGGAGGGGCTGGATTATCCCCCTTATCCCGGTGAGCTGGGCAAGCGTATTTATGAAAATATCTCAAAAGAGGCGTGGGATGCCTGGATTCGTCAGCAGACCATGCTCGTTAACGAATATCGTCTGAATATGATGGATCCGCATGCCAGGAAGCTTTTGGCCGAGCAGATGGAAAAATTTCTCTTTGGCGAGGGGGCCGAGGAAGTACCGAATTACGTGCCCCCTGGTGAAAAGTAACGGAATTCAACAGGTGAAAAGACTGGTGTAAGCATGAGATTGTTGTAACGGTTGCTGGAGAATGTTTTATTATAAAAACCTGGTATTGCAGTGATGCATGTATTGAAAGTCTGAACTTTTTAACAACAGGAGGACATCATGCTGGATTCAATCAAACAGGCAAGTAAAAATATTGGTCGTGAGCTGAACCGGGCCTGGGAAAACCTGTCCGATGGCTGGCGTGAACTGTTAAGCCGCAGCAATAATTCACTGACCCATTTTGAGCCGGGTATGATGGATGGACAGCTCGAAGACGAGGCGAACCTGAATTTTCCGCGCTGGGGGCTGATTGCCAGTGAAGTGGAAGAAACGGCCAGCGACATTATTGTGCGTATTGAAATCCCGGGGGTGGAAAAACAGGACTGCACGATCCGGGTGGAAGGCAGTACGCTGATCATCAGCGGAGAAAAGCGTTTTGCCCGTGAAAGTGCTGAAAGCCATTACCATGCCATGGAGCGGGCGTATGGTGTTTTTGAACGCCGGATTGCCCTGCTGCGTCATGTGGATGCGGAAAAAGCCACGGCCAATGCCATCAACGGGGTACTGCTGATCCGCCTGCCCAAGGCGGCGACGGATACTGTCAGGGATATCCCGATTAACTGAGCCTGATGTCAAGCGCTGCCCTGTCAAAAGGGAGGCGCTTTTCTTGCCCTTTTTTCCCGTAACAGAGGAGGAGTCTGCCCATGTCATTCAAACTGTCATCCCCCGCTTTTGCTCATAATGAAATGATGCCTGCGCTTTATACTTGCGAAGGCCCGAATATTTCACCGCCTTTAGAGTGGACAGCGCCGCCTGCCGGCACCAAAAGTATCGTCCTGATTGTTGATGATCCTGATGCGCCGGATCCAGAAGCGCCAAAGATGACATGGGTACACTGGGTACTCTACAATATGCCGCCAGCACCAGGCACGCTGCCAGAAGGTATTGTAAACAAGGATTTGCCGGCCGGTACGCTGGTGGGCATCAATGACCGGAAAAATGCCGGGTATAACGGGCCTTGTCCGCCGATTGGCACGCATCGCTATTTCCACAAGATTTATGCGCTGGACACCGTCCTGCCGGACATGGGCAATGCCACCAAGGCTGAAGTCGTTGAAAAAATGGAAGGCCATGTGCTGGCCCAGTCTGAAATTATCGGTTTGTATATTCTGCAGAACAAGGATAAGTAAAGGAATCACTGATTAACGCGCCTTTGAGCGAATTGCTGCGCTCTTCGGTGTTCGCAAGCTTGTCTATCGTGAGATATGCCGCGCTTGCTGCGCGCCGTGCACTTCATCTCACAAAACACGTTAATCAGCGATTCCAAAACTGCATCAGTTCCAATAAAAAAGAGGCAGCATTCGCTGCCTCTCAGACTGCTGACAAACCCCATTTTTTTCGAAGTGGGGTTTTTTCATTGGCGCATTATCGGGAGATCAAAACAAAATTAAAATAGCTATCACATTTTCCATTAAGCCCCCTTGGCCGAAATATCCCAATGACAAGGCCGAATCTTCCCGGGAAATGGCGCAAAAAAGCAAGGCTTGCTGCCTCAAGCAGGCGTGCCATCTTCTTCATGTTCTGACACGCTGCCGCTAAAAGCGCCTGCCCCTTCACTTTCGATAAACCACGGTAACGCGCATAACGGTGACCGTGCAACTCTTTCGCATCCGCAAAACTGCGCTCTACCGTTTCCTGTCGCCGACGGTAAATCGCCTTGCCCTTTGCCGTCAGGCGATTGTCATGAACCTGTTCCTTGAAGCCCTGCCAAATATGCCGGGTGATCAGTTTTATCTGGTTGCGGCTCTGGGTACACTGCATAAGAAAGGCGCAGTCCGTACATTGCCCTTGTTGAGAGGCATATTCCCGGTACCCTGAACGGTTGGTCGTACGGTAAGGTAAAAGCTTTCCATTGGGACAGAGATAACAGTCTCCTTGAGGGTCATAGCTGTACTGCCGCTTGTAAAAGTAGCCCGCCTTGTGATTCGGACGACGGTAACCGATAACGCCGTATATGCCTCGCTCTATGAGTCCCTTGGCTATGTGTGGTGTGTCATAACCTGCATCCAAGCCTACGGCCTGTATCTCAAATCCAAAACGTGACTGCATCCTGTCAAGACGCTTCAGGTAAGAAACACTGTCATGGACATTTCCCGGCGTCACATGGGTGTCTGTGATCAGGGCGTACTTGCCGTCAACGGTGCGGTGGTCCAGGTAGTAAAAACCTTTGGGCTTGCCATCACGAACAAGGTAGCCAGCATCAGGGTCTGCCGGGCTGACTTTGATTTCTTTTTGTGAGGGCGGTTCGTCGTCTCTGTCTGAAAGGGGATTTTTGCCATGGGAATAACGGTCGGCTTCTATGGCGCTGTTGAGTTCTGCAAGGTAGGCAACGGGCTTTTGCTCAACAAGGTGACGTTCGTGACGGTTCTTGTTGGCCGAGGCTTTGAGGTGTGTGCTGTCACTGTAAAAAACGCGACCGCCTATTAATCCATGACGGATGCACTGCTCAACAATCTCGTCAAAAATGACTTGTTCTATGTCTGTGCCAGCAAAGCGACGACGGCGGTTCTGGGAAAGGGTGCTGGCGTCTGGAACACGGTCTGTCAGGCGTAAGCCTAAAAACCAGCGGTAGGCTACGTTAACCTGAATCTCACGCTCTATCTGGCGCTCTGATCTTATCCCGAATAGGTACCCAATGAAGAGCATCTTGAATAAAACTACGGGATCAAGGGCGGGCCTGCCATTGTCCGCACTGTAAAGATGGGCGGTGTGCTCTCTGATAAAGTCAAAATGGATGTGGCGGTCTATCAGTCTTAATAGATGGTCTTTGGGAACCAGTTCTTCAAGGGTGACCATCTCCAATTCGTGTTGCTGCGGTGTCGGTGTCTTTAGCATCAGAGTCTGCCTTTTATGCGGATATCTATAAGCAATTCCATTAAAGCAAAATCCCCGGCTTAACGCCAGGGACTTTGCAATACTTTGTCAGCAGTCTGAGAGGCAGCATTCGCTGCCTCTTTTGTTTGCGTTGGCCGGTTTATTTCGCCTTTCTGGTTTTACCCGCGCGGCGCTCGGCTGCGAGCGCTTCTTTTAACGCATCATCCACGGTCTCCAGCCAGACAAATTTCAGCTGTTTTTTTGCATCGTCCGGAATGTCTTCCAGGTCTTTTTTGTTGCGAGCCGGAAGCATGACGGTCTTGATGCCGGCACGTAATGCTGCCAGTACCTTTTCCTTGATGCCGCCAACCGGCAGAACCAGCCCGCGCAGGCTGATTTCACCCGTCATGGCATGGTCTGCCAGGATGGGGCGGTTCATCATCATGGATGTCAGTGCCAAAAACATGGCAACGCCTGCACTGGGACCGTCTTTCGGTATTGCCCCTGCGGGGACATGAACGTGAATATCACTGTTTTCAAAGAGGCCCGGTTCCAGGTTGAGCGAAACCGCCCGTGCCTTGAGGAGTGTCAGGGCGGCAATGGCACTTTCCCGCATGACATCACCCAGCTGGCCGGTCAGCGTCAGCTTGTCTTTGCCCGGCACCCGGCTGGCTTCAATGAAGAGGATATCTCCGCCAACCGGTGTCCAGGCAAGCCCTGTTGCAACGCCGGGCATGTCGGTGCGCATAGCCACTTCATTTTCAAAACGGGGCGCCCCCAGGATCCGGTGGACATCACTCACATCGATTTTTTTGCTTTCGACAATGCCTTCCGCTACCTGTACGGCTACATTGCGGCAGACACTGCCGATTTCACGCTCCAGGTTGCGAACGCCAGCTTCACGGGTGTAATGGTTGATGATTTCATGCAGGGCACGCTTGGTGATACGGCACTGTTTTGTATTCAGGCCATTGGCCTGCACCTGACGTTTGACCAGGTAACGTTCGGCAATCTGTGCTTTTTCCTCCTCTGTGTAGCCAGGCAGCTCGATCATTTCCATACGGTCACGAAGCGGACCCGGAATGGTATCCGGCATATTGGCCGTGCAGACAAACATGACGCCGGACAGATCAAACGGCACTGACAGGTAATTGTCCCGGAAACTGTTGTTCTGTTCAGGGTCAAGCACCTCAAGGAGCGCTGCGGCAGGGTCACCATGAACACCGGTGCCGAGCTTGTCGACTTCATCAAGCAGCATGACGCAGTTATTCGTGCCGGCGCGGCGGAGTGCCTGGATGATATTGCCAGGCAGGGCGCCCAGATAGGTGCGCCGGTGTCCCCGGATTTCCGCTTCATCGTGTACGCCCCCCATACTGACACGGACAAATTTGCGGCCGGTGGCTTTGGCAATGCTTTGCCCAAGGGACGTTTTACCGACACCCGGGGGGCCGACAAAACACAGGAGCGGACTTCTGCCTTTCGGGTTGAGCTTGTGTACGGCCAGAAATTCCAGAATGCGCCGTTTGATTTTTTCCAGGCCATAGTGATCCTGGTCCAGCTGTTTGCGTGCCTTGGTAATGTCGGTTTGATCTTCACTGGCGATTGACCAGGGCAATTCGATCAGCCATTCCAGGTAAGTCCGCAGCATGGAGTATTCGCCAGCTGCTTCGGGCATGTTTTTCAGGCGGTTCAGCTCTTTTTTTGCATGCGTTTCCACTTCTTCGGGCATTTTCGCTTTGGCAATGGCTTTTTCGATATCATTCAGTTCCGAATTGCCGCTGTCATTATCGCCAAGCTGGTGCTGGATCGTTTTGAGCTGCTCTCGCAGAAGCGCTTCACGCTGGCGGTCACCCAGCCGTTCCTGGGTCTGCTTGTCAATATCGCGGGATACCCTTAAGACCTCAAGTCGGTAATTGAGCATTTTGAGCACGTTATCCATGCGCTCTTTCAGGTCCGGCATTTCAAGTACCCGCTGTTTTTCCTCCGGGCTGATATCAATAAGGCCGGTCAACAGGTCGGAAAGGAGTTCCGGTGAGCTGATGTTGAGCATGGAATCAGCAATCTCCTGCGGAACATCGGGCGTCATCTGGAGGATTTCGACGGCGCGCTGCTTGAGCTGCACCATGCGGCCCTCGATTTCGATGTCTTTTTCATTCGTTTCCGGGAAGCGATCGACTTCAGCGACAAGGAAAGGATAGCCGTCAAGCATTTTCCTGATGCGGAAGCGCCCCTCGCCCTGGCAAACGATGTGGTGGGATTCGGACGGGCTCGTGACATACCGCAGGATATTGGAAGCGGTGCCTACCTCATGCAACTCTTCCTGGCCGGAAGGAACGTCTTCTTCCGGATCCTTTTGCAGGATAATGCCCAATTGACGGTCGTTGCGAATCGCGGTCTGCGCAGCGAGAATGGAGCTGTCACGCCCGATGTGAATAGGGACAACCATGCCCGGGAAAAGGACCAGATTTCGCACAGGCAGCAGAATAAGCGCATCTTCCGGGACAGCCGGGAAATCGGTTTTGTCTTTTTCTTCCAGCGGATTTTCCGGCGCCATTGCCCCGGAAAGATTGGTATCCGAGCCTTCGGAAAGTGAAAAGATGTTAAGAGGGTTATTCATTGGTCACCTGTATCAGATTTTTTTCAGAACCAGTTTCAGACAGCCGTTGGCCAGTGTATTTTCACAGATTTCAAACTGGCCGCCTTTCAGGTTGATTCGCCGTTCAAAACGGCCATGGGGAATTTCCATGCGGCGGATAATGGCATTGGTTTTTTCAGCACACAGCGGGCGCTCACCGACAATCGCAAGCGTATCGTTATCCACGATGACGCTGATGTTGTCAGGGGCAACACCTGGCAGGGCTATCCAGATGAGGAGTTCGTTTTTGGTTTCAAATATGTCGACAGGCGGCTCCCACATGGGACCGCTCTGGCTACTCTGGCGTAGCTGGAAAAACTGGCGCTGGAGCCTGTCAGCCTGTTCAAGCATTTTCAGGGCATGTACCCACATGGGTTTGGAAGGATCGCGGAACGTCATAATTTACCGTTTATTCAGAAAGTCGTAAGGACAGCCGTTTTCTTTAGGCCGGTACTATGGTAGAATTATTGCCTTCAGGATATTTTATTGCCTTGAAGGTATATCATGCATGAACTCTGCCGCAAACGCTACATTCTCTTATATTAATCGGTTTGTTGCTTGCGTTGGAGCAATAAGTGAAAATGAACCGGTACGCTGGTATCTTTTCATTTGCTTGCCAGGCGGTATTTCCTTTCTTATCTGGGACCGCTTTTTGTCTTTTCAATAGCAAACGTAGCGGCAAATATGATATCTCGGCTGGATAAAGTGGAACAAAAAACCAACTATCTGTAATATAGTGTGTTAACTATCTGATTTTCGGAGACGTGTTGAGAAATTATCCTCATCCCATTATTGCACGTGAAGGCTGGCCTTTTCTTGGCCTGGCTTTTGTCGCGTCTGTACTTGTTACTTTCATGTGGGGGCTGTGGTCCTTGCCGCTTTGGCTGATCACGTTTTTTATCCTGCAGTTTTTCCGTGACCCGGCAAGGGCCGTTCCGGAAAATGCCAATGCCGTACTGTCTCCTGCAGACGGGCGGATTGTCGTGGTGGAAAAAACAGAAGATGTCTACGGAGGACGCGAGGCGCTGAAAATCAGTGTTTTCATGAATGTGTTCAATGTGCATTCCAATCGTTCACCGGTCAATGGCGAGATCGAAAAGGTGGCGTATTTTCCGGGGAAATTTGTCAATGCCGACCTGGACAAGGCATCCATGGAAAATGAGCGCAATGCGATGGTGATCCGCGCGGATAACGGCGCCATGGTGACCTGTGTCCAGATTGCCGGACTGGTTGCCAGGCGCATTCTCTGTTATGTGGGCAAGGGGGATGCGCTTTCCCGGGGACAGCGTTTTGGCTTTATCCGGTTTGGTTCGCGTGTGGATGTGTACCTTCCGGTTACCGCGCAACCCAAAGTGGCGGTCGGTGACAAGGTGTATGCTACGGAAACGATTCTGGCCGAATTCTCCTCACATTGACGAGAATGAAGAAAAAGCGGGTATAACGTGTTAATCTAGAACTTGCGATGATGCGTTATTACCCTATTAAAGAGACTGTTTTCTTGCCGGAACAACCCGGAAAGGTTGCCCTGTGAAGCCGTTGAAACCCCGCCGCAGGGGAATTTACCTCCTGCCGAACATGATCACGATATCCGCTCTGTTTTGCGGATTTTATGCGATCGTGATGTCACTGAATCTCGAATTCAAACAATCCACAGTGGCCATTTTCATCGGCATGATTTTAGACAGCATGGATGGCCGGGTGGCGCGTCTGACCCGCACCCAGAGCGAATTTGGCGCCCAGCTCGACAGTCTTTCCGACATGGTCACCTTTGGGGTCGCTCCGGCCCTTGTGGCTTATGAGTGGTCGTTAAAAGGCATGGGCCGGATGGGCTGGGTGGCCGCCTTTATTTACTGCGCCTGTGCGGCCTTGCGCCTGGCGCGTTTCAATACCAATATCGCGGTTGTCGACAAGCGTTTCTTCCAGGGATTACCCAGCCCGGCAGCAGCAGCCATCGTGGCCGGTTTTATCTGGCTGATGGATGATCTGGGCTTTTTCGGGCGGGATTTTTACTGGACCTGCTGGGGAATTACCCTGTATGCGGGTCTGACCATGGTCACCAATGTCCCGTTTTACAGTTTCAAGGAAATGAATATTCGCAAGTCGGTACCGTTTATTGCGGTTATTGTGCTGGTGCTGATTGTGGTGACGATTTCTTTTGATCCGCCCAAAGTCCTGTTTGGCCTTTTTGTCCTGTATGGACTGTCAGGATATGTGGTTTATGTGTGGCACAAGATAAAAGGCAAGCCGGTCAGTATTGTCCAGACGGAAGAAGAGCAGTTTGAAGCACCGGATTCAAATTCGGGGTAGAATGGTTCCAACAAGTCGGCTGGTGGAAAAATAATTGTTTTTTGCCAGTCAAAAAAGTTGCATGATTCAAAAAAGAGGCTTATAGTTCTCGCATGATTATCATCAGTGACATTGCTGTTTTCACTTCTTTATGCGCATGGTGTCACGCCCTGCCGCTATCCCCGCTAGCGCGCTAAGCGTGCTGATATCCCTATACCCACAATTTGTGCTGTCGTTGCCGTTCGCCACGAGTGAATGAGGCAAGGCTGTACTTGAACGTATTTAATAGATAGCCGTTTTTACCAAAGGAGCATGACATGGTTTCCAATCCAGCAGACAAAGTTTATATTTTCGATACCACCTTGCGAGACGGGGAACAGGTACCCGGCAGCCAGCTGAATACTCTGGAAAAAATCGAGATTGCGCGGGCGCTGGAAGAGCTGGGCGTCGATATCATCGAAGCCGGATTCCCCATGTCCAGCCCGGGTGATTTCAAATCGGTGGTCGAAATATCAAAGGCTGTCAGAAAGCCGGTCATTGCGGCATTAACGCGTGCCGTTGAGCGTGATATCGATATTGCGCTTGATGCCTTGAAACATGCGGAAAGAGGGCGTATCCATACTGGTATTGGTGTTTCTCCCTACCATATTTATTCCAAGTTCAATTCCACGCCGGATGAAATCGTTGAGCGAGCAGTCAAGGCCGTGAAATACACCCGCCGCTTCATTGATGATGTGGAGTTTTTTGCCGAGGACGCCGGACGCAGTGAAAATGAATTTCTGGCGCGTATTGTGGAAGCGGTGATTGAAGCAGGTGCTACCGTGATCAATATCCCGGATACCACGGGTTACTGCACGCCTTACGAATACGGCGAAAAGATCAAATACCTGATAAACCATGTCAAAAATATCGATAAGGCGATTCTTTCTGCGCATTGCCACAACGATCTGGGCATGGCGACTGCCAATGCCCTGGCTGGTATCGTCAATGGTGTCCGCCAGGTTGAGTGTACGGTTAATGGCATTGGTGAACGTGCAGGCAATACCTCAATGGAAGAGGTTGTCATGATCCTGAAATGCCGCAAGGATCTGCCGTTTTATACAGATATTGAAACCACGCGGATCATGAAGACGTCGCGCCTGGTTTCCAATCTCATGCGTATGCCGGTACAGCCGAACAAGGCGATTGTCGGCCGTAATGCTTTTGCACATTCATCCGGCATTCATCAGGACGGTGTACTGAAAAACCGCGAAAATTACGAGATCATTGATCCGGCTGATGTGGGCGTCAGCGATTCTTCCATCGTGCTGAGTGCACGCAGTGGCCGTGCTGCGCTTGACCACCACTTGCGCCGGCTGGGCTATGAACTGTCACCCGAAGCGCTGGATGTGGCGTATACCAAATTCCTGGTAGTGGCCGATGAGAAAAAGACGGTTTCCGACGATGATCTTCGCATTTTAGCCGGCATTGACACCATTGAAGATGCCAGAAGAGTCCGGCTTGACTACCTGCAGGTCGTCTGTGGCAAGAGCTCCATTCCGATGGCTACGATTCGTCTGGTTATTGATGGCGAGCCCTGTATGGCAACGGCTTCCGGCAATGGCCCGATCGATGCCGCATTGAATGCGGTAAGACAACTGGTCAAGCAGAAGGTGACGCTTGAGGAGTTCCTGATTCAGGCGATTACCCGTGGCACGGATGATGTCGGCAAGGTTCATATCCAGGCAGAATACAAAGGCAAGGTATTTTATGGATTCTCCGCGGATACCGATATTGTGACCGCTTCAGTCAATGCGTATCTGGATGCCGTTTCCAAGGTGATTGACTAGGTGCAGAGCGTATTTACGTTATGTAATCGATTGCCGGAAATGGTATTCAAGGAAGGACACATCATTTCCGGCTTTTTTATCGTTCAAGTCCCACTGTGCAGACGATGCATTCGTGCGTGTGGCCCTGTTTTTCCTTACGTCTCGAGCCGCTCTCGCAGCACATCCGGTGGAACCGGTTTGTAGATAAGAAAACCCTGCATGCAGTCAGCGCCGCATTCGCGGCAGTAATCAAGCTGTTCTGTCGTTTCGACGCCTTCGATGCAAACCATTTTACCCATAGAATGAACCAGGTCCGTAATCAGGCGAATAAAGGATTTTGAATAGGAATCCGTTGAGACATCCCTGATGAAGGTCCGGTCGATTTTGACAATATCAATCGACAATTCGCGCATATTGCCCAGTGAGGAGTAACCCACACCAAAATCATCCATGGCAATGCGAATGCCATGCTGCCGTAACTCGTCAGAAAGATGTTTTACCCGCTGGATGTCGTGCATGACCATGCCTTCTGTTATCTCAAAAATAATATTTGAAGGGCTGACGCCGGTTTCTTCCAGTATCAGAAGAACACGTTCCAGGAAATCCTGTTGCTGGAACTGGCGGATTGAGATATTGATGCTTGCATAAAAATCCGGACGCGTTGCATTGATTTCCCTGCAGAAGGTGGTCGCTTCGCGAAGCACGAATTCTCCGACAGGAACGATGAGCCCCAGATATTCTGCCAGGGGAATAAACTGCGCGGGAGAGATGGTTTGTCCTGTGGAGAGTATCCATCGCAGGAGCGCTTCAGCACCGATGATATTGCCTGTTGCCTCCGTTAAGGGCTGATAAACGACAGAAAATCCCCGAAACCCGTTATCAATGGCCTCACGCATTTCTTTTTCGATTTCCGCGCGCGCAATGGAGTCGTTATCCCGTGTACTGGAATAAAAAGCGTAATTGTTTTTACCCATACGCTTTGCCTGGTACATGGCAATGTCGGCATGTTTAATGATGTCCTTGCTGTTTGCGTCATCTTCGGGAAAGTGCACCACACCGATACTTAACGTGCAGTAAAAACTTTTATTGATGACATGCCAGGGAAGCTGGGCGCGGGCAAGCAGGCTGTTGATGACGGCATAAATGGAATCGGTATGCTCCGGCGACATCAGGATGACAAATTCATCACCGCCAAAGCGGAAGACATTCGCCATGCTGCCGAAATCGCTTTTCAGGAAAGAGGCAAAGTCCTTGAGGATGACATCACCATAATCATGACCGTAACCATCATTGATGATCTTGAAGTCATCCATGTCAATGAAAAGCAGATAACTGACCTGCCCTGACTGCCGGGTATCTTCAAGCGCCTGGGTCAGGCAGGCTTCAAGGTGATGGCGGTTACCCAGCCCTGTTAACTGGTCGGTCAGCGCCATATCCCGGATGACGCGCTCATTTTTTCTTCGGATCAGCGCCGTGGAAACCAGTTGGGAAATGTTTTCAAGTGTAGTAGTTTAGACCTGATCTGACAGAAGCCGGTTTTGTTTGGGTATCTGTCAGATTACATCTGGATCAGATTTTTCTCCTTCCAGACATTCAATCCATCAAGAAAGGTCTGCATGGGCGTTCTGCCACAGCACATTTTTTCCCTGATGGGTTCGTTCATTATTGTAATAATGAAGCCAGTTGTCCAGATCGGATTGCAGTGAATCCAGATCGTAGTACAGTTTTTTCCGGAATGCCACCTGGTAAAACTCCTGTAAAACAGTCTTGTGAAAGCGCTCACAGATACCGTTTGTCTGGGGTGACCTGACTTTCGTTTTCGTGTGATCGATGTCATTGATTGCCAGATAAAGCTGATAATCATGGTTCTCAACGCGGCCACAGAACTCTGTTCCCCTATCCGTAAGGATGCGTAATACCGGTACATCCTGGGATGCGTGAAACGGCAGCACCCTGTCGTTGAGCAAATCTGCTGCGGTAATGGGTGTCTTGCTGGTATACAACTTACAGTGAGCAACACGGCTATAGGTATCAACATACGTTTGTTGATATATCCGGCCTACTCCTTTCAGGGTACCGACATAGAAGGTGTCCTGAGAACCCAGATAACCCGGATGGGCGGTTTCTATCTCGCCATGAACGATGTCATCCTGCTTTTTCTTCTCAAGAGCGGCAACCTGTTCTTCCGTGAGAATAATACCTTCGCTGGCTACCTTGGCTTCCAGTGCTTTCAGGCGTTTTTTGAAGTTCTCCAGGTCATGGCGCAGCCAGACAGATCGAACACCGCTGCCAGATATAAAAATGCCGAGCTTTCTCAGCTCATTACTGGTGCGGACCTGACCGTGGGCCGGGTAGTCGATGGCATATTGAACAACAGCTTTTTCTGTGGCTTCTTCTGTCCGGTTCTTGAGATTGGGAACACGTCTGCTCTGGTTTATCAGGGCATCAATACCCCCTTGTCCTACTTGCTCGTGATAGCGATAAAAGGTATCACGTGATACGCCCATGACTTTGCAGGCTTTCGATACGTTATTGAGCTCGGATGCCAGATTAAGCAGCCCGACTTTGTGTTTGATGATCGGATTGGTAGTATGTAACATGAGAGTTACCTCCTTAAGGTTTTGTTTACGGATTCGACACCCATATCAAAACCGGTAACTCTCTCCTTTGCAAGAGATAACTGTCAGATTAGATTCAAACTACTTCATTTCAAGGAACACAAGTGTGGCCTTATCCCATTGCCGTTCCTTGATACATTCATCAAAGCAGATAAATCCAAATGGTTCTTCCTGTATGTAAACGGCAAAAATGGCGGCAGCGATAACCCCTTCGTGATCAAACTCATCCGCAGATCCTTCCGGAATATCGCCATAATTGATAATACTGCGACCGTATTTTTTCAGGTCATCCGCCACTTCAGGAAGATCCTTTTCATAATCTATCGTGAACTCTCCCATGGATGAGATGCCCTCGTTGCACCATTCATAAGAGGCCTTGCATTGCGTGTGATCCGGGCTGTCTTCAAACAGAATGACACGGCTGATATCAAGATAGACACCGGTCCGGTCAAGGAGTATCTGCAGGGATTTGTCCAGGTCGGATTTGTGTAGTCCCTGAAGAATGTCATTCAAGACAGCATGCTGTCTTAAATTATCTCCAATTTTTTCCAGGTTGTTTTTTGTATCGGTATAGTCTGTAATAATGCAGTCCGCATAGATTACTTCGCCGTTTTCATTTCGGACCACATTGCTGTTATCCATGACCCACATGGGCGTACCGTCCGCTTTTATCACCCGGTAAACCGTCGTATATTCATCAACGCCGTTCGCTTCGTAAGTATCCAGTGCGGTAACCAGCTCATCAATATCGTCCGGATGAACAATCCCTGTCCACGTTATTTTCCCGGTCAGAAAATCATCCTTGCTGTAACCATAAGCAGCAATATTTTCTGTAATGAAAGTAGTTACCCATTTTCCGTTTTCACCAGTTACGCGGAGCGCAACAGAAGGGCTTCGTTCAATAATTTCTTCGGCAATAACCCTGTCAGGGGATTTGGGCAGGTTCACACGCTTCTCCTATTATCAGACAATGTCTACCAGGAGCGCTCCAGTTATTGGTGACAGACAGGCATTTGTGGTTTCTTGCTATTGGGGGGAAACCCGCTGTACCGGCGCACATTTATTTATACTTTCGGAAAGTATCATATTACTTCAGGTGAGACACAAACAGGTTAACAACTTGTCTGGTGAATGAAGGATCGGTATGCGTTATGTCATGTGTGGTGGTACTGTTTGCGGCCAGGGGGTCAGGATTTCATATCCGTCTGCGGTAACCGCCACCATATGCTCCCATTGTGCGGAAAGGGAGTGATCTTTCGTAACAGCAGTCCAGCCATCTTTCATCAGACGTACCTGTTTTTTCCCGGCATTGATCATGGGTTCGATGGTAAAGATCATGCCCTCTGCCAGCACCATGCCCGCGCCTTTTTTGCCGAAATGCAGCACCTGGGGCTCATCGTGGTAAGTCATGCCGATGCCGTGCCCGCAGTATTCCTCGACCACGCTGAAACCTTCCCGGTGGGCCACGGTCTGGATAGCGTGGCCGATATCGCCAAGGGTACTGCCCGGACGTACCTGCCAGATACCTGCCATCATCGCTTCATAGGTCGTGTCGATAAGGCGTCTTGCTAAAATTCCGGCTTCGCCAACGGTGTACATCCTACTGGTGTCACCGTACCAGCCATCCTTGATGAGCGCCACGTCAATATTGAGGATATCGCCGTTTTTCAGCTTTCTGTCTGAAGGGATACCGTGGCAGACAACATGGTTTACCGAGATGCAGGTCGTATGCTGGTATCCCATGTAGCCGATATTTGCCGGCGTTGCCTTGAGTTCATTGACGATATAGTCATGGCAGATTCGGTCCAGTTCGAGCGTCGTAACGCCCGCTTTGACGTATGGGCCGATCATGTGAAGGACCTGCGCGGCCATCTGGCCGGCAATGCGCGCCTTGCGGATTTCTTCGCGGGTTTTTGCAAGTGGATGTGTTTTCATAGGATAAAAGCAGGTACGTTTTTGCGTGTGGCAAGTATTTAACGGATTGAGGTTGCTTTGAGGACTTGTTGCGTCATTGGCTGAAATGTTACAGTGCAGGTCTGAATCCATTCAGCCCCGGGGCAAGTATAACGGATCGAGGCCGTTTTAGCGTTTTGCTTCGCAATCCGCTGAAACAATCAGGTTAACGTATCTGCCGGAATTATCATTGATTGCGCCTCGTGGGAAATATAAAGGATCGAGGCCGTTTTCCTTGTCGCGGACGATACCGTTAGTGTCGAATTTGATGTGCATCATGGAATCCCAGATGCCGGATTCCTTGTAGCGGTAGCTCCAGACGGTGAAATTTTTCAGTACCAGAAAGTCTTTTTCGGCGGGCTGGCCTATTTTCAGCAGGACAGACTGCATGTTGTCTTTCCCGATACGAATGGCCTGAAATTGCTCGACAGTCAGGACCTGTTCGCGGGAAACGAAGCAGCGCTGTGCATCCAGGCGGATCATATAGGTCTGCTGCCCGTAAAAGCTCGCATATTCAAGCAGTGTAATGTCGCCGTCCTGGTAACGGGCGGTCGGCTTGCCATACTTGGCAATGACGGCTTCTTCGGGTTCACCTGGAAAAAGGTCCGGGCCGAATATGGCCGCGCAGCCGGAGAGTATGACGAGTGAAAACAGCAGGATAAGGCGGCGTCTTATAACCATCTGCCTACCCGATCAGTCGCCGCCCGGATCATACATGATGTCAATGCCACTCTCCTTCATTTTTACGGTGCTGTTCGGGTTATCCGGATCAAACATGAAATGCATGACAAAGTCCCAGGAGAGGGCTTTTTTGTAACGATAAGTCCAGACTTCGTAGTTATGCTTGTAGATACGCGTAATTTCTGCAGGATGGCCAATGGTTTTTAACAGATCGGTTCTTGTTGCCTTGCCCACTTCCAGTGTATTGAATTTTTCATCGGTTAATACCTGCTCCCATTTCACCAGGTGACCATTGGCATCCATTGTTGCAAAAAAGGCATACTGGGCCCAGTAGCCGCTGGCATATTCCATGAGGGTGATGTCACCTTCCTGATAGCGTGCGGTTGGCTGCCCGTGACGGGCAATCACTTCTGCTTCTGTTGAACCCGGCGGGAGCGGCGTTGCGTATTTATTGGCGCAGCCGGTTGCCAGCACAGCGGTTAAAAGCATCAGTGCATACAAGAATCCTCTCATGTCATTTTCTCCGCGTATTTTGGGCGTTAAAATCCGATGCCTATACCGATGCCGCCACCGCGGCCACCCCAACGGCCACCACCAACACCGATGCCCACGCCGGTTCGTCCCCACATCCCTCTGTCATCATCATATAGCGGATCGCGCCCGGTTTCCATTTTCTGAACGATGCCGTTGTCATCAAACATCACATGCATGACAGAATCCCAGACACCATCCTGCTTGTAGCGATAAGTCCAGACCTTGTAGTTGTTCATATGGATTTGAGAGGTTTCAGTTGGCCTGCCAACAGTTTTAAGGACATCATTGGCAGTGGATTTTCCAATAGTGAGCGTGCCGAATTTCGCGTCGGTGCGTACCTGTTCCCATGAAATCAGGCGTTTGTCCTTGTCCATCCTTGCCATATGGGTTTCCTGGCTCCAGTAACCGCCGGGATACTCCCACAGGGTGGTTTCGCCATCGGGGTAGGTTGCTGCGGGTTTGCCATAACGCTCAAGGATGGCCTGTTCCGGGGTGCCCGGATCCGGCGGCGGGGCGAACATGGCACATCCGGTCAGGCATAATGCCAAAAACAGGGTAAAAAAGAGCGCGATACGCTTCATTCTGTTCTCCTTGCAGATTATTTCTTCAAAATTTATCAAATTTCGTGGAAGGATATTTGTACAGAAACAGATTTTTACTTTATACTGCGCCATTGGCTGATTTTTGGCCAGTTTTTTGTTTGTAATCACGACACCTTGGGGTTCCGACTCCTGTTGTCGCATGTGAAAGGGTAGTATTATGGCTTTGGCAAAAGAAAGCAAGGCTGCTATTGTGGCGGAAAACGCTCGCAGCACGAACGATACGGGGTCTCCGGAAGTGCAGGTGGCGCTCCTGACCGCACGGATCAATGATCTCCAGGATCATTTCAGGGCACACAAGAAAGATCACCATTCCCGTCGCGGTCTCCTTATGATGGTTAACCGCCGCCGGGATCTGCTGAATTATCTGCGTAAAAAAGATGTCAATCGCTATCGTGAACTGATTGGCAAACTCGGATTGCGTAAATAATTGCGGATACGCTATCTACCGGTTGTATCTTGTTGTTAATGCCTGCGTCAGGTTTCTGTCGCGGGCATTTCGTTATGGAACAGTCAAACTGTTGTGTTGTGAAAAGGTCGTAAAGTAGACCGCAAGAGAGGAAAGCAGGAGCATGTTTACCCGCTTTCATGAATGAGGTGAACGGCAGCGCCTGAAACACTGCCGGTAAATTTGAAAGGAACAGAATGTTTAACAAAGTGAGCAAAACCTTCCAGTATGGTCAGCATACCGTGACGCTTGAAACCGGCGAAATTGCACGCCAGTCTTCCGGTGGGGTTCTGGTATCAATGGATGATACGGTTGTACTGGCAACGGTTGTTGCACGGGAAGAAGCCCGTCCGGGACAGGATTTTTTCCCGCTGACGGTGGATTACATCGAAAAGAGTTATGCTGCCGGCCGTATACCGGGCGGTTTTTTCAAACGTGAAGGCCGTCCTTCTGAAAAGGAAACCCTGACTTCCCGCCTGATTGACAGGCCGATCCGTCCGCTTTTTCCGGAAGGCTATCTCAATGAGGTGCAGGTCATTATCCATGTCCTGTCAGTCAACCCGGAAATTGACCCGGATATTCCCGCCATGATTGGCGCATCGGCTGCGCTTTGCGTATCCGGTATTCCATTCAACGGCCCGCTGGGCGCTGCTCGTGTGGGGTATGTGGATGGGCAGTATGTCCTGAACCCGACCTCCTCACAGTTGGCAGCATCCATGATGGATCTGGTGGTGGCCGGTACCGAACAGGCTGTGCTGATGGTCGAATCTGATGCACAGGAACTCTCTGAAGAAATCATGCTGGGGGGCGTGGTGTATGGTCACGAGCAGATGAAAGCCGTGATTGATGCGATTGACGAACTGGTTCGTGATGGCGGCAAGCCGGAAATCGAGTGGATAGCGCCAGCCAGCAAGGAAACGCTGGTTGCTGCTGTGACCCGTGTTGCCGAGCCGGTTTTACGTGAAGCTTACCAGATCCGCCAGAAGCAGGCCCGTACCAGCAAGCTGCGTCAGGCAACCGAAACGGTCAATGTGGCGCTGGCAACTGAAGCGGCGGCAAAGGGTGAGGATGCGCCTGATTCAACGGAAGTGGGCAATATCCTCTTTGACCTGGAAGCAAAGATTGTCCGTTCACAGATCCTAGAGGGAGAACCACGTATTGACGGTCGTGATACCCGTACGGTGCGCCCGATTGAAATCCGCACCAGCGTGTTGCCGAGAACCCATGGTTCGGCGCTGTTTACGCGCGGTGAAACCCAGGCGCTTGTTGTGGCAACGCTGGGTACTGCACGTGATAACCAGAAAATTGATGCACTGATGGGGGAATACAGCGATGCCTTCATGATGCACTACAACATGCCGCCGTTTGCTACCGGTGAAACCGGTCGTGTCGGTACGCCCAAACGCCGTGAAATCGGCCATGGTCGCCTGGCCAAGCGTGGTTTGGCAGCCATTTTGCCATCACCGGATGAATTCAGCTATTCCATTCGCCTGGTTTCCGAGATTACCGAATCCAACGGCTCATCTTCCATGGCATCCGTTTGTGGCGGCAGCCTGGCATTGATGGATGCGGGTGTGCCGATCAAGAAGCATGTGGCCGGTATTGCCATGGGCCTGATCAAGGAAGGCGGCAAATTCGCGGTGCTGACCGATATCCTGGGTGATGAGGATCATCTGGGCGATATGGACTTCAAGGTGGCCGGTACGGCTGATGGTATTACTGCATTGCAGATGGATATCAAGATTCAGGGGATCACCAAGGAAATCATGCAGGTGGCGCTGGCCCAGGCAAAAGAGGGCCGGATGCACATCCTCGGCAAAATGCAGCAGGCCATGCCGGAGTTCAAGACCGAGCTGTCCGACTTTGCACCGCGCCTGATTACCATCAAGATCAATCCGGAGAAAATCCGCGATGTGATCGGCAAGGGCGGGGCGGTGATCCGTGCCCTTACCGAGGAAACCGGTACCCAGATCGATATCAGCGATGAGGGTGTGGTAACGATTGCTTCGGTTGATGGCGCCGCAGGCCAGGAAGCCAGGCGCCGTATCGAGGAGCTGACGGCATCTGTTGAAATCGGCAAGATTTACGACGGTACCGTCTTGAAGCTGCTTGATTTTGGTGCGATTGTCCAGGTCCTGCCGGGCCGGGATGGTCTCCTGCACATCAGCCAGATCGCCACTGAGCGCGTGAATGCGGTTACGGATTATCTGCAGGAAGGCCAGCAGGTACGTGTGAAAGTCCTTGAAACGGATGATCGTGGCCGTATCAAGCTGTCGATGAAAGCGGCAGCAGAAGAGGCACCAGCGGCTGAATAAGCCTTCACTTGCGTCAAAAAAACCTCCTGTGCTAACAGGAGGTTTTTTTATGGGTTTTTGTCCGGGAAGGAAAAACAGCGGGAAAGAAGCCGGGTGATTCACCGGCATTGCCCTTTTTTGCAATGCTTTTTTTCCGGCTTGGGATTATCATGTAAGGTCTGCTTACATCATTTGTTGAGTTTTGCATCATGAAAGCCATTGAGATCGTACAGTCTGGTAATACAGGTGACACCGGTCAGTTGCAGATGATTGATCTGCCGGTTCCGATTCCCCGCCCGGGTGACATGCTGATTCGGGTTCACGCAGCCGGTATCAACCGACCGGATGTGTTGCAGCGTCGCGGGCGTTACAGCGCCCCGACAGGCGCGTCCGAGATTCCGGGTCTTGAAGTGGCAGGGGTGGTTGCCGGCGGCGTGCTTGAAAGCAGTGGATTTGAGATGGGTGATAAGGTCTGTGCGCTTTTACAGGGCGGGGGATATGCCGAATATTGTATAGCACCCATACCGCAGTGTTTGCCTGTGCCTGCCGGGTTGACTTTTGTCGAGGCTGCCGCTTTGCCGGAAACCTTTTTTACCGTCTGGAGCAATATCTTTGATCGCGCAGCCATCAAGCCGGGGGAAACCCTGCTGGTACAGGGCGGTACATCCGGTATCGGGGTGGCGGCCATCCAGATTGCCACTGCACTTGGCCATCGTGTCTTTGCCACGGCCAGGACACCGGAAAAATGCCAGGCGGCGGAAAGTCTCGGTGCGGTTCGCGGTATCAATTACATGACAGAAGATTTTGTTGATATCGTTAAAAGGGAAACCGGTGGGAAAGGGTGGATGTCATCCTTGATATCATGGGTGCGATGTATATCCAGCGTGAGCTGGATTGCATGGCCGAGGATGGGCGGCTGGTCATGATTGCCCACCTGGGCGGGCGCAAGGGTACGATTGACTTCGGACAGCTTTTGCATAAGCGCCTGACGGTTACCGGTTCCACGTTGCGTCCCCGTTCGGTCGAATTCAAGGGGGAGATTGCCAAAAATCTGCGTGAACACATCTGGCCGCTTCTGGAATCAGGGCGTGTGAAGGCAGTGGTTGACCGTATTTTCCCGCTGGACCGTGTCATGCAGGCACACGAACTGATGGAGTCCAGCAATCATATCGGCAAGATTATCCTGCAAGTAGTAGAGAGCGATCCCACTTGAGCCTAGCGATTTTTAAAGACCAGATCCCAGACACCGTGTCCCAGCCGTCGCCCCCGTTTTTCAAATTTGGTTTCCGGTCGGTAGTCCGGACGCGGCGCATAGTCTTTTGCGGTGTTTTCAAGGAAAGGCTCGCCTTCCAGCACATCCAGCATCTGCTCGGCATACGGTTCCCAGTCGGTTGCGCAATGGATATATCCGCCTGATTTGAGCCGGGTGGTCAGAAACTGCACAAAAGGTGGCTGTATCAGCCGTCTTTTGTTATGGCGGGCCTTATGCCAGGGGTCCGGAAAGAAGATATGTACGCCATCAAGTGAACTTTTCGCGATCATATGGGTGATCACTTCTACTGCGTCATGCTGGATTATGCGGATATTTCGCAGGCCGCGATCATCAATCAGTTTTAAAAGCCCTCCAACACCGGGTGTATGTACTTCCACCCCCAGGAAATTCTTCTCAGGCATGGATTCTGCAATCTGTGCGGTCGTTTCTCCCATGCCGAAACCGATTTCCAGTATCGTTTCGGCTACCCGCTCAAATGATTCCATAAAGTCCAGCGGCGTTTTTTCAAAGGGAATGCAGTATTGGGGGCCGAGTTCATTGATGGCGCGTTCCTGTGCAGCAGAAAGCCTGCCTGCCCGGGTGACAAAGCTGCGGATGCGGTGTTCTGTGGGGTCATAAAAAAGCGGCTTGCCTTTTTTGTTTTCTGCAGATTGTTCACTCATGAAAATCAACCGGGCTGACAAAAGCACTATTATGCCTGTTAACGCAGCATGAACGCCAGTATTGTTCCTGCCGGAAAACGCATGTCAGCCTCATCGCAGAAAGGAGCCGGCATAAAAGTGACTGCTGGCTCCTTTCGCGATTTCTTTTGATGGATACCTAACGGCCCTGCTTGAGATATTCGTCTGTCGGAATGACTTTCGCATAGCCGAAAGCAAGCGCGGCCATAAATGCGGCTTGTACCTGGGCAGCCGGAATATGGATGCCATTGAATTGTTGATCGTGGGTAGCACAGGCATCATGCAGTACGGTGACGGTATAGCAGATGTCTGCGGCAGCGCGAACGATAGCATCAATACAGACATGGCTCATATTGCCAGTGATGACCAGATGTTCAATGGCATGTTTTTGCAAAACAGCCTGTAACTGCGTTTCATAAAATGCGTTGATTTGCTGCTTGTGTATGACCGGTTCGCCAGGCTGCTCCGCAACGGCAGGATGAACCTGTGCACCTGCAGAGCCTGGCGCAAGAAACGGCACATCGGCATCGGGGAACTCGTGGCGAATATGCACCACCAGATCACCTGATTTGCGCGCGGCCTCAAGGGCCCGTCCGGCATTGGCGGCAGCCGTTTCAATGTTATCAAGAACCCACTTGCCGCCGGGGAAATAATCGTTTTGGATGTCAACCACAATCAGTGCCTGTTTCTGCATTTTGTGCTCCTTGTTAAGTTGATGCAAGGACTGTATTCTCGGCCGGAAGCCTGTTTTCCGGGATTGGCCGGATCGGCAATATCGGGGGAGAAACTGACAAATGCAACTTTCAGATGATGTACATGAAATCGGCTTGTTGTGTTATCCCGGCGCACAACAGGCAAGCTATCCATGGTTTGACAGATCTTTTCGGGGTGGCCAACCGCATTGCGGCAGAAAATGCGGATACCCGTTTGCCGGTATTGCGGGTGCGCCACTGGAAGCTCTCTGAAACAGATGAGAAAGTACTCTGCTGTTTTGACAGCCACCCCGGATACCCGGAAAAGCCGGTGGTGATTGTGGCGCCACCCTGTCTGGGAGAGCGCCCGGAAGATGCTGTTATCAGGCCGATGCTCAACTGGCTTCGTGCCCGGCACGCACGTGCTGCCATTCTTGCATCAGTCTGTGCCGGAGCGTTTGTCTTAGCGCACAGCGGCGCACTTGACGGACGAACAGTGACGACGCACTGGTGCCTGGCAGAGGAACTGGCTGGGCGTTTTCCTGCCGTCAGGATTGATGCCGATCGCCTGGTCATTGACGATGGAGATATTGTCACTGCCGGGGCTGATGGCATGGATTGATCCGGGGCTGGCCCTGGTTGCACGATTGCTCGGCCCCAGTATCAGCGCGCATACCGCCCGTTTTCTGGTCATGGACCCAGGCAGGCATTCGCAGCATTATTTCAGAAGTTTTCTGCCTGATTTCAGTCAGGGCGATGAGGCTGTACCAAGGTACAGCACTGGCTTCAGGCACAGGCAGGCAGAGGGGCACACTGCAGGAAATGGCGGCTTGTGCCGGATTGAGTGAAAGAACCTTTCTTCGCCGCTTTAAGGCGGCTACCGGATTTAGGCCGACAGAATATACCCAGCGGTTGCGCGTGAACCAGGCTCGTGAATTGCTGGAGCTTACCCAGCGCAGTATCGAACAGATTGCCTTGGATGTCGGCTATCATGATGCCGGTGCATTCCGGCAGGTGTTTTACAAGGTGACAGGGCTTTCACCGCGTGACTATCGCGAGCGGTTTGCCATTCATTTGGCAGATAAGATCAATTAACTGGGGAAATTGTCGGGAGGTATGGAGCGGGCGAAGGGAATCGAACCCTCGTCGTAAGCTTGGGAAGCTTCTGCTCTGCCATTGAGCTACGCCCGCAATAATGGAGCATTATACGGCGTTGCGACACATTTCGTCGATAAAAAAGGGGACTGCCCCTCACAGTCCCCCCGGGTGAAACACCCTCTCTCAACTTTTTAGAAGTTATGCGTCATACCAACCTGAATACCATAGACTTCTGATCTTTCTGCACCATTATTGTTGTATACGCTGCCGACCAGTCCATTATCACTGTCGGTGTAGGAAACCACACCGTAAATTGCTGTGCGCTTGGACAGTTCATAGGTATAGCCGAGTGCAAATTTATCGGTATCGCCATCCTTGCCTTCTTTCCAGTTGTCGATGCTGGCACGGTTATAGGCGAGTTTCAGTTGACCTGGCCCGATATCATAGGTCAGGCCGATCATCCATTCTTCCTGATCCATTTTCTGGAAATCATCCGGGTTTGCCAGATAGACCTCGGAATTTTTCTGATCCTTGAACTTGCTGGACTGATAGCCAACAGTAACGCGTGCCGGGCCGAATTCGTAGCCGCCACCGATATTCCAGACCCAGGACTCATTGGAGTCTGCCAGGCGGTTATAGTTTGCCATCAAAACCAGCGGGCCATTGTCATAGTGGATGCCACCCCCGAAACCGATATTTTTGTTGTCATCGGAGTTATCGCGTCTGTCTTGTCCCAGGCTAACGTTGGCGGAAAAGCCCAGGCCATTCCATTCCGGGCTGTCATAGCGAGCCGTATTGGCAAGCTGCTCGGAGTGGGTCATGTTGTACAGTGCCAGTGATGAACCGGTTGTTCCCTGCTCAAAGGGATCAAGGGAGGAGAAATACTCAAATGAGATTTCCTGGACACGGCCAAAACGAACCTTACCCCAGTTGCCTTCCAGACCGATGTTGGCTGCACCAAGCCAGTCAGCGCTTTCCTGACCTCTCAATTTGTCTCCCATGAAGGTATCCATGGTCGTACCGTCCTGGAGATTAAACTGTTTTTCCAGCTCAAAGGTGGCTTTCAGGCCGCCACCGAGATCTTCATAACCGCGGAAACCAATCAGGTTGGTTGCATTTTCGCCCATGCGGACGTCAGAGCCACTTTCCTTGATATACCCGGTATCAACTGTACCGTAGATTTGAACATTGCTTTGTGCCTGGGCCATTCCTGCTGCTGCTCCCAGCACGGCCAAGACTAATATTTTTTTCTTCATGATAAAAAATCCAGTTAATGGGTTGTGTAAAAAGTTGGAAATTAAAACAATTTTGTTTTATGCGCGATATTTTATGACATCACAGTGTCCTTACGCATAAATTTTAAATGAGAATGATGTAACTTGTAAATGAGAATCATTATTATTTGTGGAGTTGTTGTAAAAAAAAGACATTATCAGGATGATATTCTGCCATCGCTTTTTCAGGAGACAAGCAGTTGTTCATGAGATCAGGAGAGAAGAAGGGGCAGAATCTGTTATGCCATTTTGTCCTGGTTTTCGGTATAAAAACGGGCAAATTCATCTGCAGGCAAGGGCTTGCTGAACCAGTAACCCTGGATGGCATAACAGCCCATTTCCATCAGCAGGTCATATTGCTCCCTGCTTTCAACACCCTCTGCAATGACATGGTAATCAAGACTTTGTGCCATATTGATGACTGCGCTGATGATGGCGCGGTCGTTTGAGTTGTTTTCCATGTCACTGACGAAAGTACGGTCAATCTTCAGGACATCGGCATCAAATTTTTTCAGGTAGGCCAGACTGGAATAGCCTGTGCCAAAGTCGTCAATACTGATACGAATTCCCAGGGATTTCATTTCCTGCATGATGCCGAAGGTTCGTTCAGTATCAGACATCAGGACAGATTCCGTGACTTCCAGTTCCAGTGCGCCAGGCGTGACATGGTGTTGTTTGACCACCCGGCGGACGATATCAAGCAAATCCGAACGCTGGAACTGGACGGTCGAGAGATTGACGGAAACCGGTATTTCACCCAGCGTCTCACGCCACTCGTTGGCCTGGCGGCAGGCTTCATTCAAGCCCCATTCACCAAGCGTGCCGATAAATCCGGAGCGTTCTGCGGCGGGTATGAATTCGATGGGAGGAACAATCCGTCTGGTGGGATGACGCCAGCGAATCAGTGCTTCACAGCCAGTGATACCCCCTTTGATGTGTGAGTACTGCGGCTGGTATACCAGGAAAAACTCATTGTTCTTGAGGCCCCGTATCATGTCGGCCTCAAGTGTCTTGCGCGCGGCCAGGTCAACTGACATCTGGGTCTGGTAGAAGGAATAGTCTGCCCTGCCCTTTTCCTTGACGTTATAAAGTGCCGTATCCGCATGGCGCAGCAGGAGTGATGGTGTTTCACCATCATTGGGATAAATCGCGATACCGATGCTGGCAGACAGTACTAAAGAGGTATTCTGGATAAGGAAAGGCTGCTGGATGCTGGACTGCAGGTTTACCGCCATGCCGGCGGCGTCTTCCGGATCCCGAATGTCATTGACGATGATAATGAACTCATCTCCACCATGCCTGATGACGATGTCGGTTTTTCTGACAGCTGTTTTGATCCGGTTTGCCAGTTCGCGCAGCACTTCATCACCGATTTCATGGCCAAAGCTGTCATTGATATCCTTGAAAAGATCCACATCAATAAACATGACCGCAAACCGGGTACCGCTTCGGGAAGCGATGGAAATGCCCTGGGTAATCAACTGGTCAGTCAATGAACGGCTGTACAGACCGGTGAGGCTGTCATGGGATGCCAGATGTTCGATCAGTTCCTGTCTTGCCCTGGCTTTTCTGGCCAGTTGGAGCGCCTTGAAGTGGTAAGTCAGTGCGGCAACGAGCAGGATAAAGAGCATGCCGCCAGCGGCAAGTGTGACAAAGAGAATCTGGCGTTTGGTACTTTTCTCGGCGGTGGCGGGGCTTTCTATTGCGATCATCAGCTTTAAGTGATGATCCTTGAGTTCGGTCGAAAGCACATAGTAAGGTTTTTCACTTTCACCGAGTTTGTAGATGGGTGAACCGGAATCGCTATCCCATGGTTTGAGTTCCAATGTCTTGAATTCAGTCTGCTGATAACGTGTCTGCCGCTGTTTCTCGGAAAGTTTGCCGACTTCCGCTCCAGGCAGCGCCATCATTTCGTATTCCGGATCAGCAGCCTGAATGATCACGCCGTATTCATCAATAAGAAGGCCATTGGTCTGGCTGATCCAGTTATAGAGATAGGAAAGATCGATTTTGCCGGCGGCAACGCCAATAATCTCATTGCCAGCGCGTACCGGGGAAGAAAAGAAAAGGCCGGGAATATTGGTCCGGCGCCCCATGGCATATTGCTGCCCGTTCTCCCCCCGCAGGGCAGCCTTGAAGTAATCCAGGTCACCATAATTCGTGCCGGAGAAACTTTCCGGCGTGTCCGCATTGCTGGAGGCAATGGCAATACCATCTTTTCTCATTGTCCACAGAACACTGATGACGCCGATATCTTTTACCGCTTCGGCCAGTTCGCGGCTGGCTTTTGCCACAGTCGGGTACTGGTGAAGATATTTGCTGCGGTTTTCATGCGGCATGCTGGTCAACTCGGGGCGGTGGTTGAACTCCCTGAGTGTCTGCTGTATGTTTTCATCGCGGCTGATGATGGCCGGAAACGAATGTAAAAGGCTCATGGTCCGGTGCAGGCCTTCGTAAAGCTCACCAATGGCAATGCGTGCTCTTTTTTCCGTGACAGTGTAGGCCTGGTTGGTTTGCCATGAAACATAGGCATGGGCAATGAACCAGGAAGCCACCATGCATATCAATGACATCAACGCGGATGTGATGATGAATGGACGGCTTGATAGTTGGTCGGAGTTGTCGTTTAACATTGCCTTTTGTGTATAAAGGTCCAGACCGGATTTAGATGCCGGATTTTGTGAATCCGGTGTTCTGGTGATACCAATCTTTCCCGGTCAGCTTCCCCATTGGATTACATGGGCATGACAAATTATTTTTTTGCTGGCAGGAATTACGCTATTTTAGATGAAAATGCTGGAATTCAACACATTTTTGGTGCCTTCCGGAAACAAAAATGTGTTCTGATATCAGGAGCCGGGGCAACGTTTTTTTATTTGTGGCGCTTTATTTGTAAAAGTTGTTAATTTTCAATGGGTTGGGTTTTTGTACCCAGCGGCTGGCTTTTATCATAAAACGCATAATGCGCCCGTCCATTTTCCTTGACATAGTACAGGGCGGTGTCAGCATGAAGTAAAAGGGGTTCCGGCGCATTGCCGTCATCCGGGTAAATGGCGATGCCTATGCTGGCGGTCAGGGACATTGCTTCGCCATTGACCATGATGGGTTGTCTGACCGATTGCAGGATGTGGGAAGCGATGTGGCCTGCGATGTCCGGTGATTCAATATTGCCTAAAATGACAATAAACTCGTCTCCGCCATACCGGATGACATTATCGGATTTCCGAATGGCTCCCTGCAGACGGCGTGCCGTTTCTTTCAGGATTTCATCTCCCGCAGCATGACCGTAGTTATCATTGATATCCTTGAAAAAATCGAGGTCAACGAACATGACAGCAAAGTAAGAGCGGGTCTCTGATGCAGTTCGTATACCGTTTTCAATAATGGTTTCCGTCATGCCGCGGCGATAGACACCGGTAAGGACATCATGCATGGCCAGATGTTCCAGCATATCCTGATGTCTCTTGTTTTCTTTGACGAGCCCCGCATTCTTCACCTGATAAATCATCGAGCTGGAAAACAGGATGATCAGTAGACCGGTAACCAGAAGTACGGCGAAAATAAGGCTGCGGTCTTCATTTTTCGATCCCAGGAAGGGGGCTTCCATGGCAATCATCACCTTGAGCTGGCCATCCAGGAATTTTGCGGAAAGGATGTAAAACGGGTTTTCCGTTGTGCCAATCCGGACAAATGGCGTTTCCACTGTGTCTTTCCAGGCGGAGATTGGCAGGGGATCAAAGCTTTTTTGCCGGTAGCGTGCCATCCGGTTTTCTTCACTGACGGACTGGATAGCGGCATCCGGCATCACCATCATTTCATACTGCGGGTCGCTGGCGGCAATGATGACGCCATAGGCATCAATCAGAAAGGCATTGGTCTGCTTCATGATCGAATCCAGATAGTGTATGTCGATTTTGGCAACCACGACACCGATAATGCTGTCGCCATCCCAAACAGGAGCAGAAAAGTAAAGACCGGCGGTATGGCTGGTCCAGCCGACACCATACTGCAGTCCTTCCTTGCCCATCATGGCGGCATGGAAATACTCACGGCGGGAAAAATTCTCACCGACAAAACTTTCTTTTCCCCCCGCATTGCTTGCCGCTATCGTAATGCCATCCTGCGTCATTACCCATAGCGCACTGATGGCGGTGAGATCGTTGACGGCTGCGGCAAGGAAGCGGCTTGAGGGTGCGAAATAAGGATCTTTTTCATAGATGGTACGCCGTGCCTCGGATGACGTGAGGGCTTTATCCTGCCGGGCGTTGGCGTAATGGAGCATTCGCCGTATTTCGGAAACGCGGCTGACAATGCCGGGTACGGCATGCAGGATGCTGAAGGTTTTTTCCATCCCCGAACGGAGTTCGATAATGGCGTTATAGGTTTTTTTTTCGGTTTCGATAAAGGACTTGTCTGCCTGCAGGCTGACATAGGCATCTACGGCAAACCATGCCATAAACATCCACAGGAGCGACACCAGGCCCGTACACAGGATGAAGGGACGAAAAGAGAGCGAGTGCTGTTTTGACTCAAACATGACGTGTCCCGTTACCGTTGACAATAAGGGAGGAGCATGGCGTGCCGGGTGATGTCATACCAGGATGCCGACAGCGTTTTGCTGGCCTTTTTCCAGTATAAGCTATTTGCCTTGTATGAAAAACTGTCGGGCAACAGGCAGTAAAAACTCCCGGCAATTATTCCGGCAGAAATTCTGAAAGTGATGTGGTCACGCGCTCTTTCACCGGGTCATTCAGGTTCAGCTCAGCTAGAATAAGCTGGAAATCTTCCAGCATGGCCCGGGCCATATCCGGGTTTGATTTCATGAAGTACCGCAGTATGAGCGTCTGGATTACCGTGTCTGCCATGATTTCATTTGAAATGATGCGAAAGGGATTGTTTTCCTCACTCATTTTCGGCAGGCCATCCAGGGTTTTGGTGATATCCTCCTTGACTTCAGGCTGGATATCAAGCATGTCGGACAGTGTGTCAAATTCCTGCAACATGGCCTGGATGGCGCCAGGAAATTTCTTGTTCAGATAACTCAGAATCAGTGTCTGTTTCAGACTGGCTGACAGCATGGATGCCCAGACCGGCATCAGCGTATCATCCGCTTTTTCTTTTTCACTCATGAACCTCTCCTCTTGTGGGCCTGCAATCGGGCAGATATCGCAATATAGCATGAAGCCACCGGGCTTTATTCATGAAAAAGCCCTGAAAAAAATGCTTTTTCAGGGCTGTCAGATCAGGTTGCCAGTGGGTACTACATGCCCTCCTTCTGGAAGACAAGCCCTTCTTGTGGCCCTTTGCTGAGAAGCTTCAGGTGATTTTCTCCCACAAAAAAAACGAGTGGTATTTCGGCGGCATGATCAAGGATGATCCGGCTGCCGGAATCATCCCATCGAAAATTGCCGGTGACTTTGGCGCCTGTACCGGTGGTATAGCTGTACCTGCCTTCTGCCCTGATTTCAATTTCACTTAAGCCGTTTGCCGGAATCAGGGCATGCGGGCGATAGGTTCCCTCGTAGTCAAGTGCATTACGCGCGTTATGAATATCCGGAACGGCAGCAGGCGCGACAGGGCTGGTTTCTGGCGTGGCACTGCAGGCGGCAAAGACAAAGACACTCAGGAAAAAACAAAAAAAGATGCTTTTTTTCATATTGGACCTCCTTTTTCGGAAATTATAGCGTGGAGGGAAAAAGCTGGTTTGATATCGATTACATAGGGTGCTGCCGGTTTTCCGGGGTTTCTTTTTCTGTAACCATCTTTTTTTTCCGTCTTTGCCAGGACAATTGCCGGATCGTTCCAAGATAGCCACTATAACTGCGGAGAAGGGCGCAAAGAACCAGGGTGAAGAAGGCGCCGAGTGCCGAGCGGGTAATCGTACGGGATAGTGTCTCAGACATCTGACGGGCATTTTCCAGTATGTCATCAATTTCAAGCTGGGCTGCACGCAGGCGGCCTTCCGCTTCTCCCAGCACATCACAGGCCAGATTGGTAGCCTGCTGATGCTCTGCCAAAAGGCGAATCAGATTAACCCGTGCTTCATCTCCGTTCATCCGGGTATTTTTCATCAGCCCGCGAATGGCATGTTCCTGATCGATGTCTTCCGTGATGGCACTCATACGCTGGTCCAGGCGATCAATCAGATCAGAGAGGATGCTCGCATAGTTATCCGGGTGAAGGCGCAGCGTTTGCAGTGAACGGACGGCATCATCACGGGCATTTGCCATTTGTGACGGGATAAATTCCGGTTGCATGACCGCAATAAAGCCGCCAAGCGCAAAGCTTGCCAGCAGCGCGATGACAGACCACAGATCCGGGCCGGCTGTAATCGTCAGGCTGCCATCCGGATCAGGCAGCATCCTGTCCATCGCCATCCCCAGTACCGAAAACAGTATGGATGTTGCCAGCACAGTGGTAACACCGCCCAGTACGCTGCTCCATGATACTTTGGACATGACGAATGCTTCTGTTGCCTTCATTTCCGGCATGATGCGTTTCCTTTTTGCGCTGCCTCTCCCTCAGGTTAAGACAGGAGAGCAGGGGAAAAGGGATTGATTTGTCACAACAGAAAGCCGGATGGCGCTGCTGTTATGCAAACAGTGACAACAGGAAAAGAAATAAAACGACGGCCATCTTCAATGCAAGGCCGTCTGTCACGCGGGAGGAAATGTCAGGGATCGTTACTGCTCAAGGGCAAACTGGGAGTTTTCGTGCAGGAGCTTTTCGACTTCCTGATAGACTTCGCGCAGGCTTAATTTGGTGACAAGCCAACGCCCGGTCGGCACGGGAAAGTAATTAATGCTGCGCCACGTGATGTGCCCGAGCCGCAGATTCAGGGTCATGATATCCTGGCCGTCACCATCCACATTGAAGTAAGCGATCCAGCGTGACTGGCCGCGCTGGATGGCCTCACGGATGCTTTCCCTGATTTTGTCTTCCATTTCATAACAGGTGGTCCGGTCCAGCGGCATGGATACGGGAACGGAAAAGGATTCGCTGTTGAATGTTCCCGGGTTGAACTCATAGACAGCGTCCTGACCGGTCAGGTAGGTTTTCCACAAATCCACGGCCTTGTCGGTCAGCCGGTCCCGCATCAGCAGGGTTTCCAGGTCACTCATGCTTTGCTCCTTTCAGCAGTGTCGAGGTTGGAAGATACAACCAGCCAAAAGCATCAGGCTTAAATGTAGCATGACCGGAAGAGGCGGGACAACCATGTGGGCCCTGCATTTGTGCTTTGGCGGTTATTTTTTCTTTTTGGCGGCCGTTTCCGGCAGGCGGACTTCCGCTTTCATTTCAAGCTGTTTTCCTTTTCGGGTATAAACAGAAAAGGGAATATCCTTGCCGGGCAGGATTTCAGCATCAATCTGCCGGGTGTCCACGACAACCCAGAACGGAGCATCCGTGCCGTCATCAAAAACGAAGTCAAGGCTGCCGTCATGCTGTTCGCTTGGCTCGATCAGTATTTTTTTTCCCGTTTTCATCTCAGGAAGATAGGATGGTTCGGCTGAGGGCGGAACGAGCATGCGAATGGCTCCCTCATGGAGGCTGACAAAAACATAGCCGTTTTCAGCGAGTCCGGATTCCCAGAAACTGGTCTGACTGATTTCCCTGCCATCATTGTCAATCGTGATGGCTTCGCTTTCGCCCATGGCTTCCATAAAGGCGTCGGCTGCTTCGCTGGCGATCGCTTCAGCCGCATTGAGCTGTTTTTCGGAAAGATTTTCCGGATGGTCCAGGCACTCCACGTCGAGGGCATCATCATCATCATCCGCTTCGCTGAAGGCAAATACCCAGCCATCATGGCTTGTGGCGGTGGCGGCATTCAGATCAATTGTCCATTGTCTTTTTTTCTTGTTCATGTGCGAAGTACTTTCAGTTAATCCAGAGTATTGCCCATTGTGCAGCAAAAGCTGCCGTGTTACCAGATACCGGCTTTACTCCCAGGCATTTTCTGGTGTGACCGGGTGAGGCACCGTGATGATCATTTCTCCTTTCCTGGTTTTTCGCACTTTCGGATTCCATTTTGATCCGATTTTCCCCTGAAGTGTGTTGAAACGGACGACAACTTCGAGTTCGTCCGCTATCCGGGGATCAAGCAAAAAAACAAAGATTTTGTTTTTGTCAGACCAGCCCTGCATGACGCGTATGCTATCAATCCGGACGGTGACGGATTCATTGGGATAGTCGGTGGTCAGAATGGTGTATTCATTCATGTACGGCTTCTCCGGCGATGGCCGCACGCACACTGTTTCCTTCTTCGCCAAGCGGTTTTTCTTTCCGGCAGGTGGTGACATACCAGTTTTCGGCGCGTCCGGTGGTAAATTGCCAGTCGTCATATCGTGCTGTTTCGCGGATGATCAGAAGCAGGGCGCTGCTGATAAGGATGTTGCCCAATACCATGAATCGCATAATGCCTCCAGGCCAATACCGGAAAATACTTTATTATGAAGTGTTGCCCATTTGCGGTTTTCCGGGGTTTCTCCCCTTGGAATCGTGGTGTTGTCATGGCAGAATCAGGATATATTCACTGTCACCACACATACAATGAAAACGAAAATCGGATACAAACAACTGCTAAAAGAAGCGGAAAAAAACATCACGACCCTGGAGGTCGAAGAGGCGCTTGCCCTGTTTAAGGAAGGAAAAGCCAAATTCATGGATTTACGGGATATCCGCGAGATTGAGCGTGATGGTTATATTTCGGGATCATTTCACTGTCCGCGCGGCATGCTTGAGTTCTGGGTTGACCAGGAAAGCCCTTACCACAAGCCGATTTTTTCCGAGCCGCACTATTTTGTTTTTTATTGCGCAGGCGGCTGGCGTTCTGCACTGGCAACCCAGACCGCACAGATGATGGGGCTTTCACCGGTTGCCCATATCCGGGGCGGCTTCAGGGCCTGGCGGGAAAAAGAATGCCCCATCGATGGGTACAAACAGAAGTAGGCTGCCTTAAAGTGCCGTAATCAGGGTAACCATACCCAGAAGAATGCCGGGTACGTTGGCGACGATTATCGGCTAGTCCCGTTTTTCCTTCATGCATCCGTAAGCCGCCCAGAGCGTGCAGTTGATTGTGGTTGCCAGCGGCAGGATGACCGACCCTTTTGTGCCGTTCAGGTTGAGATGGATCTGATCCATGCAGGAGGAGTACATCACAACGGTCATGGCCGTTGCCATCCAGCCAAGGATCGTGATGAATTTGTTGCCTGCTTTCATGACATGCTCCTTTGCGGTCATTTTCGACCATGGCAAGTGAAATGATGCAGGCATTATGGTGCGGATTTTTCGGGCAGAACCAGTGAGGGTTGTACCAGTGATTGCCAGGAATTTCCGCTCAGGGCTTTCTTCAGAGCTTGCGCAGTTGGATGCCGGCCATGATCTGGAAAATGCCGTAAACCAGCACCATGGCACCGATCCAGATGGTCGTGATGATCATGCCGGTGAGCGGCTGGGCGATCAGCATGGCACCCAGCACGATGGCCAGCACACCGCTGACAATCAGCATCCATTCCCCTTCAAGGCGTTTTCGTGCCTGGATGGCAAAAACGATGCGGTAAATACCGGCAATAATCAGCCACACCGCAAAAAATATCAATAGCATGCTGGCAACCGCCTCGGGGTTCATGATGGTGACGAGCCCGAAAAGAATGGAGCACACCGCGTAAAAAAGCAGCCATCCTTTTGACAGGGAAATATTTTTTGAAAAGGCGGCAATCAGGGAGGCTACGCCTTCACCCAGCGCCAGGATGCCAATCACCCAGGCCATGGCAACGGCAGCTCCAAGCGGTGAAGCCAGTGCCACAATACCAAAAAAAATGGCTGCTATTCCATAGACGACCAGCAGCCACCAGCTGCGTGAAATGGGTGACATTTCCAGTGTGCTCATGATCTTTTCTCATTGCATCCGGTAGTGGACTCAAGAATGAGGATAGGCGTTAATGGAAAAGCAGGTGCTGATATAGGGCAATGATGGTGTCAGGTGGTGTGCCAGGGCGTGTTAACACGCCCTGGCACATGATTTATCCGGCTGGCCGGATATGGGCGATGTATTTGATCTGTCCCGGGTTGTCCGTGTCCTTTTTTTCCAGAAACACGGTTATGCGCAAAAGGCCGGCAAGCTGGTGTACGATGGAAAGACCCAGGCCGCTGCCGGGCTCGGCCTGCCCTGGCGGGCGGTAAAATCTTTCTCCCAGCCGTGAAAAAGCCTCGTCCGGCAGAGCCGGGCCGGTATTTTCCATGGTGATGCCACTGGTTTTGAGGATAATTCGGACTTCGCTGTTTTCAGGAGCATACCGCACCGCATTGTCCAGCAGGTTGCGCATCAGCATACGTGGCAGCGCGGGTTGTGTATTCACGGGCGGCGGCAGGGAATCATTTGATACAAGCATGGTGATGCCCTTTTTTTCTGCCAGGGGGAGGTATTCCGATACCGCTTCGTTAACGACCTCAGGCCAATGGATGGCTTCTTCAGGAACAGGCGTTGCGTTTTCATATTCTTTTCCGGCGGCTGACAGCGCCTGCATCCCCTCGATGCGCGAGAGTGCCAGCAGTTGATCCGCCAGCCGGCTGCTGCGGTCGATGCCGCTGATCAGGTTTTTCAGGGCGGTATTGAGTGCTTCAGGATCATTCTCTGACAGTTGGGCGACTTCTGCCTGGATACGGAGCCCGGCCAGCGGGGTGCGCAGTTCATGCGCTGCATCGGCAATGAAAGCGCGTTCACGCTCAAGCAGCGATGCCACCCGTTCAAAATGGCTGTTAAGCGATAAAACCAGGGGACGGATTTCCGGCGGCATCTGTTCTGCCGGCAGTGGGGCTGCATTGCCGGGCTGGCGGTTTTCCAGCTCGTTTTTCACCATGCGCAGCGGGGAAAGCTCCCGCCTTACCATGATGATCAGGCCGACAGCCAGGATGGGCAACATCACAATCCAGGGCATCATCTGTTCTTCCAGCAGTTCCAGCGCCATTTCCTGCCGGTATTCTTTTTTCTGCCCGACAGCAACAATAAAGCTGTGATCGACTGCCGGTTGCCAGACAATGCGCCAGAGGTCATCATTGCCTTTCATGGTGGCATCTTCAAACCCTTCCATCCCAGGGCGGAAACAGAAACGTTCATCCGATATGCCATCACTCATCAACAGGTCACCGTTCGGGCTGAAAATAGCAAATCGCAGCGCTTCTTCTTCCACTTCCCCTTTGGCTTTTTTATTGGAGAAAACAGCGGGTATGCCCTCAGGCCGGGGGGCAAATTTCAGGTCTGAAGCCGCCAGTCTTTTGGCAAACAGCAATTGCTGTGTATCAAAAAACTCATCGATATATTCAGCGGATTCAAACCAGGCAAAAGCGGCGGCAAAAAGCCAGGCGATAGTGACAGCCAGGGTGAAAAAGGCACTCAGGCGAAGCTGGAGGCTCCATCGTGAAGGAGGGCGCTTGTTGGAAGAGGGCGTCATTCAGGTATCTCCCAGGGTGTAGCCAATACCGTGGATGGTCCGGATAAAGCCGCTGCCGAGCTTGCGCCGGATGTGGTGGATATGAACTTCCACCGCATTGCTGCTGATTTCTTCACCCCAGGCATACAGTTTTTCCTCAATCGCGCCTTTGGAGAGCACATTTTTTTTGCTTAACAGGAAAAGCTCAACGAGCATCAGTTCTTTCGGGCTGAGCCGGATGTTTTCCCCATTCAGGGAAACGGCTTTTGCCGCCGGATCATAACTGAGCAGGCCATGTGTCAGTACGGGGGCAACTTCCCGGTAGCTCCGCCTGACAAGCGCATGCAGCCGGGCGACCAGTTCTTCGAGTGCAAAGGGCTTGCCCAGATAATCATCGGCACCGGTATTAAGCCCTTTTACGCGTTCTTCCAGCGCATCCCGGGCGGTCAGGATGAGGACAGGCTCCACCAGGCCGCGCGAGCGCCAGTGCGCCAGGATATCCAGCCCGTCCTCACCGGGGAGGGAAAGATCGAGTATGACGGCATCGTACCGGGCGGCATGAATGGCTTCCCGTCCCTGTTTCCCTTCAGGGAACCAGTCAACCGTAAATCCCATGCGGCCAAGCCCGGCCTTGATGCCGTCCCCGATCAGCCTGTCGTCTTCAATCAAAAGTATGCGCATTGTCGGCTTATTTTATCTTGATGATCCGCGCAACATCCACTTCGGTTTTGTTCCATTCTTTTTCGATTTCGCCCTGGATTTCCACCAGTTCATCTGGCGAAACCTGAATGCCTGCCCAGAGTTTGTGGTCAATCTCGACCCGGATGGTGCCGGTGGCATCCTTGAAGAGATACTCTTCATCGCCCAGGCTTTGGACAATATGCCCCTTAAGTGTTACCGGGGTATCATCACGCATCCCCATCGCCTGCTGGACCGTGACCAGTGCCGGACCCGGCCCGTAAAATCCTCCCTGGGATGCCTGCTGGCTGGTACCCACAGGATGAATGGTGTCGGCAAAAGCCATGCCTGCGCCCAGTATCATGCTGCCGGAAATGGCAGCCACAGCTAAAAACGCGCGTACCGGGTGGTGAATAGGAGAAATAGTGCGGGTGATTTCAAATTCGTTTTTCATGATATGACTCCTTTGTTATTTGATGATGGGATGACCATGTCTTGTGGCCTGATGTCATGAAAACATAATGATCTTAGGATTTCCTTAAGGCGTGCAGACACGGCAGAATCATGCCCGATTTACATACATTCAAATATTCGTTAGAATGTATGTAAATCGGGCAGTAACTGAATAATGTGACTGGTTCAATAATTGAAGATTTCATGCAGGAGGAAATGATGGCTCAGCATACGATTGATATCACCGATGCGTCTTTTGAAACAGATGTTCTGAATGCGGCCAGGCCGGTGCTGCTGGATTTCTGGGCAGGCTGGTGCGGGCCGTGCAGGATGATTGCGCCGCATCTGGATGAGCTGGCGGCGCAATATGCCGGCAAAATGATCGTGGCAAAAATGGATGTTGATGCCAATCCGGTACTGCCAGCCAAACTGGGTATCAGAAGCATTCCCACGCTGATGCTGTTTAAGGATGGCAAGGTTGTGGCGCAGAAGGCAGGGGCACTCAGCAAGGAGCATCTGAAACAGTTTGTCGACGGATACCTTTAAGCGGTTCGCAGGCTTTGAGATATTGATGACAATAAAGTGCCGATATCCCAAATAACAAGGCTGGACAAGGAAAAGAGGATGACACGCGAACTCAGAAACATGCTTTACGAACAGGTGGCCCGTATCGGGAAAGCGGTATCCAGCCCCAAACGGCTGGAATTGCTGGAACTCCTGGCACAGGGCGAAAAAACCGTGGAAGCGCTGGCAACAGAGACGGGTATCGATATCCGGCTGGCCAGTGCCCATTTGCGGGTACTGCGAAACGCGCGCCTGGTGACGACACGCCGGGAAGGAAAAAACATCATCTACGCCCTTGCCGGACAGGATGTAGCAACGCTGCTGGTCAGGATGCGTGAAGTGGCTGAAGAACATCTGCTGGAACTGAAGATGGCATTGAACCAGATCGTGACCAATCCCGGTACGCTCACCGCATATGGCAGGGAAGCGTTTCTGGAAATGGCCGGCCGCGGTGAAGTATTTGTGATTGATGTCCGTCCGGAGAAGGAGTATGCACAGGGGCATCTGCCTTTTGCGCGTTCCATGCCGGTAGAAGAGATTCTGAAGCGAATCGGTGAACTGCCAAAGGACAAGGAGATTGTTGCCTACTGCCGCGGACCATTCTGCCTGCTTTCGGATACAGCCATTGCGCTTCTGGCCGCTAGGGGCTACACGGTTAGCAAGATAACTGACGGCGTGGCCGAATGGCAGGCTGCCGGATTGCCGGTAGAGGCCATTAAGGAATAACAGGCAGCACAGCACCGGATTTTCCTTTTTTTAATACCAGGGAGAAAACCATGAAAGCATTAATCATTTTCAATCGTGACCCATATGACATGACGGATGTCACATGGAACGGCCTCAGGCTGGCCGATACGCTCCGGAAGAACGGGCACGACGTACGGATTTTCCTGATGAATGACTCGGTTGATATGGCGCGTGATGTTTGCAAACCGCCGCAAGGCTATGACCAGGATCTGGTGCAGATGCTCAAGGACCTGATCCGGGATGGGGTAACAGTCAGGGTTTGCGGCACCTGCATGGCGCGTTGTGGTATTTATGCCAACCATCCGTACTTTGAAGGGGCAGAACATTCCACCATGCAGGCATTGTCCGAATGGGTTGTGGACAGTGACCGGATCATCACGTTTTAGCGGCTGGGATATTGTGTATGAAACAGGGGGCTTCTGGCACGGCCCCTTTTGTTTTTCTGAGGCAGTCCGCTCTTTTCGGATGGCATTCGGCTGGTGCCCCTAGCGCGCAGCGCTGTTGCGTGTTTTGAAAAAGCGCAGCCAGCAGGCAATGGCGATAATGAGTGCAGCAATCGAAATCCCCCATACGGTCATGCCTTTTCCATACATGACAAGCGGGACAGCAAGGGATGTCCATATCCCTCCGCCCATGAAGGGTTCATGCAACAGCTGTTTGTAGCCGAAAGCCTCGGCAGCCACCGTTTTTTTATCAGGATCGACTGTGCGAAGCAGCATCAGCCCGGTGGCCGTAACCCCCATCGACTGGCCGAATTCTGCGATGGCGCGCTCAAACCAGGCTTCCTCGAACATGCGGGGAGCGATGTAAATGAGGGTAAAGACATTCCAGATGATGCCGCCCGCCACGAGGATGGAAAGGGGCAGCCAGTAGGCGGCAACAAATTCAAGCCGGATGGATGCGACAGCAGCGACAACCAGAAAATCGAGAGACGCGCCGGTGATGCGCTGCATCTGTCCATGGTTGGCGAGGAAATCGAGCCGCGTTTTTCTGAGGAAAGCCTGCAGCAGGAGTCCGCCGATCATGCACAGGGGAAAGAGCGGCAGGCTTGGCAGGAATTTGAGGTCCTGCACCGCTGCCGGGGCAACGCTGTCTGCCACGACCAGCAGTTCCTTGATGCCGTAGCCGATCAGTACCGCAATGCCAACCAGGGCAATATGCAATGCGAGTGAATCCACCGAATCCGAATAGACCGTCTGTTTTCCGGCTTCCGGCTGGGCATCGGGCCGGTATATGCCAAGACGTTCCATTTTGTCCTGGTCCTCATAGGTGCGGACATCGGTGATGTACCCCCTGCGTACCGCTACATTGATCATGATGATGCCGATCACAATGCCGAATACGAGACCGCAGGTAGCGACGGTATAACCCAGATCGGCTCCTTCAGACCAGCCGAGTTCGGAAAAGGTGGCAGCAAGGCCTCCTACGGTGCCATGGCCGCCCTCAAAGCCGATTTCAAGCAGATTGCCAAAGACATCCGGCACATCGAAAAGCGGTGCCAGAAGAAAGATGGCAAGGCCCAGGCCAACCACATACTGTCCCCAGGCAACAATCTGGCCGAAACAGAATTGCGGCGCGGCCAGGCGCCAGATTTTTTTCAGGGGGGTGGCTGCTTCACCCAGGAAAAGCCCGGCAAAGACAATATTGATCAGAAAGCCCGGAAGGTCCGCAAAACCGGCAAACCAGTCCGGCGACAACCATGTGCCGAGTGTGTTGATGACGAGTAATCCGATAAAGCCGCCAATGACAGAGGCAGGCAGATACAGCCGCTGCAGAATGGGCAGGGCTGACCGGAGCGCTTTGCCTGCAACAAGCAGCAGGCAGATAGCGCAAAAAGACATTACAGCCGTCATGTATCTCTCTGGTTGGCGATGCGCGGCGAAAAAACGTGCCTCAAAACACCGGCAGCATTTCCGGTAACATAAAGTCAGAAATGGTAGCGCATATTTTTGAGCCTGTCAGTCAGGATAGCTGTGAGGGATGAGGTTACGTGATATGTCTTAAGACGCCCGCTGATATGACGCCCACCAAAACGGTGGGCAGCAGGGAAAAGCGGCATGCGGCAAGCGCGGTGATGGCCAGCGCGATCAGGTCAGCGGGTTTGCCGGAAACGAAGTAAGGCGCTATCACTGAAATGAGCACACAGCCCGGGATGGCGCTCATGATTCGCACCCCGCGTTTGCTCAGGGTACGGTTGCGCAGGGCAATATATCCTGCAACCCGGGTAAGATAGGTGACAACTGCCATCAGGACGATGGTGAGCAGTGTTGAGTTATGAATCATGTTTGCGTGCTCCCCAAAAAGCAACGGCAAGGCCGGTCAATGCCCCGGCTGCCACATACCAGGCTCCTGGCAGGAAGCGGCATGTCAGGGCGGCAGCCAGCAGGCTGGCAAGCCAGGGCAGGGCCGTGCGTTTTCCTTGCCACATCCCCTTGAGCAGGACAAAGAAAACGGCGGGAAATGCCATGTCAAAACCATAGGTTTCCATATCGCCCAGTACCGGACCGAGAATCGCCCCCGATGCGGTGAAGAGTACCCAACTGAGGTACAGGGTGCCTGCCACGCTCGTATAGTAGGGAAGGGAAAATACCGGTATTTCCCCGGCATCAGCCCGTTTTCTTGCATGCGACAGCCCCAGCGCCCAGCTTTCATCGCACATGAAAAAGAGGGCCAGCAATGCCTTGCGCCGCGGCAAATGCCGGATAAGCGGCGCGAGCGTCGCGCTCATCAGCATGTGACGGCTGTTGACCAGAAACGTCATGGCCACAATCAGCAGGATGTGCGGCGGGGACGACCAGAGCTCAATCGCGGCAAATTCAGAGCCGCCGGCAAAGTTGAGTGCTGTCATCAGGGGAACCTCAACAGCAGAAAGCCCCTTTCGTGAGGCCTGTGCACCCAGAAGAAGCGCAAAGGGAATGAACCCGATTGTTACCGGCAGTGCATCTTTTATACCCTGCCAGGTGTCCTGTTTTTTTGCCGGACTGATCTCTGCGGCGAGTGACATGATATTTCCCTGAAATGATGATGTTTCTGTGACAATTTTGAACGATTTTCAGTGAAATTTTCCTCCTTTTTGCGGGTAAAATGCTTGAATATTTCGAATAAAAATTTAAAAAATTAAAGAAAGTTGATTTTTTATGTCAATAAAAATAGACGCTATAGACCGGCGTATCCTCAACGTATTGCAGGAGGATGGCCGTATCCAGAATGTCGAGCTGGCAAGACGGGTAGGCCTTTCCCCTTCGGCCTGTCTTCGCCGGGTCAGGCTCCTTGAAGATACCGGCGTGATCGTACGGTATGTCGCCCAGATCAATCCGTCACTGGTGGATGCCGGTTTTACGGTTTTTGCCCGTGTCTGGCTGAAAGAGCAGGATGAAAAGACAGTCAACGGCTTCATCCGGGAAGTGATGGCCATGCCTGAGGTGATGGAATGCCATTTGATGGCGGGGGATAGCGACTTTCTGTTACGGGTGACGGTGGCGGATCTGGATGCCTATCGCCAGTTCCAGATTACCCGCTTGAATCCCATCAAGGACGTGCAGAATGTCAAGACAGACATTCCGATGCAGCAAATCAAGCAGTCATCGCGGATATTGCTGTAAACGGTCAACAAAAAACCTGAAGGAAGGCTTCAGGTTTTTTGCGGGGATGCTGCAACGCCCTTATGCATAGGCATCATCAAAAAAGGCTTTTTCAAGCTGAACCGTCCGCATGAAAAAATCACGGCAGATATCGGCGTTGGCAGGGCCTACCCTGTCCAGTTCCCTTTGCAGGAAATTCACAAACCCGATGAAATAATCATTGTTGTGCAGGGTGATCCATTCTGTATAGATGAAGTTTTCCGGGTACGGCTTCGGGGCACGCAATCCCCAATCAAGGTAGACGCTTTCTGCCACGGAAAGCACTGAGATCGCAGCAGCGTAGGAGCCGGATTTTGCTGCTTCCAGCATAATGTTTTTCAGTCCTTTCGTTGGCGCACTGTCCGACGGGGCCAGTCGGGCGTCTTCCGTGATGCCCAGTGCCTTGAAGGAGCGCAGGAAATAATCGTTTTCATCGCTGCTGATCATGCCGATAAAACGCCCCAGCACAATGCGTGATTCAAATTTGTCGGCGTAATTGACGGCTGCGCCTAAAAGCCCCAGAAAGTTGTTGATGAAACGGTGGTCCTGAATCAGGTAGCGTCCCATAACGGAATCATCCACCGTGCCTGCACACAGTTCATTCACAAAGCGATGCGTAACAGCGTCGCTCCAACTGGGTTCGCTTTCCGCTTTCAGTTTTTCAAAAAATCCCGACATGTTTTCTCCTTTTTTCCGGGGGTGTGGTTATTGTCAGTCCGGCATGCCTTCCGCCGTATCCATGGCTTCTCCAATGGCATAAAAATGCCCGCCTGCAATGTAATGCAGGCTGCGCCACCGGGGATCTGCGGTTTCAAACTGCCAGCGCCCGCTCTTAAAAGCGCGGGTGTCTGCCCATGCGGCAACGACTTCGCCAATGAAAAGATCATAGGTTTCCTGGTTGCGGGCTTCGGGAATCAGGCGACAGGCCAGCCAGGCCGAACATCCGCCGACAAGGGGCAGGTCATGCCCTTCCATTTCGAAGAGTTGCACGCCGCATTTTTCGAGTTTTTCCGGTTCATCGGCGAGACTCATATGTCCCACCTGATAGGTCAGCTTGAGCAGGGACACGGTCGGTACCTGTATGGCAAACATGCCGCTTTTTTCCATCAGTTCCCGGGTTTTTGCGCCCTTGTCGATAATGGCGGTTACTTTGGGCGGGTCATAGTCGAGCATGCAGACCCAGGAAGCTGCCATCACATTATTCACGCCTGCATGGCGGGCAGATACCAGTGTGGCCGGCCCATGGTTCAGCAGGCGAAGAACCTGCTCCAGCGGCACGGACGCAATATGTGTTTTCATGAATATCTCCCGGTTAGATGATGGCTCCTGATGCCATAATGATAGTCTCTTTTCATCGGCATAGACGGCCTGTAGATAGTACATGAAGAAGAAACTCAGAAAAATAATGATCCGCAACCATCAATTTTTGTGGCGTTATACTCAGGATAATGCCAATTTATCGACGCTGCTGGTTCAGCGGGAAGGAAAACCGGTATGGCGATGGCGTATCCGTTTCCATACTCAGGATACCTGGACCGGGGGCAACCCATTGAACGAAGGGATAGCTGTGACCAGGGAAGGTGAAGCCATTGAGCTTAACCTCAATCGTCCCGGGCATGTCGGTGAGATTATCCAGTATCTGCTTTAGCAGGTAATGCATACGGTGCCGGAATCAACAAGCGCCTAACCCCGCTCAGAGCAGACGCGGTTGCGGCCGGAGTTTTTCGCGGCGTAGAGGTATTCATCCGCACGGACAATAAAAGAGGCGAGGCTTTCCTCATTGCCAGGCACAGTAGAAATAACGCCGATGCTGATGCTCGTGGATGTTTCAATATCCGCTTCGGGAACGGCGGCAATGATCCGTGCTTTTTCCACGGCAGAACGGATTTTCTCTGCAACGGAAAGGGCGGCATCCATCGTGGTGTCCGGCAGAATGATGGCAAATTCCTCGCCACCCAGCCGGGCAGGCATATCACCCGGCCGGTTAAGGGTATCGGTAAAAACCTGCGTGATTGTCCTGAGGAGCATGTCTCCCTGCGGGTGGCCGTAGGTATCGTTATAAATCTTGAAACGATCCACATCAAGCATCAGAAGGGAGATCGGAACCTGCTTGCGGATTGCGCGGCGCCATTCCATTTCGATCCGCTCATTGAAACTCCGGCGGTTTGCGATATTGGTCAGTGTATCGATCATGCCGAGTTTTTCGATCGTGCGGATGTTCTGTACGGTTTGCAGGTGGGTACGTACCCTTGCCTTGACGATCGTGTTTTTGAAGGGCTTGGTAATGTAATCCACCGCACCGAAGAAAAACCCTTTTTCTTCGGCCCCTTCGCTGTTCAGGCCGGAAACAATGATGACAGGGATATTTCTCGTTTCCGACAGTTGCTTCAGTTGCAAAAGGACATCAAACCCGTTGATGTCAGGCAGGATGATGTCAAGCAGGATCAGGTCGGGAAGGTGTTCAATGGCACGGCTCAAGGCTTCTTCCCCGGATGTGGCTGTGATGATGTTGTATTCCGGGTAAAGGATTTTATGGAGCACCATCAGGTTCGTCTTTTCATCGTCGACGACCAGTAGGGTGAATTGCTGATGGTTTTCCATGCTCTTCGCCCTTTTATGTCCGGCGGCAAAGCGCTTCCAGGGACAGGAGCGTTTCTCTGGCGAGATTAAAGTTAAAATCGGCAATCTGGCGAACGAGGAGATCGCCTGCCTCACCAAACGGCGAGAAGGTCTTTTCGATTTCGGGAAGCATGTCAAGGCAGCGGGTATTGCCAGCCGAAAGGAGCGGCATAAGATGCGTAATGAGTGCACGGGCTTTCACCGGGTCAGAGTGCTCCGGCCGTCGCTGGGCAGGGTGCGGTTTGGCTGCCGCCTGGTCCAGTTGGCTCATGACGGTACGCAATTCGGTATCAAGCATTTTCATCTGTATCCGGGCATAGGGCAGATTGTCGTCGGCAAGGGCTTTTCCCATGGCGAAAGCGGCCTGTGCCAGACGTGAAGCGCCGATGAGTGCCGCATTGCTTTTAAGGGTATGCACCAGCCGGTGGGCCAACGGCGTGTCATCGGCATTGATGGCCTCGACAATCTGCTGGAAATCCCTGCCTTTTTCCGATCCGAAATTGTCCAGTAACTGCTGGTAAAGCACCGGGTCCTCCGCAGCATTTTTCAGGCCCTCATTTCTGTCCAGAATAGCCGCATTATAATCCGAGCCTTCATCGTATTCTGCTGCGGTTGACGCATTGCCGTTAGAAAGCCCCTGTTTTTCCGCTGGCAGCCATTTGGACAGGACCTGGTTAAGCCGTTGTCCTTCTATCGGTTTGGCGAGGAAGTCGCTCATGCCTGCACTCAGGAATTGCTCTTTTGCACCCGGAATGGCATTGGCTGTCAGCGCAATGATAGGGACATGCCTGCACCAGTCATCATCCAGCGCGTGGATGCGCCGGGTGGTTTCGGTGCCATTCATTTTTGGCATCATGTGGTCCATGAAGACGATGTCGTAGTGCTTTTCCTGAACCATCCTGATCGCTTCCGGCCCGCTTTCCGCCTTATCTGCCCGGATATCATGGCGTCCCAGGAAACTTTGTGCCACCTTGAGGTTTACCGGATTGTCATCAACGAGCAGGACATTGACGCCTGGTTTTGCCACAACGTATGAGGACAGGCTCGCCGTTTCGGTTTTCATGGGGTCACCGGGTACCAGCGGGACCGTGGCGGTAAAGGTGGAGCCCTTGCCGTAAGTGCTGGTAAAGCGGATATCACCGCCCATCATTTCAAGCAGGCTTTTTGTGATGGAAAGGCCCAGACCGGTTCCCTCAGGACGCCTGACGGAATCCGGCCCGACCTGCTCAAACATGCCAAAGAGCCGGGGAAAGTCTTCTTCCTGCATGCCTGTGCCGGTATCCGTCACGGTAAAGGTGATGCCGGTATTGCCCTCTTTTTCTTCACTCCCCACTTCAAAATGGATGTGGCCGCTTTCCGTGTACTTGACCGCATTGCTGAGCAGGTTGGTTACGATCTGCTGGATACGCACGTCATCGCCCAAAACCACCTGCGGGAGCGCATCACTGAAATGATGGGAAAAGTGTAGCTGTTTCGATTCGGCCAGGAAACGGCTCATGGAGGCAATGTTGTTGCACAGCGTTACCAGGTTGAAATGCACCGGGCGTATTTCAAGTTTTCCGGCCTCAATCCGGGAGAAATCCAGAATGTCGTTGATGATTTGCAGGAGTACACGCGACATTTTCTGGATGTCGGTAAAAAAGCCGCGTTGCCGGTTGTCCAGGTTATCGGTACGGATCAGGTCACTCATACCGATGATGGCATTCATCGGGGTGCGGATCTCATGGCTCATGGAAGCCAGAAAGCGGCTTTTCGCTGCGCTGGCTTCTTCAGCGAGTGTCCTTGCGCGTTGCATTTCCGTCACGTCGTGATACAGCACGATGGCCCCGTCAAATTCGCCGGAGGACAAAAAAACAGGGGTGACATGGACAGTGTAATGATGGGGGCGATCAGGATTGCCGGTCTCCAGTGTAATTTCCGCATCAATCGTTGTGCGCTCTGACTTTGCCCTGGAAAAACGCTCAATGGCGCCTTCAACATGTTTTTCACTGATGAATGCACGGTAGATTTCTTCAAAATGACGGCCGTTGATGCGGTCGAAATGCGGGATATTGAAGAGCTTCAGGAAAATCTCCGTGCAGTAGACAAAGCGTCCTTCCTTGTCCAGAAGGACAATAAGATCCGGGCTGTTTTCGAGCAGGCGCTGCATGTGCTGCTCCAGCTTGCGCTGCTCTGCCGCCCTGAATGCATCGAGATTTCTGGTCGTCAATGCGACTGCCTTATTGCGCTCCAGCGTGCTTTCCAGGCGGCGCAACTGGCGGGTCAGTCGCTGGTTTTCCTTTTCCAGTTCCTGTATCCGCCTGGCGTACTCTGCCGCCAGTTCTGCTTCAGGCGGGGAGGCGGTATCAGCCTGTTTTTTTGCGCATTTCGGTTCCATGGCTTTTCCTGTTGTTGCCGTATCGGTTCTCGTCAGAAAACACACGCAATAAACGTGAAGTTATGGAAACAGTTGATCAGGCGCTTGTCGCTGCCTTGCATCGGGCATATCTCACCACCCGCATAGCTCAGGTGGTAAGGCGCCCGATCACCGATCATGTCGACAATTGCCCTGATCTCATCATCCGTATCCGGCCCGAGCATGATATTTCTTACCATGCAGGGGTACATGAGGATGGCATTGATATTTTCTTCTGCCAGCAATTCCCGCATGGTTTCTGTTGATTTTTCCAGTACCGCGCTGTAATCCAGCCTGCCGATGGCCAGCGCGGCATCAACAGGCATCTTGCCGCCACAGATGGCATGCCCTTCCGGTGTGAGGCTGTATATTGCACGTGTCAAGGGCACCATGGTTTCATCCGTCACAACGAGGGGGAGGGTAATGGCTGTCTTGGCATTCCTGTTGTCAGGCTTGAGCCCGAGCGTATCCAGATAGTCTGACAGCAGCATGTCGTTGACCTCCTGAAGGAGGTAGCCATCGGATTTCGTGATGATTGCCGGTTGTTTCTGGATGTTGCCGTCGGCGCTGCCGGATACGAAAAAACGCGGATTGACATCGCCGTGCATCAGGATAAAGGCAACCGTATTTTCGGAGGCTTCGCCATTCAGTATCGTCATGCTTTCCTCGAAAGCCAGCGTATAGTCTGTCGAGAAGGGACCAAAGATGGGTGTGCCGTTGCAGACCGTGTCGAGGTGTTCCAGGATCACGGCGCCGCTGATCGTCGGCATGACAGGGGTGAAAGCCAGGATAAGCGAGGGAAGGCCGGGAAGTTTTGAAAGCGCGGCTTCGTAGGCGTTTTCAACTTCCCGTCCTATCCCTTCGGCAGGAAGCGGGGCAGATATCGCCGTGGAAAAACTGACGTCCTCGCTGGTCAGGACAGACAGGGAAAGTATCCGCTGCCCGTGTGCGCCGGGCACGGCACTGGTCAATGTGGTGCAGCCGGCAACCTCAAAAGGCAACTGCTCGCAAAGTGCCCTGACCACGCCGGTTTCGATAAATTCCACATCACATGCAATAAGACCGACGGCATTGGCAAGCAGCCGGGATTGACGTTCAAGTTGCCCGAGAATGTCCGATACCGCAACATCGGCCTCATCCGTTTCCAGCGTATAGGCGGTCAGCATTTTCAGCATGATTATTCCATCAGAAGTACCCCGCTGTCTGCCATATGCAGACATCAGAGTATGGGCAGGGACATTCAGGGGGAGGCGCGCTGCGGATTATTACATACCTGTTGTACACCCATTATGATCGGAGAAAAACAGTTGCGTCAAGACAATTAGTTGTGTAGCGGCAATTTTTTTGTATCGGTTGTTGAATGGGGGTTGAGGGAGGATGGAGAATAACCGTGCGCATCCTCCTGGTACTGGCAGGGCTTGGCATTGATCGGTGCGGTATACAGTATGTGACATACCGGTATACAGGAAAGGATGATCATGGCATTCACGAAAAAAAGCCTCGGTTTTCTGGAAGAAAATCACCAGCGAAATGACAGGGCATGGTTTAAGGCACACAAAAGCGATTATATCGACTATGTTCAACCCCCCATGCGGGAGCTGGCTGAAGACCTCCTGCCGGTGGTCGTGCAGATTGATCCGAGACTGGAAAGGGACCTCAAACGTACCCTTTCAAGAATTTATCGGGATACCCGCTTTTCGCGTGACAAATCCCTGTTCAAACGGGGTAGCTGGCTGGTATTCCAGCTTGGCAAGGGAATGGCCGGGCCGATATGATTTTTTGAGTTTGCGCCGGACTTTTACTGGTACGGTTGTGGATATTACTCAGCGCCCCCCAAAGTCATGGCCAGGGTACGGCAGCTTGTCCTTGAAGGCGATGAGCGCTATCTCAGGACGCAGCAGGCGCTGGATGGCCATCCGCTCATTACCCTCACAGGCGATTTTTACAAACGGTCACGTTATCCTGATGCACCGCCTGCACAGCGCGAGTGGCTTGAACGAAGAAATATGGTTGCCATGCACAAAAGCCATATTCTGGAAGAGATATTTTCAAAAAACTGGCAGAAACCATCGGAGAGGTTTTCCTGAGTATTGCCCCTGTGTATGACTTCATGGTTTATGCCGATGAAACGGCATGAACGGTTTTCGTACCTGCTGTGACAGAGGACGTATTGCGCGGAGCAAATGATCCTTTCATGAACTAAATCATGGGACGGTTTTTTCATAGCCCCGATAATACGTTCCATGAGTTATGCCGATCATCCTTTTTGCCTGATACCGGGCACGTAAAAACTTTGGGGATTGCCACGATGAATAAATTTACACTTTCTCTGGGCTCGCTGGTGATGAGCCTTGGCATGTTGTTTTCGACTCATCCTGCTTATGCCTGTACCCGCCTAGTTTACCTTGGGCCGGAAAATACGATCCTGACCGCGCGTTCCATGGACTGGAAAGAAGACCCGAAAAGTGATATCTGGATTTTCCCGCGAGGCATGCAGCGAAACGGTGAAATCGGGACACAATCCGTTCACTGGCGCTCGAAATACGGCAGCGTGATTACATCAGCCTACAATCTTTCGAGTACGGACGGCATGAATGAAAAAGGACTGGTTGCCAATCTGCTGTGGCTGGCAGAAACGGTATATCCCGCGTGGGATGGCAAGAAACCGGCGCTTTCCATTGCCGCCTGGGTACAGTATGTCCTCGATAATTTTTCCACGGTAAAAGAAACGGTGCAGTACATGCGTGAAGGGCATTTTGAAGTCGTGAGTGACAATCTGCCTGACGGATCACGCTTTGCCACCCTGCATTTGTCGATATCCGATGCGACCGGGGACAGTGCCATTTTTGAATACATCAACGGCAAGCTGGTGATTCATCATGGCCGTCAATACCAGGTCATGACCAATTCTCCCACCTTCGATCAACAGCTGGCCTTGAATGAGTACTGGAAAAGCATCGGTGGCCTGGTTTTCCTGCCTGGAACCAATCGGGCGGCGGATCGCTTTGCGCGGGCCTCGTATTACGTTAACGTCATCCCGAAAACCACTGATATGCGCACTGCCGTTGCAAGTGTATTCAGCGTGATAAGAAACACCTCTGTGCCTTACGGGATAACCACAGAAAACGAGCCGAATATCTCTTCTACTCGCTGGCGGGTTGTGGCTGACCAGAAAAACCTGTTTTATTTTTACGAATCGACACTGTTACCCAATGTCTTTTGGGTCGATTTCAGCAAGGTCGATTTTCGCGAAGGCTCGCCGGTCAAAAAACTGGAACTCACCGGCGGCCAGACCTATGCAGGTGAAACCAGCGAAAAATTCAGGAAAACCGCGCCCTTTCGCTTTCTTGGAATAGGCCAGTGACCGGCAATCTGCATATCAAGGCGCAACAGGCTGGGGCCTTAAAAATGCCGCCGGCTCCTGGTGCGCCTTTCGATTACAGCCTTATCTTCTTAGTTGTTTAGTCCCGGCCTTTGATGGATAGGGTTTAGAGTAAAACGATGTGGCTGAGTTGTCCAGATTTTGCAAATAAATTCATAAGGCGTAAGCCCTTTTAAAGACTTCAATCGGCGGGCGAAATTATAGGCATTCATGAAATTCTGGAGATAGTTTTCAAACTGCTTGTGATCGTCATAATGATATCGATTGACAGTCGCTTCCTTGATCGTGCGGTTCATTCGTTCAACCTGGCCGTTGGTCCATGGATGCTTTACCTTGGTCAGTCGGTGCTCAATGCCGTTTTCCCTGCAAACACGATCAAAAATATGCTCAAAGGCAAACCGATCCTTTTCTCTGTTGGTGAATTGAATCCCGTTATCCGTCAGGACAGTATGAATGGCATAAGGCAAAGCCTCCTGCAGGTTGCGTAAAAACTGTGCCGCCTGCATTTTTCCTGCTCGCTGGTGCAATTCCACATAGGCAAACTTGCTGGTTCGGTCTATGGCTACAAACAGATAAAGCCGACCTTCAGCGGTTCGTACTTCGGCTATGTCGATAGGGAAGCAGCCAATAGGATAAGTCTTGAATTTCTTTGGCACTGGTTTGTCGCCCTGAACTTCTGGCAAGCGGGATATGCCATGACGCTGTAAACAGCGATGTAATGAAGATCGGCTCAGGTGAGCGATAGTGGGTTGCAGGGCATAAAGGCAATCATCAAGGGGAAACAGGGTATGCCGCCGGAAAGCCACAATAATGGCTTCCTCTTCTACGGACAATACAGTTGAAGAAGGATTTTTCGGGCCAGTGGGCAAATCCTTGACGGTTTCCCGCCTGCGCCATTTCGCCACTGTCTTGGGGTTGATGCCATAGCGCTTTGCTAACGCCCTCACGCTCTCTTGACTATTTTGTATTGCTCGACGCACTGCCTCTGTTGTTGTGGCGCTGCTGTGTAAAATCTGTCCCATAATATTTCCTTCCATTCAGATGACATGATTGTGCCATCAAAGGCCGGGACTAAACATCTAAGGCTTCGAGTTCTTCTCTTTTCATGCTTATCTCCTATCTGACTATATGATAAGCACTTACACAAAATTTAGAACAGGCTCATCAAATATTGAGCATGCATTTTCTCAGCATGAGGCAGACACCTTATAAAATCACCAACCCACGTGCACACTGAAAAGCCAGCCCAAAGATAATCAGACAGATATCCCAAAAACCGGTGCCTGCCTTGAAAAGGTAATGCGCCCCTATTTCAATCTTGCCAAAGCTTCTCTTGCTTTGGTGTTCCCCTGGGCCGCTGCTTTTTCGTACCAGCTACGGGCTTTGGACATATCTTTTTTGAGATGTTCCCCTCTCTCATACTGAGTCCCAATAAAATATTGTGAACCGGCAAGGCCGCGTTCTGCGGCAACCTCAATCATGGCTAGGCCATCCTCAATATTCTTTAGCGTGCCATTTCCCGCCATATACATCAGGCCAAGATTATGCAATGCCGGCAAATAAACCTGCTCTGCTGACTTCGTATACCACTCAACCGCTTTCCTGCTGTCCTGTTTTACGCCTTTTCCTTCTTCATACGCCAGGCCTAAATTAAATTCTGCAGCCGGCTCTCCCTGCTCTGCTGCTTTCTGGAACCATTTAAGGGCTTCAGCATCATTTTTCCTCAAGCCACCAAGCCCGTGGGAATAGTATTCACCCATACGGCTTTGAGCGTCTCTGTCGCCTTTATCAGCCGCCATTCTGAACCAACGAGCAGCTTCACGAGTATTTTTTGTAACGCCCTGACCTTTTTCATAAAAAACACCCATATCGTGCATGGACATGACATTACCATTGTCAGCGGCTTTTTTTGCCCATTGGGCGGCGCTTTTCTCATCTTTCGCTGTACCCGTACCTGTCAGATATAACCCGCTTAAAAGCCCCTGTGCCTCCACATCCCCTTTTTCAGCGGCTCTTTTCATGAGAGTAAAAGCTTTGTCCAACTGCTTCTGCTTCAAAAGAGCAACGGCATCCTCCTTATCCCCGGCACTCGCCAAAAAAGCGAAACCTGCAAGAAACAGGAATGCGAACACAAAACGAAGGGAAGTGCTGGAAGAAATGATATTCACGGCGAATCCTCAATATGGATTATGGGAAGTGAGCATAATAGCGGACACAGCCTGTATTTCTCAAGCCATGCGTCATTTGTAGTAGTTTAGACCTGATCTGACAGAAGCCGGTTTTGTTTGGGTATCTGTCAGATTACATCTGGATCAGATTTTTCTCCTTCCAGACATTCAATCCATCAAGAAAGGTCTGCATGGGCGTTCTGCCACAGCACATTTTTTCCCTGATGGGTTCGTTCATTATTGTAATAATGAAGCCAGTTGTCCAGATCGGATTGCAGTGAATCCAGATCGTAGTACAGTTTTTTCCGGAATGCCACCTGGTAAAACTCCTGTAAAACAGTCTTGTGAAAGCGCTCACAGATACCGTTTGTCTGGGGTGACCTGACTTTCGTTTTCGTGTGATCGATGTCATTGATTGCCAGATAAAGCTGATAATCATGGTTCTCAACGCGGCCACAGAACTCTGTTCCCCTATCCGTAAGGATGCGTAATACCGGTACATCCTGGGATGCGTGAAACGGCAGCACCCTGTCGTTGAGCAAATCTGCTGCGGTAATGGGTGTCTTGCTGGTATACAACTTACAGTGAGCAACACGGCTATAGGTATCAACATACGTTTGTTGATATATCCGGCCTACTCCTTTCAGGGTACCGACATAGAAGGTGTCCTGAGAACCCAGATAACCCGGATGGGCGGTTTCTATCTCGCCATGAACGATGTCATCCTGCTTTTTCTTCTCAAGAGCGGCAACCTGTTCTTCCGTGAGAATAATACCTTCGCTGGCTACCTTGGCTTCCAGTGCTTTCAGGCGTTTTTTGAAGTTCTCCAGGTCATGGCGCAGCCAGACAGATCGAACACCGCTGCCAGATATAAAAATGCCGAGCTTTCTCAGCTCATTACTGGTGCGGACCTGACCGTGGGCCGGGTAGTCGATGGCATATTGAACAACAGCTTTTTCTGTGGCTTCTTCTGTCCGGTTCTTGAGATTGGGAACACGTCTGCTCTGGTTTATCAGGGCATCAATACCCCCTTGTCCTACTTGCTCGTGATAGCGATAAAAGGTATCACGTGATACGCCCATGACTTTGCAGGCTTTCGATACGTTATTGAGCTCGGATGCCAGATTAAGCAGCCCGACTTTGTGTTTGATGATCGGATTGGTAGTATGTAACATGAGAGTTACCTCCTTAAGGTTTTGTTTACGGATTCGACACCCATATCAAAACCGGTAACTCTCTCCTTTGCAAGAGATAACTGTCAGATTAGATTCAAACTACTTCACGTCATTAGTGCAGGAAATCCGCCATTGGCGGATTTTCCCGAAATACCGACCTCTCCTGCAAAAAATATTACTGGTTTTTCCCGGCCTGTTTTTCCCTGACCTGATTCATCAGAAGACCTCTTTCCTTATCCGTGAGAAGTCTCCAGAGAGTCTTTACAGCCGTACCGCTTTTCTTTCCCAAAGAAGTGGATATCACATCCACAACCACCTGGTCGCCATCAGGTTTCCCTTTCTTCAGCTCCTCTCCAAGAGAATAAAGCAGATCATAGTCACCTGTTTCGGCAATGCTGTCCGCAATCTCATCAATCGTCGCATCAAAGACATTGACCGCATACCCAACAGCTGGAGAGAAGCCTCGCGTGGCATAAACAAGCATGATATCGGCAACATGCTGGCTTAAAGCCTCCTGACCCCAGTAATCATATGCATTTTGTGCCATTTTTTCCGGGTCTTCATCGTAGATGCCTCTGGATTGAATCATTTCGTCTCTCCCCCTTTGCTGCTCTTGACGGGTATGACGAACGAGGTCTGCAACAATAGGGCGGTTTCCTTTTTTATCATGTGCATCGGAAAGTATTTCATTGATAACAAGAGCAGCCTTGGCTGTCATATTTTTTATGCCTCTTTCCCGATTTTCAATTCCTTTCAAGGCATTCTCCCGATCACGAACGAAGTTCTGTACACCTATTGCCCTGCTGTCATGCAACGCCTGACCTGTACTTTTCAGCCCTTCAGGAAGATAGTCCTGATACCACTGCATCTCTTCAGCAAACAGCTTCTGAGGCGATGTATCTGCCCCATGAGCTGAAACAGTTGCCTCAGGTCCATATTTCCCAATCATGGAACCGGTATTAGCCAGCACATCATACGTTGCCCTTGACTCTCCTTCCAGATTGCTCGGGATCAGATCTCCCCTGCTCGCCTGCACAACGGATCCCATGGGATGTTCATACTCGAATCCCCGTCTCATATTGCTCGTTGCAATCGCTCTTCCTGCCTGTTCTGATGCCTTTTGTCCAGTTCCCGGCCAGGTCTCGGCCTCTGCCTGCTGACGGGCAGCGCTGATCGTCTCGTTATTCCCGGGAGTGGATTTAAAGAGATTTTTTGCCCATCCGTAGGAAGGAATACCTGCCCCGTGTGAAGCTGCGCCTGCTGAATCCAGCGCATCCACCGTAGTTTGCGCCATTGAAGGCGTACTCAGATTCGAGAGCATGCCTTGCTGGTTCACTTTTTCAGACGGTGATGTATTGGATGAAAAACCGGTCGATGGATTTAGCGTATCGGTGGCTGTAAATCCAAAATCCAGACTTTTGTCTGATTTGTAGGATGGCCCCAACTGGAAAACATCCGGAACCAGCTTGGCAGTCGTTTGTGTCAGTGTGTCCAGGGGGTGCGGGTCATGGCTATCCCAATGGTTGCGCATGTCAAACATTGCCCGTTTTGCCGGGTTGCCCAGATAATCGGTATCATCCTGCGGCCCCCACATCGTTTGATTTGTCATTCTCTTTCCTTTAGCTAAAGTGTTTATTACTACGGGACTGCAGCTCCCGTTCTAAAGTGCTTCCTGATTTGCTCTCTTTCATTCATCAGCTACTCCATAAAAAAAATGCGCGGTTCATCCCGCGCATTTACTGTATATTATAACATATTTTAGCCATATATGGCTAAAATATAGGGGATAAAAATAAGTTTGAAAATACGTTGCCAACTGTTCGTTACGGGGGAGAGATGCCCACAACAACAGAGGCAGTGCGTCGAGCAATACAAAATAGTCAAGAGAGCGTGAGGGCGTTAGCAAAGCGCTATGGCATCAACCCCAAGACAGTGGCGAAATGGCGCAGGCGGGAAACCGTCAAGGATTTGCCCACTGGCCCGAAAAATCCTTCTTCAACTGTATTGTCCGTAGAAGAGGAAGCCATTATTGTGGCTTTCCGGCGGCATACCCTGTTTCCCCTTGATGATTGCCTTTATGCCCTGCAACCCACTATCGCTCACCTGAGCCGATCTTCATTACATCGCTGTTTACAGCGTCATGGCATATCCCGCTTGCCAGAAGTTCAGGGCGACAAACCAGTGCCAAAGAAATTCAAGACTTATCCTATTGGCTGCTTCCCTATCGACATAGCCGAAGTACGAACCGCTGAAGGTCGGCTTTATCTGTTTGTAGCCATAGACCGAACCAGCAAGTTTGCCTATGTGGAATTGCACCAGCGAGCAGGAAAAATGCAGGCGGCACAGTTTTTACGCAACCTGCAGGAGGCTTTGCCTTATGCCATTCATACTGTCCTGACGGATAACGGGATTCAATTCACCAACAGAGAAAAGGATCGGTTTGCCTTTGAGCATATTTTTGATCGTGTTTGCAGGGAAAACGGCATTGAGCACCGACTGACCAAGGTAAAGCATCCATGGACCAACGGCCAGGTTGAACGAATGAACCGCACGATCAAGGAAGCGACTGTCAATCGATATCATTATGACGATCACAAGCAGTTTGAAAACTATCTCCAGAATTTCATGAATGCCTATAATTTCGCCCGCCGATTGAAGTCTTTAAAAGGGCTTACGCCTTATGAATTTATTTGCAAAATCTGGACAACTCAGCCACATCGTTTTACTCTAAACCCTATCCATCAAAGGCCGGGACTAAACATCTCTAGTCAATTTCAAAATTTTTAATATATTTTTTTTGGTGATTTGCGAAAGGAGAAGAAAAAAGGTAATTTTCAAACCAGAGGTGTTTCATGAAGGCCGATTCATTAAACGTGATTTTCTCTTTACTGCTGATGTATATTTTTCGGGCAAGATCATGTACCTGATCCCAGTTTTCGTTATCGAGTATGTTTAGAAAATAAACACCGTTTTGATAAACAAGGAGCTTTTTCCCGAAAATTTCCTGAAGCTCTGACCCGGAGCGATACATTTCTATCAGGTTGGGGGAAATAAGAATGCGTGGGTACGTAGCATGTTTGTTTTCCAGTTCGTGCGCCAGGGTAACCGCGTGACTGTAAGTGAGATTGCCATTCTGAAAATGCCTCGCATAAGCCAGCCCGCCCCTGATGTATAAATCCCTTTCCAAAAATGCAATAAACGTATCCTTTAAAATTTCCAGAAATTTAAGGAAATTGTTATGCGTGTTACATGTCAGGATTATCGTATCGGATATCGCCTGGTAATTGAATACAGCGGTGTTGACTGAAGACAGAAAAGACAAGGCCTTCTGCAGGTCTTCCTTGAAGGAGAAATCAGCGTTCTGGATGTCTTCTTCCAGCCGTGCCCGGTAGCCGATTACATCAAGAAGGGCAAGATAGATATATGACGTATTCATCACGAAATTGCCTTTGCCAGCTTGTTGATTTCATTGCGATAGTCTTCCATTCGATCTACCCAGGGTTCCCAGACCGAACCGTAGTACATTCGCCCGTCACTGGACGCATCCTTGGTGTGTTCCTGCTCGATATCGAAAATGGCCCGGCCGAATAATTGCGCCGTCGGAGCAAGAGCCTCTACATCCTTGATGGAGGCGGTAAAGGGTTTTTTCGCGGAGAAGTTTGACTTGACTCTCAACCCCTTTTGCCCCACCAGGGAGGTCTTGATTTCCTCCAGGATTTTATCCTGCCATTTTGTGTAGGATTCTTTGACTTTTGATCCGCCATGCACTTTAAAATTTTGCAGAACGGTTCCAGCAAGTCTCGGTTTACCCCTGAAGGGTTCAATGCCAAAAGGAGATAAAGTGCTGGCTATGACCTGGTGTCTTTCAATCCATTCATGAATGACCTGGCCCAAAAGCTGAACCGCCTGATAACAAAAGCGATCAGGGACAAGGGGGACAATCAGTTCGTCACAGCTTAATATGACGGTACGGGTGATGGCGCCAGAGCTTGGCCCCACATCGCAGATGGTGAAAGCAAAATCATGTATACGCCCTAACGCACGCAGTAACCTGCTAAAGGCGACATAGGTGTTTTTTTCATGAATATTGTCTGTGACAGCCTGATTCCATGCGGTACCGAAATACGTTTCTGCCCGTGAAAATTTCAGATCACCACGGAGCAAAAATAAGCCCTTATATTTTTGATGTTCAGACAATGTGACGTTATTGGCATCTATTTCCGCCTGTTTCCCTTGAAATCTTGGGAGCATGGCGTCGTAAATGGATGTCCCGGGCAATGCCTGATCAGGGTCACTCAACTCTTCGTTGATAGCAAAAAACATTTCGGTCATATTGCATTGGGGATCGCAATCAACTAGCAGAACCTTCTTGTTTTGCTGTGATAAAAGCACCGCAAGATTAAAGGTCGTTGTTGTTTTGGAAACCCCGCCCTTGTTATTGTATAGAGACACTATTTTGCACATTATTGTTTCCTTTAATGAATGAATAGGCTTATCTTTAAAAGTAAAAACAAGGCGTCTTTTACAGCGAGCAAAGAGAGATTTATCTGCTCAGAAATTCTTGAGAACAGGGTAAACGTGTTCCCTAAAAAGAAAATGCAAAAATCCCGTTTTTCAACGGGATTTTTGTTGCGTAATCGATTGATTTGATTGTTACTTTGGCTTGGTGCCCACGGAGGGATTTGAACCCCCACGTCTCTCAACACACGGACCTGAACCGTGCGCGTCTACCAATTCCGCCACGTGGGCAATATCTCATAAAGAGAGTGGTTGTCGGACACGAGTACGATTTTGTGTCATACTGATCCGACAGAAGCCAATCATTTTAGCATGATTTTATCCGAAGTCAATCTCCTTGCGTTTCAATGTGAAAAGCGCGAATATTGTGCTTTCCGCAAGTGAAACAGCGCTTTTCGGGTATGCTGCCAATAAGCCTAAAGCAGTATTTTTATCGAATATTTATCAGTAAAGACGGATTAATTTGAGCCGATATCCTTATCCTATTCCCAGCCGGGAAGAAATCCTTGATGCACTCAGGAATGCCACAGGCAGCCAGAGCGCGAAAACCATCGCCAAGACGCTCCATGTGAAGCGCGGCGAAATAGAAGGCCTCACGCGCCGCCTGGAGGCGATGCAGCGTGACGGACAACTGAATTTCACCGAGGCAGGTGGTTATAGCATCAGAAATTCCACACGCTTTATTGTCGGGCAGGTCTCAAGCCACCGGGATGGCTATGGCTTTCTGCTGCCGGACGAGGGCGGGGACGATATTTACCTGTCTGAAAAGGAAATGCAGAAGGTCATGAATGGCGACCGCGTGCAGGTGCGCGTGATTGCCAGTGATCGCCGTGGGCGTTTTGAGGGCACGATTGTCGAGGTGCTTACCCGTGCGCATACCCATGTGGTCGGGCGTCTCCTGCATGAAAACGGCACCTGGCTGATCGCGCCGGAAGACCGCCGCATCGCGCATGACATCATCGTCGAAAAACCGCCGAAAAATGCGCAGGCCGGACAGTTTGTGAATGCCAAGCTGCTCACGCAGCCATCACGTTATGCCCAGCCGCTGGGGCAGATTGTTGAAGTGCTGGGTGATATGGATGATCCGGGTATCGAGATCGAGATAGCTGTTCGCAAATTCGGTCTGCCGCATATCTTTTCCAAGGAAGCGATGGATCGGGCCAACAGCCTGCCCGATACGGTGCAGCCGGCTGACCTGACGGATCGTGTCGATTTGCGTGATGTGCCTTTTGTGACGATTGACGGGGAAGATGCCCGCGACTTTGACGATGCGGTGTATTGCGAGCCGGTGGAAATGGGCAAGACGACAGGTTATCGCCTCCTGGTGGCGATTGCCGATGTCAGCCATTATGTGAAGCCCAATGACCCGATCGACAAGGATGCGCTGTTGCGTTCCACCTCGGTCTACTTCCCCCGTCGTGTCATTCCCATGTTGCCGGAAAAACTTTCCAATGGCCTGTGCTCGCTGAACCCGGATGTGGATCGCTTGGCGCTGGTGTGCGATATGGTCGTGAGCGCGGAGGGCAAGCCGGATTTTTACCAGTTTTATCCTGCGGTGATAAAATCTGCCGCCCGCATGACCTATACCGCTGTCGCCTCAATCCTGGAAAGCCCCCGCGGGCCTGAAGCGGCCATCCATGCCAATGTGGTGCCGCACATCCGCAACCTGTTTTCTGTGTATCGTGTCCTTTTTGAGGCGCGTGAAAAGCGGGGGGCGATTGATTTCGAGACGGTGGAAACGTATATCGTCAGTAACCCGGAAGGCAAGATTGAAAAAATCCTGCCGCGTGTGCGAAATGATGCCCACAAGCTGATTGAGGAGTGCATGCTGGCGGCCAACGTCTGTGCGGCTGACTTGCTGATCCGGCACCATCATCCCGGTACCTACCGTATCCATGCTGCACCGGGTGAGGAAAAGCTGGACCAGATTCGCGCCTTTTTAGGGCCGCTGGGACTGAGGCTGGGTGGCGGCAATTCACCGCAGCCGTCGGATTATGCCGTGCTGATCAAGCAGGTGATGCCGCGCCCGGATGCGCCGCTGTTACAGACGATGCTGCTGCGTTCCATGCAGCAGGCGATATACAGCCCGGATAATGTCGGTCACTTTGGCCTTGCCTACAAGGCGTATACCCACTTTACCAGCCCGATCAGGCGTTATCCCGATCTGCTGGTGCATCGCGCCATCAAGGCGATTTTGCAGGGCAAACGCTATGAGCCCACCGGTATTGACCGACGCCTCTTGAACAAGAATGTGTCCAACGCCATGCGCCGTCAGATGAACAAGGACAAACTGGAAGGCAGGGCCACCGGCACGGCGGAAGATTCGATCTGGCATGCGCTGGGCCTGCACTGCTCGGCCAACGAACGCCGGGCCGATGAGGCATCGCGCGATGTGGAAGCCTGGCTCAAGTGCTACTTCATCAAGGACAAGCTGGGCGAGCACTTCACCGGCACGGTGTCGGGTGTGACTTCCTTCGGTATTTTCGTGCAGCTTGATGATCTGTTTATTGAAGGCCTGGTGCATATCACCGACCTGGGTTCGGATTATTACCATTTTGACGAGGTACGCCATGAGTTGCGCGGAGAGCGCAGCGGGGTGCGTTACCAACTGACTGACCGCGTGACCGTACAGGTCAGCCGGGTGGATCTCGACAGCCGCCAGATTGATCTGGTCATCATCAGTGGCCCGTTCAAAGGTGGAAAAGAAGGCGCAGCGCAGGGGCAGGGGCAGGGCACTGCTTCGGCACCCCCACCGGTGCTGTTTGACCGCTTCAAAAAGCGCGGCATTGCCCGTGTGTCAGAAAAAGGCAACCTGCCGCCAGGCGTGGCAGCGGCCAAACGCAAGAGCAATACAACCCGCAGTAATAATGACAGTGTCCCTTCCTTCTCCGGGAAACCAAAATCCGGAGCAAAACGGGCCGAAACACGGAAACGGAAACGTCGATGAAAAAAAGTATGATTTTTGGCTTTCACGCGGTGACTGCCCGCCTCCGGCATGAGGCGTCTTCCGTTGATGAGATTTACTACGACACCGAACGTGCTGACCGCCGCATGCAGGACCTGCTGCGTCTGGCAAAGGACGCAGGCGTCAGGCTGATACAGGCGGACGATAAACGGCTTTCCAGCATGGTTGGCACACACCGGCACCAGGGCGTCGTGGCACGGGCACAGGCCCTGTCACTGGCGAGAAATCTGGATGAACTGCTCGACGCCATTGAAGGGCCGCCGCTTTTGCTGGTGCTGGATGGTATTACCGATCCGCACAACCTGGGGGCCTGCCTGCGGGTGGCTGACAGTGTGGGGGCCCATGCAGTCATCGTGCCGCGCGACAAGTCGGTCGGCCTGAATGCCACGGTGGCAAAGGTGGCCAGTGGTGCGGCAGAGACTGTACCCTATATCACCGTGACCAATCTGGCGCGCTCACTGCGCGAGCTCAAAGAACGCGATATATGGGTGGTCGGCACGGCAGACAGCGCCGAAAAATCGCTGTACGAGACGGACTTTACCCGGGGTGTGGCACTGGTGATGGGTTCCGAGGGTGACGGCATGCGCCGCCTGACCCGCGAAACCTGTGATGAATTGATCGGCATTCCCATGTTCGGGCAGGTGGAAAGCCTCAATGTCTCGGTGGCATCAGGCGTCTGTCTGTATGAAGCGAGACGCCAGCGCCTTGTTGCGGCAAAGTAGCCTGTCCGGCGGACCCGGATTTTGCAGGGAAGCCCAAACAGGCTATTATCTGCCTGCTTAACCTTCTTTTTTTGACAGCCCCATGTTTCGGAAACTTCGTGAAGACATAGCCAGCATCCTTGAACGCGATCCGGCCGCCCGGAATACGTGGGAGGTGCTGACGTGTTATCCGGGGCTTCATGCCATTTTGCTGCACCGGATTTCGCACTGGCTGTGGCGCCACCGGCTTCGCTGGCTGGGCCGCTTTCTTGCCTACCTGTCGCGGATCATGACCGGTATTGAAATCCATCCGGGCGCCATCATTGGCCGCCGGGTATTCATCGACCACGGCTTTGGTGTTGTGATCGGGGAAACGGCAGAGATCGGGGATGACTGCACGATCTACCAGGGCGTGACGCTTGGCGGCACCACGCTGGCGGAAGGACGCAAGCGGCATCCGACACTTGGGCGGGGCGTGATTGTCGGTGCGGGTGCGCAGCTGCTGGGCAACTTCACCGTGGGGGAAAATGCAAAAGTCGGCTCCAATGCCGTGGTGGTGCGGGAAGTGCCTGCCGGGGCGACAGCCGTTGGCAATCCGGCCCGGATTATCCTGCCATCGGACAGGGACCAGGGAGACGATGCGGCGACCCGGCTCTTCTCATCCTACGGTATCACAGTCAATGGCGACGATCCGCTTTTCAAGGCCTTGCGCGGGCTGATCAACAATGCCGCCACCCAGGATACCCAGCTCCAAAACATCAAGCAGGCGCTGGAAAATGCCGGTATCGATTTTGAAAAAGTGCCGGAAAACCAGAAGGTGGATGCAGAGCAGCTCGGCAAGCTGGTGGAATAAGCCCTTATTGCGTGAACAGAAAAAAGCCGTACGGCGCACTACGCAGTACGGCTTTTTTGCCGGCCGGGAAAAGTTTATTTTTTCCCGGCGGTTTTATTGCGTGCCGAAGAAGAAAGCACTTTTTTGGCCGACTTCGCGATTTTTTTTACGTTGGCGACTGTCCGGGATTTTGCCGAACCGTTTGCAGCTTTTGATTTGCCACCGCCCCGTTTGTACTGATCGTAGTATTTGTCCAGCAGGGTACGCACGGCCTGGCCGATACGGGTGTATTCAACTTCTGTCAGGTTGGCCAGCGAAACGCGTGCGGACGGGTGGCTGGTGCCAAAGCCGGAACCCGGCAAAAGCACGACACCGGATTTTTCCGCCAGTTCAAACAGGAATTCATTGGGCTCGAGTTTTTTCAGCAGCCATTTGACAAAATCCGGGCCATAAAGCTGTACCCCCTGGGTTTCCAGATCCAGCAGATGGTAATAGGCGACTTCGTTCTCGTCGTGTTCCGGCCGGATTTCCTGGTCACGGTAGAGCGCATCCAGGCGGCGGCGGATCAGGCGTTTCATGGCCTTCTTGTATTCGTCATTTTCATCCATCAGGGCAAAGAGTGAAAACATCACCATCTGCACCTGCGCCGGGGTGGCAAGGCCTGCGGTATGGTTCAGCGCCACGGTACGGCTGTCCGCCACGAGGCGGTCGATGAATTTCAGGTGGCGCGGATCGGTGGTGATGGATTGGTAACGCTCATCCAGTGCTTTTTTTGTTTTTTCCGGCAATTTGGCAATGGCCTTGTCGAAGATGTTGTTTTCGTGGACGGCAATCACGCCGAGGCGCCAGCCGGTTGCGCCAAAATACTTGGAAAAGGAGTAAACGAGAATGGTATTTTGCGGGCAGGTGGCGAAAAGCGAGGTAAAGTTGTCGGCAAAAGTGCCATAAACATCGTCCGTGAGGATGATGAGATCCGGGCGTTTCTTGACGATTTCAGTGAGGTACTGCAGGTCTTCATCCGAAATCCTGACCGAAGGCGGATTGCTCGGGTTGACCAGGAAGAAGGCCTTGATTTTCGGGTCAAGCAGCTTGTCGAGTTCTTTTTTGCTGTATTGCCACTGGTTTTCGGGCTCGGCATTGATGCCGATTTCAACGAGCTGGTAGTCGTTGAGTTCGGGGATTTCGATGTAAGGCGTGAAAATGGGCATGCCCAGCGCGATGGTGTCGCCTTCTTTTAACAGATGGTTTTCCTTCATCGACTCGAAAAGATAGGTCATGGCTGCCGTGCCGCCCTCAACGGCAAACATGTCGAATTTGCCGGTAAAGGGAGTATTACCGATCATTTCCTTGCGGATGTATTCGCCGACGATTTTTTCCGAGAGCGTGAGCATGCGGTCCGGTACCGGGTACATGCAGCCGAGGATGCCTTCACACATTTCATAGATGAACTCACCAGCGGGAATGCCAAGGTGATCCCGCACGTAGGAAACGGCTTTGCGGATAAAGGGAACGCCCTGGACATTTCGGTATTCGTTGGTGAAGATGTCAAATCGCCCCTCCAGACCGGTTTTTTCGGGAAAACCGCCTACGCCTTCCGGCAGGTAGGAAAAGCTGCGCTCGGACTCCTGCATGGCAAAAAGCCCCATCTGGAAGAAGCCGTGGCGCGGCTCGGTTGCCAGGAAATTGGGATTGCCCCGCCCGGCATTCAAAAGCAGCTGGGCCTTGTTCTGCGAGGCGGTATCAATGAGGAAATTCTTGAGTTCAAAGGGGCTTAAGGATGCCAGTTCCTTCAGGTTGGGCGTGCTCATGGTTGGTTCCTTTCAGTGAGAAAGTGTATTCAGGTAAATGCCACAACAAGCGGGCCGAGTAGCGTGAGAAAGACATTTGCCAGCGCATAGGTGATGGCAAAGGGCGTTGTCGGGACCGAGTTTTCCGCCTTGTCCAGGATTTCGCCAAATGCCGGGTTGGCGCTGCGCGAGCCGCTCAAGGCCCCGGCAAAGATCGCCACGTTGTCGTACTTGAGGACGTAGCGCCCAAAGACCATGGTGATGATAAGCGGGATAATGGTGACGAGCACGCCGATCAGGAAAATGGAGACCCCGTGCGCCTTGACGGTATCAACGGCCTGCATGCCGTAATTCAGTCCGACCACGGCAACAAATCCGGCAAGTCCCAGATCTTTCAGCAACTGTGAAGCGGCACCCGGAAGCGAGCCCATATTCATGTGCCGGCTGCGCCACCAGCCGAAGATGAGGCCGGATAGCAGCGCACCGCCGCCACTGCCGAGCGTGATGGGAATGCTGTCGATGTGCAGGACCACCAGCCCGATCAGGAGGCCGACAACGACGCCCAGGCTCATGAAGACCATATCGGTTTTTTCGCTCGGGATGATGGCGTAGCCGAGTTCTGCCGCCACACGGCGAATATCCTGTTCTGCGCCGTAAAAACGGAAGATGTCACCATTTTCAACCTGGGTATCCAGTGCCACGGGAATAATATTGCCACCGCGGGAAATGGAGAGGATATAGATGCCGTGCCGCATATCGGGGGACGTCATGTCCCGGATTTCACGTAATGTCTTGTCGTTGTATTTGGTACTGGTCAGCACGATTTCACGCGTCAGGATGGGCAATTGCATGTCCCTGTCTGCGGCTTGTTCGCTGCCGAGCATTTCCCTTGTGGCCAAAAGGGCGGAACGCTGGCCGATGACAAGAATTTTGTCATTTGCTTCCAGTACGGTCTGCGGGGAGACACCGAGTGACGCATTGTTGCGCCGGATGCGCTCAATGGTGATCGGGTAGGCGCCGAATGACTGTTCAAATTCGCTGACGGTCTTTCCCGCAGCGGTACCGGCTAAAAAGACGCGTCCGATGAATTCCGGTGCGGCAAGCTGCTCACCTTCACCCAGGATGATGCCGGTGCTGTGCTGGGCAGCTTCAGCCTTCATGGCATCGTCACGAATCGTCCTGCCCATGAATTTTTCCAGCAGGTTGACACAGATGAGGATGGTGCCGAAAGAGCCGAAAATATAGGTGACGCCGTAACCAACCGAGATATTGGCCACCATTTGCGAGGTGACCTCAGGCCCCAGATTCATGCTGTTGATGGCGGATTCGGCGGTGCCCATGATGGCAGACTGGGTCAGCCCGCCTGCAGCGATACCCGCTGCGGTTCCCTTGTCCAGTGAAAAGACATGCGCCAGGATGACGACGGTTGCAAGACCGGTGAGGGCAAGAACCCCTGAAAGAATGATTTCGCGGATACTTTGCCTGCCCAGTGAGCGGAAAAACATGGGGCCGCTGGTATAGCCCACGGCGAAAATAAACAGGGCAAAGAGGATGTTTTTGACCACATCATTGATGTGCACGCCGAACTGGCTGACTAAAACAGCCATGAGCAGGGAGCCTGCCACGCCGCCCAACTGGAATTTGCCGAAATTGATCTTGCCGACAAGATAGCCAAGACACAGTGAAAGAAAAAGGGCAAGCTCGGGTGAGACAGTGAAAAGATGGTGAATGGCAGCATAAATGGTGTGCATGCGAATCCTCTTTTAACGGTTGCAATAAAATCGCACCACCGGGTTGCGATTGTATTGGGTATTGAACCGCAGAATAACAGGGGCTGTTCAGAGGTTTATCAAATGTCCTGTCGAATACGCTTTCATTAGATACAGTCGCTGTTTGCGCGGTTTTGCGCAGAAACAAACACGAAATGGACCGGGTTGCGCAATAACAAGCAGAAAACGGGCCGGGCGCCACGCAGGCGGGTTTTTGTAAGAATATGTATCGTTGTTGGGGAAACGGCGTGAAATTATATGGGAAACGGTTTATCCTTAAACGAACTGAACACGAGCCAGGACAGGTGCCCATAAATGATCGAAAGGCTGAAAAAAGCGGTTTCAACAGATGCGCTGAAAAAAGCAGCCTCCCGTGCCGCCCGCATCCGCATTTCCCGGCGGATCGGCATTGGTATCGGGTGTTTTCTCATCGCTTTGCCACTGCTTTATGCGGCCCTTGGCTTTTGGGTGCTGCCGTCCTATATCAAGTCAAAGGCGCAAGGCATCGCCACAGAAAAGCTGCATCGCCAGCTTGTCATCAACAAGCTGGATTTCAATCCCTTTGCCTTCACGCTGAATGTGGAAGGGTTCAGCCTGTCCGAGCCCAACAGCGAAGAACGTTTTGTCGGGTTTGATCAGTTGTATGTCGAGGTGTCCGGATGGTCTGTGCTGAAAATGACGCCGGTTGTTACCGAATTCAGGCTGGTCAATCCCTTTGCCCGTATTGTCCGTCTGTCGGAAAAGGAACGCAATTTCGACGATATCCTGGCACTTTTCAAAAAAACCGAGGGCGAGGAAAGCAAGGAAGAGGCTGTGCAGGCCGAGCCGGATAAACGGCCGCAAAATGCCGAGGAGAGACGTGCCGCCATCCGCAAGCGCAAATTCGGCATTTACAATTTCCAGATCATTGATGCCCGAATCGAGCTGGAAAACCGGGAAAAGGGTACAAAGACTCTTATCAGTGATTTCAATGTGGGTTTACCCTATCTGTACAGGGGACCGGTACGTGGCATTGCACGCCATGTCGAACCGGAATTTCATGCCATGATCAATGGCAAGAAACTGGAAATCATCCGGGAAAAACCGTCTGAAGACAGCCGGGATCGTATTCTCAAGCTCAACATGGACAATATTGATCTGACGCGCATCTTCAATTATGTGCCTTTCCATCCGGCCTACAAGTTCAATGAAGGCTGGCTGGATCTGAATCTGTCGTTTTATATCCACCGCCCGAAAGATGGGGCCACCAGTATGGATATCGGCGGGCAGGTGACTGTGCGCTCGGTTCACATGACCCAGCAGGGCAAGCCGCTTTTTGACCTGGAAAAGCTGGATTTGCACCTGGGACAGAATTCACCGGTCAAGGGCGAATACCGTATCAACAGGCTGGAAATCGTCAAGCCGGAAATCCATGCGATCAGCGACAAAAACGGTGTGCTGAATTTTGCCAACCTGCTGGCCCATGCCGACAAGGTGGTGGCGCCGGTTGAGGATGAGGAAACGCCGCCCCAGGCCGGGGTGCGCAATGCCGCCATGAAGCCGGGAGAAGAGGGCAAGGTGGTGAAGGCATCGGTTGAAGAGGCCGAGCCGAAGGGAATGACCATTGCGCTTAAGGAGCTGCTCATCAAAAAAGCGCGGCTGCGCTATACCGACCAGTCAGACCTCATGCCGATGGATGCGTCAGCCAGCAGTTTCGATCTGACCGTCAATGATGTGCTCCTGGATTCGGCAAAGCGCGAAATCACTGTCGGCAGGGTATCCTCACCCTCAACGGCAATGGATATCGCTTTTTCCCGAGAGCGCGGCAAGCCGGGCGGCGAAAAAGTCGATGAAGACAAATCAACAGGCAACGACAAGGAAGATGAGGGCTATACCCTGCGCCTGGCCAAACTGGAGATTGCCAACTGGTCTGCCAAACTGAAAAACAGTAATACGGCGGATTTTGCGGCATTGCCGGTTTCTGCCACCGTCAATAAATTCGGGCTGACCATAACAGATGCCGAGGTGGATCTGAATACCCGCGCAGTCAAAGTCGGGCAGATACAGTCTTCCGGTGGCAGCTTTGATGTGGCAATGCACAGCACGACTTCTGTGGCGGTCTCCAAAAACGACGGGAAAAAAGCTGGCAGCACATCACCCTTCACGGTGCAGGTGGGCAAGCTGGGCATTGCCAACTGGTCCGGCAAGGTGAAAAACACCAGTGCGCGTGACGCGGCGGCATTGCCGTTTTCGGCAGTGGTCAGCCGCCTGGGCGTGACTGTGGAAAATACGGAAGTCGACCTGAAAAACGAAACGATTACCGTGGCTTGTGTCCAGTCTGCCGGCGGCAGCGTGGATGTGACCCTGGATGATCATCCGGCAGGCAACAAGGCGCCATCCGCAGCGGCTGGCGGATCGGCGTTTCATATTACGGTGGGACAGCTCGGGATCACGAATTGGTCCGGCAAGCTGAAAAACAACAACCAGGGGGATCTTGCCGCGCTGCCGGTATCAGCCAGTATCAGCAAATTTGGCCTGAATATCGACAATACCCGCGTTGATATGAAGCAATCGACTGTCGCTGTTAGCCAGATCCGTTCGACAGGCGGGTCTTTCGATGTGCTGATGGAAAACCATCCGCCCAGGGTGCCTGTTGCCAGCAGCAGTGGAAAAGAAGCGGGCACGCCATTCAGTATCAAGGTCGGCAAGGTGGATATTGCCAACTGGTCAGGCAAGGTGAAAAACAGTAACCGGTACGATCCTTTTGAAATGCCGTTTTCCGCCACCCTGACCAAGCTGGGTGTCACTGTAGATAATACCGATATCAGCCTGAAAGACCAGACCATTTCGGTTGCCAGTGTCAGCTCCAGGGGCGGTAATGCCGATGTCGAACTGGAACCCTACAAGAAGCCGACCAGTGTGGGCAAGCGTGCTGCTGCCCGTGCGGCTTTGTTGGCTTCCATCATCGAGGCGAAAAAAGCACAGCAGGCAGACGGATTTTCCATCAGTGTGGGCAAGGTCGCTGTCAGCGACTGGTCGGCCCGCATGAAGAACAAAAATACGACAGATCGTGCCGGACTGCCGATTTCAGGGCGTGCCCAGAAGGTTGACCTGTCTGTGGCCAATGTGAAGCTCGATACGAAAAAGCGTGATATCAGTATCGGTGAGATTGCCTCAAGGGGGGCGTCCTGATGGGACAGCTCGAAAAACACGAAAAAGTGGAGGCGAAAAAAGCGGCTGAAGGGGCCAAAGCCGTGGTTATGCCCTCAGAAGACCCCTATACCATGAGCATTGGCAAGCTGGCGATTACGGGCTGGTCTGTCAAGGGACGCAATATCAACCTCAAAAACCCGCTGGGCGGGGCGATTACGGATCTGTCGGTTACCGGTCAGGATATCTCTTCCTCACCGGGAAAATCCAGCCAGTTTTCTGTGCGTGCCACGGTCGACAAGACCGGAAAGTTTTCCGCGGATGGCAAGGTGGGACTTTCACCACTGAATGTGAACCTGGCGCTGGACATGAAGGATCTGAGTATTGTTGCCATCCAACCGTATATTGAGGATTACGTCAACCTGACCATGAACCGGGCCAATCTTTCGCTTACCGGTACCCTGGCGCTGAAAGAAAACAAGGACGGTGCTCTGGAAGGCGGGTACCGGGGGGATATTTCCCTCGCGAAGCTGCGAACCGTTGACCAGGTCAACAAGGATTCTTTCATCCGGTGGAATCTGCTTGCCCTGAAGGATGTGGAGGCAAAACTCATGCCACTGTCCGTCCATATCAAGGAGGCAGAGCTGAATAATTTCTTTGCCCGTGTGATCCTGAATGCCGATGGGCGCCTGAATCTGCGTAACATCATGCGAAGCGATGCGGGCGGCCAGATGAGCCTGACAGAAACGGACAGCGAACTTGATGCCCTGGCCGATACCGGGGGCAAGCGGGAAAGCGCGGTCAAGGACAAGGGTAACGTGATGGTCGGTACGGTCAGGCCCGATGCGGATGGAACGGATGCCAATTTGCCGATGGTTGTGGTTGAGAAGCTCACCCTGAAAAAAGGGCGGGTGCGCTTTACGGATAACTTTATCAAGCCGAATTACACCGCCAATATCTCCGAAATGGAGGGCACGGTCACGGGACTTTCCTCTGATCCGGATGCCTCGGCCAAGCTGGATATTCGCGGACAGGTCAACAGGGCGCCACTGGTCGTGGCTGGCACGATCAGCCCGCTGAAGGAAAATCTCACACTGGATGTCAAAGCCCAGGTGCGGGGCATGGAACTCGCGCAGTTCAGCTCCTACACGACAAAGTACATCGGTTATGGCATTGACAAGGGCAAGCTTTCTTTTGATGTGGAATACAAGCTGGAAGAGGGGGTCCTGATCGCACAAAACCGGCTTATTCTGGAACAGCTTACCTTTGGTGAAAAAGCACCGGGTGAGCCGGTAACCAGCCTGCCGGTTGAACTGGCCGTATCACTGTTGAAAGACAGTAACGGGGTTATCGACATCAACCTGCCGATTGGCGGTTCGCTGGATGACCCGAATTTTTCCATTGGCGGCATCCTTGCCAAGGTTTTTCTCTCTTCGTTAAAGCGTGTCATCCTGGCGCCATTTGCTTTCCTCTCCATCAAGTTTGGTGGCGGGGCGGAGTTGGCGTGGCTGGAATTCGATCCGGGCAGCTTTGTGATTCCGGAAAAAGAAATGCCCAAGCTGGAAGCGCTGGCCAAGGCATTTGCCGAGCGTCCTGAACTCAAACTCGATATCACCGGGCGTTATGATCCGGCAGCGGATCGCGCCGGTCTTGCCAGGGCTGCGATTGACCGCAAGGTGCGTATGCTCAAGCGCAAGGATCTCCAGGAAAAGGGTCAGACGGTCATGATGAACCAGTTGAAGGTTCAGGACAGCGAATACCCGGAACTCCTGGAACGGGTATACAAGGATGAGGATATCAAGAAGCCGCGCAACTTTATCGGGATGCAGAAAAAGCTGTCGGTTCCCGAGATGGAAAAAGTGATGCTTGATGGCTATGAAGCCACCGAAGAAGAATTCCTGGCATTGGCTTACCAGCGCTCAGAGCGCGTCAAGGCATGGCTGGTTGAAAAAGGCAAGGTGGCCGACTCACGGATTTTCCTTTTGGCCAGCAAGGCCGGCGAGTCCGGAGAGAACGGTGAAACCGCTGCACGTGTGGATTTTGCCATACAGCAATAAACGCAGTGGCTGCATGCTATCATAAGACCTGCGCAAGGCAACGTTTCTGTTGCAGCACATGTTACGATCCGACCACCTGGAGTGCTGAATGCGAAAACCTGATATTGCCCAACTGAAGTCGCTGTTTTTACGGTATCGCCGCAAGCTCATTATCGGTGTGTCGGTGCTGTTTTTCATTCTGTTTGTCAGTGGCCTGTCGGGTTATATTTTCCTGCCCGGATTCATCAAGACCAAAGCCCAGCAGGCGGTAGCCGAACAGCTTCATCGCAAGCTGACGATCGAAGATATCAGTTTCAACCCGTTTTCCCTGTCCGTTACCCTGAAGGGGGTAACACTCAGTGAGCGGGACAGCGAGGAAGTTTTTGCTTCCTTTGACAGGCTGTACGTCAATGTTTCCACTTTTTCCGCTTTCACCTTTTCTCCCATCATCCGGGAAGTCGAGCTGGAAAACCCTTATATCCATCTTTCCCGCACGCAGCATAACCAGTACAACATCAGCGATATCATCGACATGGTGATGAAGCCGGATGAGGAGAAAAAGGAGCCGCTGTCTTATTCGGTCAACAATATCCAGGTGGATGGCGGAAAAATCATCTTTGATGACCACCCCATGAAAGCACAGCACCGGGTGGAAGAAATCAAGGTCCGTATTCCCTATATTTCGTCCAGCCCTTCACGGGTTGAAACGTTTATTGAGCCGCATCTCTCTGCGCTGGTCAATGGCACAAAAATGGAGTTGTCCGGAAAGACCCGTCCCTTTGCCGAAGACCGGGAAACCATATTCAACATGGCGCTCAAAAATATCGAGTTGCCCGGGTACATGCAGTATCTTCCCTACAAGCCGGCTTTTCATATGGTCAAAGGCAATCTGAGTTTCGATTTGAACCTGCATTTTATCCAGTATGCCAGCAAGCCTTCTGATCTGGATATCAGCGGAACGGCGCAGATTGATTCCCTCATGCTGACAGATCTTGCCAGAAAACCCATGCTCGGCTTTAGCAAGCTGGCCATCAAGCTCGATAAAAATGCCATTTTTGCCAGCGACTACCATATCGCCCATATCGAGCTGGCCCACCCGGAAGTCTATGCCGTCAACAGTGCAGAGGGGCATCTCAATTTACTGGATCTCGCGCCGAAAACGGCAAATGCCCCGCCGAAAAAAACGGCAGCCGATGGCGAGGTGAAAGAAAAAGCCATGCCGCTGAAGCTGGCGTTGAAACAATTTGTCCTTTCGGGGGGCAAGCTGAGCTATACCGATTATTCGGCAGGCAAACCCTATAATTTCACGGTAAATGCCTTTAACCTGACCGTGGATGATGTTGGCGTGGATATGGGGGAAAAATCCGCCCGTATCAGCAGGATTGCCTCTGACAGCGCTGAACTGGAAATGGCGCTGGAAAAAGCGCAGGGGCGCCGCCAGGCTTCTCCAGGAGGGAGCGGTTCGGGTTCGTCTGACTTCAGGGTGGATATCGGGAGTGTCGATATCACGAACTGGTCGGCTCACATGCAGAACAAAAACCTGAGAAAGCCGCTGGGTGCAAAAATTACGGGACTTGCCGCCAGTATCCAGGAAATTTCCACAGAGCCGGGCAAGATCTCTACACTTGATATCACGGCTGACGTGGACAAGAAAGGGCATATTGCGGTGAACGGCAAGCTGGGTATCGCCCCGCTTTCTGCCGATCTTGCGGTTGACTTGAAACAGGTCAGTATTGTTGCCATCCAGCAGTATATTGACGAATACGTGAATCTGACCTTGCGCCAGGCAGATGTTTCGACCAAGGGACACCTGACACTTGCCACCGGAAAAGGCGGCGCGCTCAAGGGGGAATACAAGGGGGATGTGAGTGTTGCCAACCTGATGACAACCGACCAGATAAAGGGTGACCAGTTTGTCCGCTGGAAAGACCTGTCACTCAAACAGCTGCATGTGCAGCTTTCTCCCTTTTCACTGACAGCCCGACGGGCTGACCTGGACAGTTTTTTTGCCCGGCTGATACTGAGTTCGGAAGGCCGCCTGAATCTGCAGAATATCCTGCGAAGCGAAGCCGGCGGCAAAAAGAGCCTGACAGACAGCGATGAGCATCACGAGGCACCGGTAACAGAAGATGTTGCATCAGCGCCCTCTTCGGCGCAGCCGGCTGACGGCGCGGAAAAACCCCTGCAGGTGGCATCTGTTTCACAGGCCCTGCAGCAGGCAGAAGCGTCGCAGGTCGGTCAGGGTTCGCCGCCGGCAGATGCTTCACAGCAGGAAAAGGCTGCCGGGGAAGAAAAAGCCGCAGCACCCGCAACGGCAATTGAAACAACGGTGGATATGGAGATCAATGAAGTTGTCTCCCGCCCGGTCGCTGCTGTCAAGACAGCCGGTACGATGCCGCCCATCCGGATTGACCGCTTCCAGATGACAAACGGCCGTGTGCGTTTTACCGACAATTTTATCAAACCGCACTATACCGCCAACATGGACAGGGTTCGCGGTGTGATTACGCGTATATCCAGCGCAAGCAATGCCATTGCCATTGTCGACCTGAGAGGGCAGGTCAACCGGGCACCGCTCACGGTTACCGGTAGCCTGAACCCCTTCAATCCCGCCTTCTCACTGGAGCTGGAAGGGCATGTGAAAGGCATGGAGCTTGCGCAGTTCAGCTCGTATTCAACGAAGTACGTGGGCTACGGGATTGAAAAGGGCAAGCTGTCCTTTGATGTGACATACAAGGTGGAAAACGGGGAGCTCAGTGCGGAAAACCGCCTGGTGCTGGACCAATTGACCTTTGGCGAGAAAACCGAAGCCAAGCCTGTTATCAGCCTGCCGATACAGTTTGCTGTCAATCTGTTGAAAGATGGCGATGGTGTCATTGATATCAGCCTGCCGGTATCCGGCTCACTTAACGACCCGGAGTTTTCTGTTGGCGGCATCGTGTTCCGGGTGATCGTCAATCTGATCAAGAAAGCGGTTACCGCGCCATTTTCTTTGCTGGCAGCGGCTTTTGGCGGTGGAGAGGAGCTTTCCTTCCTGGAATTTGACCCGGGCAAATCCGATGTCACCGACAAGGGGCTGGAAAAACTGGGTACGCTGGTCAAGGCATTGCAAGGGCGCCCGGCCTTAAAGCTGGATGTGACCGGGTGTTATGACCCCGAAGCGGACAAGGCCGGGCTGGCAAGGCAGGCAATCAACCGGAAGGTGCGTGAGTTAAAGAGAAAAGAAATGGGGGAAAAAGGAGAAAACCTGCGTTTAAGCCAGATAACGGTCAGCGACAAGGAATATGCCAAACTGCTCAAGGAAGTCTATAGTGACGCCGACTTCAAGAAGCCGCGCAATTTTATCGGCTTCCAGAAGTCGTTACCGGCAGCCGAGATGGAAAAACTCATGATCCAGAATTATCCGGTGACAGAGGAAGAATTCATGGGGCTGGCAGACAAGCGGGCAGCGAATGTGAAGGCCTGGCTGCTGGATAAAGGGGAGATTCCCCAGGAGCGGGTCTTTATCCAGGCCAGCAAGAAAAAGACAGGTGATAATGCCACCCGGGTGGATTTTTCCCTGCACTAAGGCTTTGTTTGATGCAGCTCAGTCTTTGGGCGAAAAAGCATGAGGTATCGTAATGTCTGTGGCAGAGTCTCCTTACCCTGTTTTATCAGGAAGGGGTTGTACCAGGAGCAACAGGCGGTAATTTCATTTTCAAGGGAGAGCAAGATGCGAAAATTGTTGATCATGCTGATGGCGGGGTTTTTTGTTACAACGGCGGCTCAGGCGGCAACCTGTGAAGAACAGGCATTCGGAAAAAACCTGCATGGTGCAGCCAAAACCAGCTTTGTGAAAAAATGTGAAAGGGATGCAGCGCAGAAAGCCTGTGAAGAAAAAGCGGCAGAAAAGAATCTGCATGGTGCAGCCAAAAACAGCTTTGTGAAAAAATGCGTAACGGATACGCACTCTGAGTCGGCAGCACAAAGCTGTGAGGTGAAGGCAGCGGAAAAGAATCTGCATGGCGCAGCCAAAACCAGTTTTATGAAGAAGTGCATTGAAACGACGTCAAACTGACAGGGTATCAGACGAGCAGTTCCAGCAGATGTTTTAAGGGCAGAGGCTTGTGATACAGGTACCCCTGCATGATATGGCATCCCCATTTCTGCAGGTATTGTGCCTGTATTTCTGTTTCCACTCCCTCGGCAATGAGGGTCATATCGAGGCCCTGTGCGATTGAAATAATTGCAAGGACAACTGGGTAGTCGCCATCCGGATCGTTGATCTCACTGACAAACGAGCGGTCAACCTTGATCGTCTGTATCGGGAAACGATGCAGGTAAGCCAGCGAGGAATAACCGGTTCCAAAATCATCAATCGAGATATCCACACCGATATCATTCAGTTCATTCAATTGGATAATGGCATTGGCAGGATTGCGGATGCAGATGTTTTCCGTGATTTCCACCTGGAATAACCCGGGTGAAATGCTGTGCCGTTTCAACGCCCCCTGTATTTTGCGGGGGCAGTCACAGCGGTCGATATACTGTGGCGACAGGTTGATTGAAATGGGCACAATCTCTTTTTTGAGCGTTTTCGCAATGTGGATGTCGTAACAGACGGCTTCCAGCATCCACTCTGTCATCGGAATGATCAGCCCGTTTTCTTCTGCCAGCGGCAGAAATTCACCGGCAGCCAACAGTCCCCGCTCAGGGTGGTTCCAGCGCATGAGCGCTTCAGCGCCAATGATTTTTCCGCTGGCGAGGTCCACCTGCGGCTGGTAGTACATCTCCAGTTCATTACGCTCAAGCGCCCGACGCAAGGCGCGTTCATGGGAAAGGATATGAGGCGCGCGCGCCATGGTCTGGTTGTAAAACAAGATGCCATTTTTGCCCTGTGTCTTGACATGGCTCATGGCGATATCAGCATTGCCGATCAGTTCTTCCACTGTCGTGCCATCTTCAGGATACATGGCAATGCCGATGCTCGCGGTAATGGTCAGTTTTTCTTTATCTGCCGCTATCTCAAATGGTGCCCCCAGGCTCTCTGCGCAGCGGGTTGCGATATCCTGGACCCGTTTCGGGTCGGACAATCCCGGCATTGCCAGGACAAATTCATCGCTGCCAAGACGCGCAACGATGTCGCTGTAGCGTGCGATTTCTTTTAACCGTGCGGCAACCTGTTTGAGCAGGAAGTCACCCTTGGCATGGCCCAGCGAGTCGTTAATCAGCTTGAAGCGGTCAAGATCGATAAAGAGAATGGTCAGTCCTACCTGGTATTTTTTGGCATGCTGCAGTTCGGCATCCAGTTTTTCTTTCAGCAGTGCACGATTGGGCAGGCTGGTGAGCGCGTCGTAATTGGCATGAAAAGAAATAATCTCCTCAGCACGCTTATTATCAGAAATGTCGCGCGCAATAAGATAGGTTCCCTTGACCTGATGCATGGATGAGATGGAAAACTGCAGATTCATCAGGGTCAGTAAAAATGATGCCGGATGCGCTTCCTCTTTCGTGCACAGCCGCAATTCTGTCTGCAGAAATGGCTCGGTCCGGTGATCAAATACAGCGGTCGCCCGCTCAAGATCGGGCGGGTGAACCAGCCTGGAGTAATGTTGCAGCGACAGTTCATCGGGGAGGTATCCCAAAAGCGTTGTCACGCTTTCATTGATAAAGGTGATCTGGCCGCCTTCATTCAACGTGCAGACAATATCCGGCACATGGTTTACCAGGCTGCGATACAGCTGTTCGGAATAACGCAATTGCAATGATATGGAACGGTTTTCCGCTTCCAGGAAGCGCTTGGAAAGCGCGTTTCTGACATCCTGGAGCAACTCTTCCGGAGAATAGGGTTTTTTCAGAAAACGATAGGCACCACGGCGGTATGCCTGGCTGGCGGCATTGGCTTCCGTCGTTGCCGAAAGTACAATAATGTCGGGATTGAACGCCTGTTTACTGATGAAATCCATCAGGACATACCCTTCAAGATCCGGAAGATCCAGATCCAGCAGGATCAGGTCAAAATGGCCCTTTCTCAACAGGCGAAATGCCTCAAGGCCTGAGGTGGCTATGGCCGTTTCTGATGGGTACTCCTCCAAAAGTGCCAGAATACTGGCAAGGTGCTGTGGCTTGCCATCCACCAGCAGGATGCTTGGTGAAAAAACAGCGTCAGGGGTATTCGCCGGAAAAAGAGATTGCTGGGTTTTTGTGCTTGTCACGCGAGTGCCTATGATACAAGGTTTTACGGTCTCACTTCTTCTGCTGTATGCGCCGGGATCAACAGGTTGAATACTGTGCCCCCCGCACCTGACTGACAGTCTATCTGTGCCTCGATCTGGTTGATCAGGCTGTAGACGGTACGCAGTCCCAATCCCTGGTGATCCTTTCCTTCTGTTATGGTTGTTATCGTTGTTGGCTGAAACCCGTTTTTCAGGATGGTTTCAGGAATGCCGGGTCCTGTATCGCGAATGGAAAGCGCGTAGTATGTCGTGTTTTCCTGTTCAACCAGGCCTTTATGGGTAATCATGATTGAGCCGCCGCCCGGCATGGCTTCAACCGCATTTTTGATCAGGTTTACCAGTACCTGTCTCAGCAGGTTTTCCGGTGAACGGACGAGCATTTTTTCCGGCAGGGCGGATGAGGCATGGGTGATGATTTGCAGATTGTCCGGAATAAAGCGGGTTTCATGAAAAAGGGCAATGACATCCTGAACAAGTGCCTTGATGTCCGTGCGCCCGCTCTGGGCTTTTTTGGAATAGGCCGGGTCACTCATTTCGTTGATCAGTTTGCCAAGACGGACTACTTCCTCATTCAGAATCGAAATAACCTTTTTCTCCTGCGAATGCTCATCAACCTGTTTATTGAGAACAAACAGGTAATTCCTGATAACTGCCAGGGGGGTATTGACTTCGTGAGCCATCTCCTGTGAAATCCGCCGGTGTTTTTCTTCTGCCAGCGCGACTTTATTATCGATCGTTTTTTTCACATCAAGAAGATGGTTCCAGGCCGAAATAAACTGCCTGCCAAAATAGATCAGACGGTATTTATCCTCACGAAGTGCCTCAAGCTGTGTTGGCGAAACGCTGGCGAAAATCAGGCCAGGGCACTCTCCATTGCCTGCCAGCGGCAGTAAAAGCCAGCTTGTTCCGCCCAGCAGCCTGGCCATGTTTTTTTCCGGTGTGAGAGAAAGATCATCCAGCCCCGGGATAAATGCCGGCAGCATGTGAGTGAAGGACTCTGCAATCCATCCCGGTGAAACCGCGGCAACAGGATGTCCTTTCAATTGTTCAACCGTTTTGTTAATGGCGATGACCTTGTACTGGCCGGGCGTACCCTCCTGCCAGAGTAAAACGGCACTGTTTAAGGAGAACAGTGCCGAAGCGGCTTTGAGTGCCGCGTCCTGGAGATCGGTTTCTGTTTTATGACCAAGAAAAAAGCGTCCCAGTTCGGATGCCTGTATCAGGCTGGAAAGTTCCAGGTTGATCTGTTGCTGAACAGGGAAAGGTGGCGGTTGCTGTACGACTCCTTCCTGGAGTGTGCCCAGGTCAGAGATATCCAGGCCAAGATAGGCAGCTGATTCATCAGCATCCCGGTGCGTCTCGGCAACGATTTGTATCGTGATGGGTATCGGAAACTGGTAATGGCGTGCAATCGTCTCAATAGCCGGGTCATCCGGTGCACATTCCGCCAGCCGATTTGACATGTGAATCAGCCGGGCCAGATTATCCGGCAGTGCTTGGGGCGCAAGCGTGCTGTGATGATGCGCGACGCTTTCCGCAAAGGCCGTACCGAAATCCCATTGCCTGATCAGTGCGGCGCCAGCCTCGGCATGGTCAATGCCAAGCGTCTCGTATTCTTTTTCACATAACCCGGATGTGTCAGGAAGCGTAAAGAGATCCTGGTACAGGTCCGGTACCACAGCGAGCAGGGCTAAACGCCCGATATCATGCATGAGCCCCGCAAGATAGGCTTCGTCAATATTGGATAGCCCCATGTACCAGGCGGCTTTTCTGGCAATAATGGCGGTTTTCAGCGAATGCAGCCAGAAAAAACGCAAATCCTGATGCTGGAAAGCCGGCAGGTTATTGAAATTCTGGAAAACGGATTCATTAATAACCACCATCCGAACCAGGTGTGTGCCCAGGGTGATGAGGCTTTGTTCCAGCTTGTTTTGCTGGCCCAGGTGACGGTAAGCCGGGCTGCTGGCAACCTGCAGGATTTTGTGGGTCATGGCCGGGTCCTGTTCAATCAGGCCGGCAAGATCGGAAATGGTCGTATTGTCTTTCTGGCACATCGCCATCAGTCTTAGCAGCACATGCGGCAGGGATGGCAGCCGTGCTGTCGAAAGACGGTTCAGGATTTCTGATTTGAGTGCTGACATAATCGACCAAGGTTCCGTAATCAGGAAAACCGTATGGTATAAAGCCTGCGACGGTTTTGTTGACTAAAAAATAACATAAAAATTATTTTTTATGCATCATTAAACCATTTTTTTAACGGGTTACATGTTTATTTAATTGCAACTTGTTGAATTTATTTGGATTAACTCCTGTTGCATAAAGACGACAGCTCACATGTGATTATAAGTCTTTGCAGTATGGCGTAATGGAAAAGCCATGAAGCGGCAAGGATATGCCAAAAGCGCTTATGCTGGTTTTCTAAAGGGGCGGCTGAGGTAAGGCGAATTGGCCAGGCAGAAGCGCCAGGGGATGTCAACGGCTTTGGAAATACCGATGCGGGGCCCACTCACCACCTCGACAGGGTGTGGCGCAGGCAAAAGGGAAAGGCGGGAGGCATTCAGGGGCATGCCATTGAGATCGCGGGTAATGGACAGTGCCTGGCAGAGCCGGCCCGGTCCTGCGCACAGCAGGCGGACGTTGCCGGTTTTCCGGCGTGTTGTCATGATATCGATGCCGTGGGTGGGAAGCAGGGCGCGAATCAGGACCGCTGCGCCATGACCAAACTCACGGCAGGTGAAATTGACACACCAGTGGATGCCGTAGGAGCGGTACACATAGATGTGGGCCGGCTCGCCGAACATGACTTCATTTCGGGGCGTTGGTCCGGCATAACTGTGTGACGCCGGATCGGTCCTGTCATACGCTTCTGTCTCGACGATGATGCCGCCCACGCCATCGACCAGAAAAGTCGTGCCAATCAACTCATGCGCGACTTTCTCGGAAGGCTGTGAAAAATCGATAAAGGGAAAACCGTTTGCCATCATCCGGTAGCAGCATGCAGCAAGGAAACGTTACTGGCTGACGGTGTGCTGCACAAAGGTGCCTTCGACGGTCAGTTCAAGCCACCCGCCACGCTTTTGGCTGCCGTCAAGATCCCAGTCGGGCAAAACGTAACGTTTGCATGTGCCGTATTCATGCAGGCCCGGCTGGTGGGTATGCCCGTGAACGAAAACCGCAGCACCGGTCTGACTGAAGACCTCGTCAATGGCCGATGCCGTGACATCCCACACATTGTCAGACTTGGCTTCATTTTCCTTTTTGGCGTCTTTTCTGAAGCTCTCGATGGTAAGTTTGCGTTGTTCCAGTGGCATGGAAAGAAACTGTTGCTGCCATTGCGGGTTTCTTACCATCATGCGAAATTTGACATACTCGGGGTCTTCCAGGCACTGGGCATCACCATGCGCCACGGCGATTTTCTGGTTGCCGATTGCTATGCCGTGCAGATCCGGCAGGAAAGTGGCACCGCTTTCCACCGCGAATTTATCACCGGTAAGAAAGTCGCGATTGCCCGGCACCCAGAAAACGGCGACACCGGCATTGGACAGCTGCCGGATGGCATTGAGAATACGACGGTTGTAAGTACTCTCAATATCATCGTCACCGGCCCAGTATTCAAAGAGATCGCCCAGGATATAGAGCCTTTCTGTTTTCGTCGCTTCATTGGCCATGAAGTCGAGAAAAGCGCTGGTTGTTCTGGGGCTGGCTTCAGTCAGGTGGGTATCTGACACGAACAGGGCCAGGCTTTTTGCGGACTTTTCTGCTGCGCCGGTGTTCATTTTTAATTTTCCTTATTCGACTTCTTCTGCTTTTTCGATGATGACATCGGCTTTCGGTACATCAGCATGCATGCCGCTACGGCCGGTTTCCACTGTTTTGAGGGCATCGACGATGTCCTGTCCTTCCACAACTTCACCAAAGACAGCGTAGCCCCAGCCATCCTGGCCGGGATAATCGAGGAAGTGGTTGTCATTGACGTTGATGAAAAACTGCGCCGTGGCAGAATGCGGATCAGGTGTTCTTGCCATGGCAAGGGTGTAGCGGGTGTTTTGCAAGCCGTTGTCGGCTTCATTTTCAACCGGATCGTTGGTGGGTTTCTGGTTCATGCCAGGCTCAAACCCGCCGCCCTGGATCATGAAGTCATTGATGATACGGTGAAAAATCGTGCCGTCGTAATGGCCTGAGCGGACGTAGTTCAGGAAATTTTCAACAGTTTTAGGAGCCTTTTCGGCATGAAGCTCGATTTTGATATCGCCATGGTTGGTGTGGAGAATTACGGCCATGATGTTTTTCCTTGTTGTATAGAATGGATCTGAATGGGTCATAACGGCATGCCCCGCCGTGGCAGTCGTCCACATCGGGCCGGTTATCTGTCGGGGCAGCCGGGAACAGGGTCCAGCATGATGAGGATCATGAAAGCAACGTTATCAGGACCGCTCATTTTTTCAATCGTGTCATTCTAACAAATTCTGGTGATGGTCATGTCTGATTTTTAGGGCCATTCGCCCGGGATGTCCGTGGGTTTTGCAAAGGTGCAACATAAAATCTTTCAGGCACTATCCTTTTACCCCTGTGCCACAGTAAAATGAATATCTTTCCCCCGTTTTTGCGACATCACGAGATGGTTTCCATGAATGAGTTACAGATTTACAATTCCCTGACACGAAATGTAGAGGTTTTCAAGCCGATCGAACCCGGCAAGGTGCGCATGTATGTGTGCGGCATGACGGTTTACGATTTCTGTCACATCGGTCATGCGCGGATGATGCTGGCGTTTGATATTGTCTACCGCTGGCTCAGGGAAGCCGGATACGACGTGACGTATGTGCGCAATATCACGGATATTGATGACAAGATTATTGTCCGGGCAGCAGAAAATCAGGAAACCATGCTGGACCTGACAACCCGTTTTATCCGTTTCATGCACGAGGATATCGCCGCCCTGGGTATTTTGCCGCCGGACCATGAACCGCGTGCAACAGACTATGTGCCCCAGATGCTGGCCATCATTGACAGGCTGGAAAAAAACGGGCTGGCCTATCGCACCGAAGAAGGCGACGTCAATTATTCGGTTCGTGATTTCAAGGATTATGGCAGGCTGTCGAATCGTTCGCTGGATGATCTGCGCGCGGGTGAACGGGTTGACGTGAATCTGGGTAAACGTGATCCGCTGGATTTTGTCCTGTGGAAGGCGTCCAAGGCAGATGAGCCGCATGAGGCGAAATGGGATTCCCCATGGGGGCAGGGCCGTCCGGGCTGGCATATCGAATGTTCTGCCATGTCGTGCCAGCTCCTGGGCGAGCACTTTGATATTCATGGCGGGGGCGCCGACCTGCAGTTTCCACATCATGAAAACGAGATTGCCCAGTCCGAGGGGGCAACCGGACATAAATTTGTCAATTACTGGATGCACAATGGGTTTGTCCGGGTGGATGATGAAAAGATGTCCAAGTCACTCGGCAATTTCTTCACCATTCGTGAAGTCCTGCAACAGTATGATGCGGAGGTGTTGCGCTTTTTTATCATCCGCACGCATTACCGCAGTCCGCTGAACTATTCGGATACCCATCTGGATGATGCCAGGGCAGGACTGATGCGCCTTTATACGGCCTTGAAAGACATGCCGGTGGAAGCTGCGGTCGTCAACTGGAATGAAGACCATGCACGCCGTTTCCGGCAGGCGATGAATGATGATTTCAATACACCGGTTGCCGTTGCCGTGCTGTTTGATCTGGCCAATGAAGTCAACCGGTCCGGGTCAGTCGATCTGGCGCGGCAATTGAGGGCACTGGCAGGGACGCTTGGCATCCTGCAGCGTGACTCGCGCGAATTCCTTCAGGGCGATGACGATGATATTGATGTAAAACGCATCCAGTCGCTGATTGATGCCAGGACGGCGGCAAAAGGCGCGAAAAATTTTGCCGAGGCTGACCGGATCAGAAATGAGCTGCTCTCCGAAGGGATTGTGCTGGAAGACAGACCGGGTGGTGTGACCGAGTGGCGGCGCGCATGAGCAAGGCGCGAAAGTCCGGCGAACTGGAACAGATGCCGCCTTACTGGAAAGAAGCCGTACAGGAACTGGCAAAGCGCGACCGTATCATGCGAAAGCTCATTGTCGCTGCAGGTGAGAGCTATCCCATGAAGCGGGGTGATCCGTTCAAGACGCTTACGCGTTCCATCATCGGGCAGCAGATATCTGTCAAGGCAGCTGAATCCATCTGGTTGCGTTGCAAGGAAATCTGTCCGGTCTGCACGCCTGCCAATGTCATCAAAACAGGCGGCGAGAATTTTCTGAAGTGCGGGCTGTCAAAACGCAAGACGGAATACGTTATGGATCTGGCCGGGCATTTCAGGAAAAAAACCGTGTATCCGGAAAAATGGACGGACATGAATGATGAAGAAGTCATTGCTGATTTGACCCGGATTCGCGGTATTGGCCGCTGGACTGCGGAGATGTTCCTGATTTTCAATCTGCATCGCCCCAACGTCCTGCCGCTGGATGATGTCGGCCTGATCAAGGGTATCAGCATGACTTATTTTTCCGGTGAGCCGGTCACTCGCATGGAGGTGCGCGAACTGGCCGCAAACTGGCACCCCTGGTGCACCGTGGCAACCTGGTACCTGTGGCGCAGCCTGACGGCAGTTCCGGTAGAATACTAGGCCGTTTACTAAAATACTAAACAGTTCAGGCACTTGCCGTTGCCAAAAGGAATGTTTTGACCGGCAGACAATTACTCATTACAATGCCGGGACGTCTAAAAATCCTGTGCCGTGGGAATCGCCCTGAAACGATGCCCCGGCACAGAAAAATGCTTTTCTTGCGGGCCTGGCCGCATTGGCCCGTAAAAGGAGATTAAGTGGGTAAAACAACTTTTCTGAGCTTTGAGCAACCCATTGCTGAACTGGACTCAAAGATTGAAGAACTGCGTTTTGTGCAGGATGATTCTGCTGTTGATATTTCTGAAGAAATCACCAAGCTGGCGAAAAAAAGTCAGCAGCTGACAAAGGAAATCTACAGCAAGCTGACACCCTGGCAGGTATCACAGATCGCCCGTCATCCGCAAAGACCCTATACGCTGGACTATCTCAACGAGATTTTCACGGATTTCCATGAGTTGCATGGAGACCGTACCTTTGGTGATGACCCCGCCATCGTTGGCGGCCTGGCCCGTTTTAACGGGCAGGGCTGTGTGGTCATGGGCCACCAGAAGGGCCGTGATACCAAGGAACGCGGTTATCGTAATTTTGGTATGCCACGTCCGGAGGGGTATCGCAAGGCCCTGCGCCTGATGCATATGGCGGAAAAATTCAACCTGCCGATTTTTACCTTTGTCGATACGCCAGGGGCTTTCCCGGGTATTGATGCGGAGGAACGCGGCCAGTCTGAAGCAATCGGCCGCAATCTCTTTGAAATGGCCAGGCTGAAGGTGCCGGTTATCACCACGATTATCGGTGAGGGCGGTTCCGGTGGCGCACTGGCGATTGCAGTGGCGGATACGGTGCTGATGCTGCAGTATTCCGTGTATTCGGTCATTTCGCCGGAAGGCTGTGCCTCCATTCTCTGGAAAACCGCAGAGCGGGCCAATGAGGCGGCTGAAGCGCTTGGCCTGACAGCACATCGCTTAAAGGGAATGGGCCTGGTTGACCGGATCATCAATGAGCCCCTCGGTGGCGCACATCGCGATCCAAAGCAGATGGCAGCGCTGTTGAAGCGGGCACTTGCTGATTCACTTCGCCAGTTCAAGGGGGTGTCTGCCAAGGATCTTCTGGAGGCGCGTCACCAGAAATGGCTGAATTACGGCGAGTTCAAGAATATCGTTCCCTCGTCGGAGTAAGGAGTGAATCAGGCGAAAGCACATCACCCTGTTTTCGAATTTGAACGCGTGCTGGAATCGGTTCCGGCACGCGTTTTTGCTTTTGGGCAGCCTGGCAGCAAAGAAGAGGCGATGGCGATTGCCTATTCCGGCGGCCTGGATTCCAGTGTGCTGTTGCATCTGGCCCAGGCTTATGCCGCAAAAAAGCCTATGCGGCTTTTTGCTTTCCATATCCATCATGGCTTGAATGTCAAAGCGGATGACTGGCTTGCCCATTGCCGTAATACGTGTGAGCAACTGACGATTCCCTTTGATTTTTGCCGGGTGACGCTGAATCCGGGGGAAGGCGAAGGTGTCGAAGCGGTTGCGCGCCGTGAACGCTATGCGGCCCTGACAGCCATGTGTCGGCAGTATGGTGTTAATGTGCTGCTGACGGCTCATCATGAGGATGACCAGGTGGAGACAGTGCTTATGCAGTTGATGCGGGGAGCCGGTGTGGCAGGATTGTCAGGCATGGAAATCCTGGGCACGATTCCTGGTGAAGACGATGAGGCGGCACCGCAACTGTTGCGCCCGCTTCTGGCGGTATCGCGCCAGGCGCTGGCGGCCTGGGCAAGCGAAAAACACCTCGCCTGGGTGGAGGATGACTCGAATCTGGATGTGCGATATGTCCGAAATGCCATCCGGCAGAAGGTCGCGCCGCTGCTTTCCGGATTTTTTCCGGGATTTGAAAAGCGGGTGGCACGCAGTGCGCTGCATATGCAGTCGGCTTCCCGACTGTTAAACGAACTGGCGGAAATGGATTGGGAGCGCTGCCATGATGGCGATGCGCTGGATATCATTCGTATGGCAGAGCTGGGGCATGACCGTTTTGATAATCTCTTCCGTTTCTGGCTGGATGCGCACGGGTTGCGCATGCCGTCCACGGCTTGGCTGAAAGAAGCCAGGACGCAATTGCTGGATGCAAGAGAGGATGCCCAGGTAAAGCTGGCGCTCGAAGGTGCCGTTATCCGCCGTTACCGGCAGCATCTTGTGTTTCAGGAGACAAACCCCGAAAGGCCTCTGGCCTTGCCTGAACGGAGTGCGCCATTCACCTGGCAGGGGGAGTCCCGACTGGAAATGGCGGAATTTGGCGGGGAACTGCTTTTTGAGCCGGTGTCAAAAGGCGTGGACGCCAGGTGGCTTCGGGAACAGATACTGGCGCTTGGCGCATATTCCGGCAAGGCCGTGCTCAAAGTAAATGAGGTCCGTCCCACAAAAAGCCTCAAGGCGCACTACCAGGAAAGAGGAGTGCCCGCATGGGAAAGGCAGCGGCTGCCCCTGCTGTATGCTGGTGAGCGTTTGCTTTTTGCCGCCGGTATCGGCACCGCAATCGATTGTGTCAGCCAGGGTGACAATCGTATCCGGATTGGCTGGATTCCTGCGTAAAGGCCGGTACAGCGCCTGCAGATGGGCATTTTGCTTGTTAATTTGGCACTGGCAGGGTAAAGTTTCATGCAGGTTTATGTTTGACATTATTATCTGAAAAAAATATGGGTTTAATTGTTCACAAGTATGGCGGCACATCGATGGGCTCAACCGAGCGGATCAAAAATGTCGCCAAACGCGTTGCCAAGTGGCATGATGCCGGCAAACGCATTATTGTTGTGCCTTCTGCCATGTCAGGAGAGACCAACCGGCTGATTGCACTGGCCCAGGAGATTATGCCGCAGCCGGACCAGCGCGAACTGGATATGATTACTTCAACCGGTGAGCAGGTTTCCATTGGCCTTTTGTCGATGGCGCTGATGGCACTGGGCAAGGAAGCAATATCGTTTACCGGCTGGCAGGTACCTGTACTGACGGATTCTTCCCATACCAGGGCCCGTATCCAGTCGATTGACGCAAAACGGGTAATGTCAGCGCTGGATGAAGGCAAAGTCGTGATTATTGCCGGATTCCAGGGGATCGATGACAAGGGAGATATCACGACGCTGGGACGGGGTGGCTCTGATACCTCGGCTGTTGCCATAGCTGCTGCCATGAAGGCGGATGAATGCCTGATTTATACCGATGTGGACGGGGTGTATACAACAGACCCGCGTGTCGTGTCAGAAGCCAGACGGCTTAAGAAAATCACCTTTGAGGAAATGCTTGAGATGGCGTCGCAGGGCTCAAAGGTATTGCAGACACGTTCGGTGGAGTTTTCCGGTAATTACCAGGTGCCCACCCGTGTTTTGTCATCACTGACAGACCCGCTTATGCCGCTGGAGGAAGAAGCTGTCTCCGGCACACTGATTACCTTTGAGGAAGATGCAGAAATGGAACAGACGGTTATTTCAGGGATTGCCTTTTCCCGTGACGAGGCAAAAATCATGGTCATTGGCGTGCCTGATAAGCCGGGTATTGCCTTCAAGATTTTAGGCGCTATCGCTGATGCTAATATTGAAGTGGATATGATTATCCAGAATCAGTCAGTTGCCGGTATCACGGACTTTACCTTCACCGTCCCGCGTGCGGATTATGAACGCGCCATCGCGGTGTTGAATACAAAGGTCAAGGGTGAGATTAACGCAAAGGATATCGTGGGAGACAACCGGGTATCCAAAGTATCTGCCATTGGCGTGGGTATGCGCAGTCATGTCGGTGTGGCATCGAAAATGTTTGAAACGCTGTACCAGGAAGGTATCAATATCCTCATGATTTCCACATCGGAAATCAAGATTTCCATCCTGATTGATGAAAAATATACCGAACTGGCTGTCAGGGCGCTGCATAAGGCGTTCGAGCTGGACAAAGTGTAATTTTAGTTTGATGGATTGACGACATAAGAGGTGGCCATGGCATATAAAACGATACTTGTTCATCTGGACCGGAAAGAAAGGGCGGCCAATCGCGTCCGCATAGCCGCCAATCTGGCAAAGGCCGAAGACGCTTGTCTGATTGGCGCGGCCATGATCGGCATTTCGACACTGACCTTTCGCGAGGCACGCATCAATGAAAAGGACCCGGCGCTTGCCTCACACCTGAAATTTCTGACAGACCGTGCAGAAGGGTTTGTCGAGGATTTTATCCAGGAAGTCGAAGGCATGGGCGTTTTGTCTTATGAAGGCCGTGTCGTGGATGGCGAGGCAGGCTATGGCATCAGCATGCAGGCCAGGTACAGTGATCTGGTTGTGGTCGGTCAGACCAACTTAAATGACGACGCCCCCATTGTCCAGCCGGATTTTCCCGAGTTTGTGGTTATCCATACCGGTCGGCCGGTTCTCCTGATTCCGCACGGCTACGAAAAGGAAACGGTTGGCTCCAGGGTGCTGGTTGCCTGGAATGCCAGCAAGGAGGCGCGCCGTGCGGTTACCGATGCGATCCCGCTGTTGAGACGGGCAGAGGTAGTGGATGTGGTCATGTTCAATGTTGAAACAGAGCCGGATATGCGGGATGAAAGTTCGGTAACCGATCTGGCGGTATATCTGGCGCGTCATGGGGTTAATGTCCATATTCTCAAGCGGCAGCAGGCCAGAAATATTGGCCAGTCGCTACTGGAAATCGCAGCAGAACGGGGAACAGATCTTCTTGTACTGGGTGGCTACGGTCATACCCGTTTCCGGCAATTCCTGCTGGGGGGGTTACCCGAACCATCCTGAGTGAATCTCCCCTGCCGGTGCTGATGTCGCACTGATTGGCAGGAGAAGAAAACGCGGCGGGTCAACAGGGTTTAGGCACTAGCCGGATAATCTGATAACATTAAGAATTGTGCCGTTATTTTGGCAGGTTGAGTCAGGCGGTTCCCCTTCATGGAGATGGATTGAATCTGCTGATAAAGTAATGGCCTGACAGGGCCACCATAACCTGTTTTTTATCACTGGCTGGCAGATACATTTGCCGGTATATCAAGGAATACGATGAAGTGTGTAGATGATTTTCGCCTGCGCCTGGGCAGTACTGAGCTGGTCCCGATCGTGATTGGCGGAATGGGGGTGGATATTTCCACACCGCAACTGGCGCTGACAGCGGTGCGTATGGGCGGTATTGGTCATTTGTCGGATGCCATGATGATGGCTACGGCTGACCATTATTTCCGGAAGCATTTTTCCCGGGACAAGATGCGCGCCAATATGGCAACCATGGGCAAGATGGACAAGTCCAGTGTCCATTTCGACCTGGGTGCCCTGGCCGAGGCAACACGTCTTCATGTATCCAGTGCAATGGAAGCCAAACGCGGCCATGGCCTGCTTTTTATCAATCTGATGGAAAAGCTGACCATGAATGCGCCGCGGGAAACCATGCAGACACGCATGACAGCCGCGCTTGATGCCGGTATTGACGGTATTACGCTGGCAGCAGGCTTGAACCAGAGTTCATTTCACCTGATACAGGACCATCCGCGTTTTCGTGATGCCAAGATGGGGATCATTGTTTCTTCTGCACGTGCGCTGCAGATTTTTATCCGTCGTAATGCCAAGCTCAACCGGCTGCCGGATTACGTGATTGTTGAGGGGCCGCTGGCAGGCGGTCATCTGGGCTTCGGGATGGATTGGGCCAAGTTTGACTTGAAGACGATCGTGGCTGAGGTGCAGGCTTATCTGAAAAAAGAAAATCTGGATATTCCGCTGATCGCGGCAGGCGGGGTGTTTACCGGTTCAGATGCAGTGGGTTTTCTTGAAAACGGCGCTGCTGCCGTGCAGGTGGCGACCCGTTTTACCGTTTCCCGGGAGTGCGGACTGCCGGAAGCGGCCAAACAGGCCTATCTGAATGCGGCCGAGGATGACATTGAGGTCAACATGCAGTCACCCACGGGATATCCTATGCGCATGCTGAAAAACACACCTGCTGTTGGTCAGGGTATCCGTCCGAATTGCGAGATATACGGCTATATCCTTGAGAATGGCAAATGTGAATATATCGATGCGTATGAGCGTGAAATCAAGCTGCATCCGGAAAAGGACAAGCTGTCAGTGAAGGAAAAGGTCTGCCTGTGCACCCATATGCGCAACTATGATGTATGGACGTGCGGACATAATACTTATCGCTTAAAGGATACAACACGCCGACTGGAAGACGGATCGTACCTGTTGCCTTCTGCCGAGCATATTTTCAGGGATTACCAGTTCAGCAAGGGCCACGAGATTCTGCTGCCGGAGTAATCCCCGGCCTTCTTATGCCGCCAGCAGGTGCAATAGTGCCTGCTGGCGTTTCTATTTTAATCCAGCAGGGTATTCAAGGCTTTCTGGAACTGGTTGGCGTGAGAGCGCTCTGCCTTGGCAAGCGTTTCAAACCAGATAGCGATTTCTTCAAAGCCCTCGTCACGGGCGATTTCCGCCATGCGGGGATACATGTCGTGATATTCGGTTGTTTCACCGGCAATGGCTGACTGGATATTCAAGCGGGTACGGGTCATGGGATTGCCCGATACCGGATCCTTCCTCAGGAATTCGAGGTGGCCCAGGGCATGGCCCCGTTCACCGGCAGCACTGGAAGAAAACAGCATGGCGACATCGTTGTGTCCTTCAATATTCGCACGGCTGGCAAAATACTCGTAACGCATGGCGGTCTGTGATTCCACGCTGAATGCTCTTTTCAGATTTTCTTCTGTTTGTGTTCCTTTGAGATCTTTCATTTTTTTTCTCCTGGTTTGTCGGATGAAGGACAGTCCGGCAGCCTGTTTTTCATGTGCTTATTGTAAAACATCCGACGGGAAAGAAAAGCGCCGTCTGATCAGCCTGATTGCTGGACGGATTCTCCGGCCAGAATGGAAATAATGTTCTGAATAGGCATGGGACGATGATAAAGGTGCCCCTGCATGATATGGCATCCCCAGTTTTTCAGGTAGGCGGCCTGTATTTCCGTTTCAACACCTTCGGCAATCAGCTTCATGCCTAATCCCTTGGCAATGGAAATAATGGCTAAAATAACGGGAAATTCGCTCATGTCGTGGTGTATCTCGCTCACAAAAGAACGGTCGATCTTGATGGTCTGGATGGGAAATTTTCGCAGATAGGCCAGTGAGGAGTAACCAATGCCAAAATCATCAATGGCGATGTCCACACCCAGATGATTCAAACGGCCAAGCAGCTCGATGGCCTGATGCGGATTGCGGATACTGATATTTTCCGTGATTTCCACACCAATCATGCCATCCTGTATCCGGTAATGTGAAAAGACGTCCTTCATTTTATCAATACAGTCTTCGCGATCCAGGTACTGGGGCGACATGTTGACAGAAACAGGAACCAGTTTGCACCCGGCCACCCGGGCGGCCAGTATGTCGCGGCAGACTGATCCGAGCATCCAGTCGGTGTAAGGCGCAATGAGTCCGATTTCTTCTGCATAGGGGAGAAATTCGCCTGCAGAAAGCAGTCCCCGTTCGGGGTGGTTCCAGCGCATCAGGGCTTCTGCGCCGATGATTTCGCCTGTTGCGATATCCACCTGTGGCTGATAGTACATTTCAAGCTGGTTACGATCCAGGGCGCGCCGCATCTCCTGTTCAAGGCTGATTTTGGCATGCGAGCTGCGAATCATGCTGTCTTCGTAAAAGCAGAAATCATTTTTGCTTTTGATCTTGACCTGGTACATGGCGATATCCGCATTGGCGATCAATTCTACCGCTGAGAGACCGTGCTCGGGATATGTGGCAATGCCGATGCTTGCCGTAATCTGGACATTTTCCTCATTATCGAGCGAAAACGGTTGTTGTATGGTATCCAGGCATTGTGTGGCAATGGTCTGTATACGGCCCGCATCTTTCAGGCCGGGCAGGGCAATCAGGAATTCATCGCTGCCCAGACGTGAAACGATGTCACCCGTTCTGACCAGTTCTTTGAGTCGCATACCCGCCTGCTGCAGCAGCAGATCGCCGCTCAAATGCCCCATGGTGTCATTGATGAGCTTGAAACGGTCAAGGTCAACAAAAAGAATCGTCATGCCGCCATTGGCTTCACGCAGGCGCTGCAGTTCGGTGTCAATCTGCTGGGTAAGCAGCGTGCGGTTTGGCAGGCCGGTCAGGAGATCGTAGTTCTTGTGATAGGAAATGATTTCTGCTGCCCGTTTTTTTTCCGAGAGGTCCCGTGCGATGATGTAGGCACTGCCGGTTTTTTCCATTGAATCCGGATTGGCCGGATTAAATGTCATATTCATGATCGTCAGTGAAAAAGGGTAGCTTTCCTTTTCTGCTTCGGATTTCAGGGACAGCTCGATATGACGGGTGGATTTGTATTTACTGCTGAAAAGTGCCTGTGCGCGGTTCAGGTCATCATTGCTGATCAGGGTGGAATAGGGTTTGCCGATCAACTCGCTAGGGGGATATCCCAAAATAGTGGTGACGCGCTGGTTGATGTAGGTGATTGTGCCATCATGGCTGATCGTGAAAATAATATCCGGTGCATTATCCACCAGATTACGATACATTTTTTCAGAGCATTCCAGTTGCCATGCCATTTGCTGGTGCCGGGATTCCAGGGCGCGCGCATCCAGTACATTCTTGATCGAAGAAAGCAGTTCTTCCGTAGAGGAAGGCTTGCGCAGGTAACTGAAAGCTCCTCTTTTAAGGGCTTCAATCGGTGCATTGATATCAGTGCTCTCTGACAGGACGATGGTGTGAGTGTCATATCCCTGTTTTTTGATAAAGTCCATGACGTCAAGGCCACTCATGTCAGGCAGACTGATCTCAAGCAGGAGCAGGTCGATTGTTTCCGTACGCAGGGTGTGTAGTGCTGTTTTTCCATCTTGTGCCTTGAAAAGGCGAATATCGTAATCACCCAGGAGGAAAATGAGGTCTTTCAGCGCATGGATCTGATTGTCTACAACAAGAATATGGGGCGTCGTAAGATTATTTTGCGCCAGTGAAGATAAGACAGTGATGGGAGGGGAGGCCTCAGACGTCATTGTTCTTGTTTTATATTTTTGGGGTCAAAGGAGCATACGCTGGAATCAGGATATCAAATATTGTGCCGTTTATGTCGGAATGTGAGCCGATTAATGCATGAATCTGGTTTAAGAGACTGTAAACGATGCCCATATCCTGTTCTTCCTGCTGTTTTTTTAACGCAGCGTTTTGAAGCGGATGACGCCCCTTTGTCCGCTGTACAGGCATCCCGCTTTCCCTGTAACCCACTTTCAGGGCGTAATAGAGGGTGCCGTCGCGCTCCTTATGGCCTTCGTATGTGATGATGATTTCACCGTCATCCTTTATGGCAATGACAGCATTGCGCAACAGGTTGACCAGGATTTGCTTTAACAGATTGTCCGGCGCCCGGACCAGGCTGGTTTTCCCGGCATCAGGACGGTGTTCGGTAATGATGACGGCAGGATGGGCATCGCGAAACTGCTGGATGACCCCGGGAACCAGTGTTGCCAGATCGGTTACCGCCGTTTCTCCGGATGGCGCAACCATGTCATGGATAATCTGTTCAAGACGGGTGATCTCTTCTTTTAAAACCGTTGTGGCATTTTGCTGGGAGCCCTGCTTTTCCAGTTTCTGGTTCAGCACATGCAGATAGTTTCTGACAATGGCAACCGGGCTGTCCGCTTCTCTGGATGAGGCCCGTGAGAGATGCCGGTATTTTTCCTCCACCAGCATGACTTCCTGCTGAATGTGCTTTTTCGTTTCCTGCAGGCGATGCCAGGCAAGAATGAATTGTTCCACAAAGTTTTTGATCAGCCACTTCTGCTGTTTGAGTGTATCCAGTTGTTCGTGGCTCAGGCTGCCGAAAAGCACGCCGAGTGAGCGGCTGGCATCCGAAACGGGAATCATGACCCAATGGGTATCGCCGATCAAAAGGGCCAGATTTTTTTCAGCGGCCATGGTCAGTTCATCAATCGATGAGATAAAGGCAGGTTGGCGGTTGGTTGCTGTTTCGCGCAGGACGCTGCTGTCGTGTGCCGGCACGCTGATGCCCAGCAGTTTATGTGACGGGGTATCCGTTGCCACGCAGGAATATTTGTCTTCAGCCGGGCTGTGCCAGAAGAGCAGGGCATGGTTCAGCTTGAGGATATTGCAGGCTGCGAGAATAGCGGCATTTTGCAGATGTGTCTGCGATGTCTGCCGGATGAAGAAACGGCCGAATTCTGCGGAATTCAACAGGCTCAGGATTTCCTGGTTCATGTCTGCCTGATCTGCCAGCGGGGGCAGGCTTGCCGGCTCTTCCGGAACCGGTTCAATGTCGGAAATATCAATGCCAAGATAGTCAGCGGATTTCTGGACGTGTTCGCGGACATTACTCATGATTTCCAGTGCGGTGGACAATTCCAGCCCATAGCGTGCTGCCAGCGCTTCAATCATGGGGTTTTCTTCATCACAATAGGCGAGCTGGTTTGCCAGATGAACAACACGTACCAGGGTGGGCGCATCGGTGATCCGGTCAAAGGGCTCATGATGAAGCTCAATACTTTCTGCAATGGCGGGATCCAGCTTCCAGTAACGAACCAGCCAGGCGCCAGCCATGGCGTGAGTCAGCCCGAGTGAGTGCGATTCCTGGATGCACAGGGCTTCGTCATCCCGCCGGTAAAAAAGCGAGGCATATTTTTCCGGGGCGACTGTCATGAGCGCCAGCCGGCCGATATCATGCATAAGGCCTGCCAGATAGGCATTGTCATCATGGTCGTATCCCATGTGTTTCGCTGCATTGTAGGCAATCATGGCGGTTGTCAGCGAATGATGCCAGAAGGCGCGAAGATCGAGACGGACATTACGGGAAAGGCCGCGGAAATTCTGGAAAATGGATTCGTTGATGACGAGCATGCGAACCATGTCGGTGCCCATGGCGATCAGGCCGGTTTCCAGCCTGACATGGGGGCCGGTATGAATGTAAGCTGAGCTGTTGGCTACACTCAGTATTTTTTGCGCCATGGTGGGCTCCTGCCAGATCAGTTTGGCAAGTTCGGTAATACTGGCGCGGTCATCCTGACACAGGGAAAGCAGCTTGACCAGGACCTGCGAGATAGTGGGCAGGCGGGTTGCTGACAGTTTATTCAGAATATGATGCTCGATTACGGACATATGCTTTTAAAAGCGGCAGGCCAAGGCCTGATTAATGGTTTTTCCGGTTTGCCAGTTTTACGTATCCGGTAAGGATAACGTATTTTTTTGCCAAGTGTTGCGTTTCAGCAACAAAGAATTTTATGATTGTTTTCAGGAACGGTATTTCCATTCCTGAAAATATCATCACGGCCGGCTAAAGCTTAGCCGGCCGTGAGTGTGCCAAAAAGTGGTAATTCAGGCAATATTATCCGCCGCGCCGCATCATGTCAAAGAAGTCTGCGTTGGTTTTAGTGGAACGCATTTTGTCGAGAATGAACTCCATCGCCTCGATTTCATCCATATCGTAGAGCAGCTTTCTTAAAATCCAGATCTTCTGGAGGATTTCCGGCTTGATGAGCAACTCTTCGCGGCGGGTACCGGATTTGTTGAGATTGATGGAAGGGTAGACGCGTTTTTCAGCCAGCCGCCTTTCCAGGTGAACCTCCATATTGCCGGTGCCCTTGAATTCTTCATAAATCACATCGTCCATGCGGCTGCCGGTTTCAACAAGTGCCGTGGCGATGATGGTCAGTGAGCCGCCTTCTTCAATATTGCGTGCCGCGCCAAAGAAACGTTTGGGACGCTGCAGGGCGTTGGCATCCACACCACCGGTCAGTACCTTGCCTGATGCCGGCGCAACCGTATTGTATGCACGGGCTAAACGGGTGATGGAGTCTAAAAGGATCACCACATCTTTTTTCATCTCAACCAACCGCTTGGCTTTTTCAAGCACCATTTCCGCTACCTGGACATGGCGGGTTGCCGGTTCGTCAAAGGTGGATGCGACCACTTCGCCGCGAACCGAACGCTGCATTTCTGTCACTTCTTCCGGGCGCTCATCAATCAGGAGAACAAAGAGGATGACTTCGGGGTGGTTATCCGTGATGGCATGCGCCAGGTGCTGCAGCATGACGGTTTTCCCCGATTTGGGAGAAGCCACCAGCAGGCCGCGCTGGCCTTTGCCGATCGGTGCAATCATGTCGATGATCCGGCCGGTGATATTTTCATTGGCATGCATCTCTCTTTCGAGATGAAGCGGTTCATCCGGGTGCAGCGGTGTCAGGTTTTCAAAGAGAATCTTGTTTTTGGAGGCTTCCGGCGGCGCGCCATTGACCTTGTCCACTTTCACCAGGGCAAAGTAGCGTTCCCCATCTTTTGGGGTTCTGACTTCGCCTTCGATAGAGTCCCCGGTATGAAGATTAAAGCGGCGGATCTGGGAAGGAGAGATATAAATATCGTCGGTGGAAGCCATGTAACTGGCGTCAGGGGAACGGAGAAAGCCGAAGCCGTCCGGCAGGACTTCCAGGGCGCCGTCTCCATAGACCTGTTCGCCTGCCTTGGCCCGTTTTTTCATGATGGCAAACATGAGTTCCTGTTTGCGCATACGGGCGGCATTGTCGATTTCGAGGCTGCTGGCCATGTCGACCAGTTGGGAAACATGGAGGGACTTGAGTTCAGATAGATGCATAATGTCGTTAATAAAAAGCGTGTCACCAGGATCTGGTGTGTATAAACAAGGTGTGAATAACAGGTAAGGTTGTCTGTGGGAGGCCGTACGGCCAGATGATGAACCCGTCAAGGGAGTGGCGGCACGATGTGTGCCGCCGGCTTCTTACAGATTACTGTCGATAAATTCTTTTAATTGTCCTTTGGAAAGCGCACCGACTTTCTGTGCGGCCAGTTGTCCGTTTTTGAAAAGAATCAGGGTGGGGATGCCTCTGACACCAAATTTGGATGCAATTTGCTGATCCTTGTCGACATCCATTTTGGCTACCGTGATTTTTCCACCGTATTCTGCAGCGACTTCATCCAGGATCGGCGCAATCATCTTGCACGGGCCACACCAGGCAGCCCAAAAGTCAACCAGAACAGGTTTGTCGGATTTTAACACGTCTGCTTCAAATGACGCATCGCTGGTATTGATAATATTATTTGCCATGATTTCCTCGGAATGAGAAGGAAACGCGCCGGACAGGAAAAATCCCTGTCCGTTTCAAAGAGGCACCGCCTTGCCGACTGGTACCGACCCTGCCGGATAGCCTTGTATGAATGTTGTTTAATATCATGCGGCTGTGCTTAACTATTCAGATGATACATCGAATTTGCCTAAAAATGTATGCTGTTTGCCTGTTGAATACATAAAAGAAGTGAAAATTGTTGCAAATATGGCATACACACACTCATGCTACGTGTTTTTCGGAGTGAAAAAATGAGAATGCACAAATTATCGCGATATTTTTCTTTGTTGGCTGCGACACTCCCTAGCCGTTTTCTCCGTTTTTTTCCACAGCGGGCACTGACGGCGTTTCAGCAGATTTAACGGTTTCTTCTGCCGCTTTTGCTTCGACAGGCGGCTCTACCTCAGCAGCAGGTTTCACTTCAGTGGCAGGCGGCATTGCTTTTGCTTCAGCAAGGGGTTCGACCGGCACGGTAGCCTGTTGCAGTCCTCCGCCTAAAGAGCGATAGAGATCGACCGTGTTGATGAGGCGGTCAAGACGTGCCTGTACCAGTGTCTGCTCCGCGGCAAAATGCTGTCTTTCCGCATCCAGTACATCGAGTGAACTGGCAATGCCATTGTCATAGCGGGCGCGGGAAAGCATGAGGCGTTCCGATTCTGCGGTCAGCACGGCGGCCTGCGCAGTAACCTGCTCATTGAAAAGCCCCCTGGCTATCAGGGCATCTGCTACTTCGCGGAAGGCTACCTGGATGGTTTTTTCATACTCGGTTATGGCGATATTCTTGCGGGCTTCTGCCAGATCAAGGTTGGCAATGTTTCTGCCGGCATCAAAGATCGGCAGGAGAATCTGCGGTGTGAAAGTCCATGCGCTGGAGCCGGCATCAAAAAGTCCGGAGAGGGTATTGCTTGCCGTACCGCCAAATGCGGTCAGGGTGATTCGCGGGAAAAAAGCTGCCCGTGCCGCGCCGATGTTGGCGTTGGCTGATCTCAACTGGTTTTCATACTGGCGAATATCCGGGCGGTTTGCCAGCAGGTCAGATGGCAGCCCTGCCGGAATTTCCATGAGGATTTCATTGTCGGAAAAGTCTTTTTGCGCGGGCAGATTATCGATTTTCTTTCCGCCGATCAGGACGGTCAGCGCATTTTCCATCTGGGCTCGCTGCCGTTCGAGTGTGACGACAGATACGCGGGCATTGTGCATGAGGGTTTCATACTGCCGGAGTTCCAGTGCGGATGAGGCACCGACTTCAAAGCGTTTTTCCGTCAGCTCGTAAGTGCTTTTGTATGCCTTATAGGATTTTTGTGCCAGATCACGCTGTTTGGCAAGTGCTCTTTCCGTCAGATAGGTTTTACAGACCTCGGATACCAGGCTGATGTGTGCACTGCGCTGGGCTTCTTCCGTCGCGAAGTACTGGTAGAGCGCGGCGTCGGAAAGGCTTTTTACCCGGCCAAAGAAATCAATCTCAAAGGCGGCCAGCCCGAGCCCGACCTGATAATTGCCGGTGTTGGCATAGCCCGGTGTACCGGCAATGGAACCCGGTGTCTTGGAGCGCTGGGCCTGACCTTCCGCATTGATATTGGGCAGGCGCTCGGACCATTGAATGTTGTATTGCGCCCTGGCTTCTTCGATACGAAGGGTGGCTACCCGCAGGTCGCGGTTATTTTCAATGGCCGCTGCGATCAATACCTGCAGGCGGGGGTCCCGGACAAATTCCGCCCAGCCTATTTCAGGCGCGGGAATCGTGCCTTCGGCTACCGCGGCGTGTTCCGGCCAGGTACCTTCTACAGGCGCCTCAGGCCGCTCGTAAGTCGGCGCCATGCTGCAGCTGGTCAACATACCGGCAGCCATCAGGGCAAATGCACATTTTCTGAGCCTTGTCATTCTTTGTTTTCCTTGTCATTCCTGTTGTTGTCAGTTTCATCGGGATGGCCTGTATTAGTGGGCAGATCCTCTTCAGCCTCACTGATATCCCGAGCCAGACCCGGCGCCAGCTCCCAGGGTTGCTTGCGAACGTCCTTTGAGCCTTCCTGTGTATGATGGCTGGCGTACATCTTGCGCTGGCGTTCGCTGCCCGAAAAGATGCTGCGGACCACCAGGAAAAAGATCGGAACCAGATAAACCGCCAGCACGGTTGCCGTAATCATACCGCACATGACACCGGTGCCAATGGCCTGCTGGGCGCCTGAGCCGGCACCGCGTGCAACGACCAGAGGAACCACGCCCAGGATAAACGCCATGGATGTCATGATAATCGGGCGAAAGCGAAGACGGCAGGCTTCCAGTATTGAGCGTACCAGGCTTTTACCCTGTGCCTGCAGGTCTTTCGCAAACTCCACGATCAGAATCGCATTTTTGGCGGAAAGGCCGATAGTTGCGATCAACCCCACCTTGAAGTAGACGTCATTGGGCATGCCGCGCAGCAATACGCCTGACAGCGCGCCGATAACACCAAGCGGCACCACCAGTATGACCGAAAGGGGAATCGTCGTGCTTTCATACAAAGCCGCAAGGCAGAGGAAAACAGCCAAAAGCGACAGGGCGAAAAGCATGGGCGCCTGGTTGCCGGAGACTTTTTCTTCGAGTGACTGACCGGTCCACTCAAAACCAAAACCGCGCGGGAGCTGACGAGTCAGGTTTTCCATTTCCGCCATGGCATCACCTGTGCTCATACCCTCTGCCGGTTCGCCCTCAATCCTTACCGCCGGATAGCCGTTGTAACGGATCAACTGTATTGGCCCTTTGGTCCATTCACTGCTTGAAAAGGCCGAGAAGGGTACCATGGTGCCATCCCTGTTTTTGGCGAAAATCTTGCTGATATCTTCCGGCTTGCCGCGTTTGGTGGCATCCAACTGGACAATGACGCGCTGCTGCCGGCCGAAACTTTCAAAGTCATTCACATAATCCGAACCCATTGCAACAGAAAGGGCGGCATTGATATCGGCAAATGTTATTCCCAGGGCATTGGCTTTATCCCGGTCAATATTGAGCTTGAGCTGGGCGGTATTTTCCATGGCCATGGGGCGGACATTTTTCAATACCTTGCTTTGCCTGGCCATTACCAACAGCTGGTCACGGGCATTGATCAGTGCTTCATTGCCCATGCCGGCACGATCCTGCAGGCGGAAAGCAAAGCCGGTGGATGTGCCGAGCTCGCGAATCGGCGGCGGATTGATCGGGAAGGCAACGGCATCACGGAATTGCGAAAACTTTGCATAGGCCCGCCGGACAATGGCCTGGGCGCTGTTATCCGAATCTCTTTCTCCCCAGTCTTTCAGGGTGACGAAACCCAGACCGCCGTTCTGCCCTCTTCCGGAGAAGGAAGAGCCCGTTACCAGTACGGTATGGTCAATGCCGGGTTCGGTAAAGAAGTGATCCTGGATTTCCTTCAAGACTTCTCCGGTCCTGGCGGCGGTGGCGCCACCCGGCAACTGAAGATTGACGTAGATGTAACCCTGGTCTTCGTCAGGGAGGAAGGACGTTGGCAGTTTCCAGTACATCCAGGCACAGCAGGCGCAAATGGCAAAATAGATCACCATATAACGTCCGGCACGCCCGAACATCTTGGCAACCTGGCGCTCGTAGGTCAGTGTTGTGCTGTGGAATTTCCGGTTGAACCAGCCTAAAAATCCCTTGCTGCTGGCGTGATGTCCCGCCTCAACCGGTTTCAGGATCGTGGCACAAAGTGCCGGCGTGAGGGAGAGGGCAAGGAAAGCCGAGAAGGCAATGGAAGCGATCATTGACAGCGAAAACTGCATGTAAATCTTGCCTACCGCGCCGCCAAAGAACGCCATTGGTACGAATACGGCCATGAGAACGAGGGTAATACCGATAATGGCGCCCTGGATCTGGCCCATTGCCTTGAAAGTGGCATCCCGCGGGGAGAGGCCTTCTTCTGACATGATCCGCTCGACGTTTTCCACCACCACGATCGCGTCATCAATGAGGATACCGATGGAAAGCACCATGCCGAACATGGTGAGCATGTTGATGGAAAATCCCAGGGCCTTCATCACGGCAAAGGTGCCCAACAGGGCAATGGGGACGACAATGGTGGGAATGATCGTGTAGCGGATGTTCTGCAGGAAAAGGTACATGACCAGGAAAACCAGGAAAACCCCCTCAAACAGGGTTTTGACCACTTCCTTGATGGAGACGACAACGAAACGGGAAGTATCGTTCTGGATACTGTATTCCACACCCGAAGGGAAATACTCATAGAGTTCGGCCATTTTTGCCCTGATGGCGGACATGGTCGCGATACTGTTGGCATCCGCTGTCGGCATGATGCCGAAGCCACTCATGGGTGTGCCGTCCAGGTGGGCAAAGGGTTCATATCGCTGGGCACCGAGTTCTACCCGGCCGACATCCTTGATACGGACGGTTGAGCCATCCGGATTGGCGCGAAGAATAATGTTTTCAAATTCTTCCGGCGTCTGCAACTGGCCATGTACCGTAATGTTGGCGTAGATAGGTTCTTTCCCTGTGTTGGGCATGCCGGCCAGCTGTCCTGAGGTTACTACCGCATTCTGGGCCTTGACGGCCGCACTGACGTCTTCGGGAGTCAGGTTAAGTCCGGTGAGTTTGACCGGGTCCAGCCAGACACGCATGGCTTTTTCAGAACCAAAAATAGTGACGTCACCGACACCGGGAATCCGCTTGATGTCATTGATGACATTGCGTGCCACAAAGTCGCCAAGTTCAAACTGGCTGAGTCGGCCATCGGTGGACGTGACGGCGATAACCGCCAGGTAGTTGCTTCGGGCCTTGTTGGTAATGACGCCCTGCTGCATGACCTGCGTGGGCAGGCGGGATTCGACCCGCTTGATCCGGTTCTGGACATCAACAGCGGCCAGTTCCACGTCGGTCTCATTGGTAAAGGAAAGCGTGATCTTGGCTTCACCGGTACTCTGGCTTTCCGACTCCATATACATGAGGCCGGTAGCGCCATTCATCTCTTCTTCAATCAGCTGGGTGACGCTGTCTTCGACCACTTTTGCTGTCGCGCCAGGGTAGCTCGTCGAGACAGTGACTTGTGGCGGTGCCACGTTCGGGTATTGGGAAATCGGCAGAGTGAGAATGGACAGGATGCCGCCCAGAATAATAAAGATTGCAAGAACCCAGGCAAAAACAGGGCGGTCAATAAAGAACCTTGCCATTCAGATGCTCCCTATTCCTTTGGCGCCCCGGCCGGTGAGGCCGTTGCCTGATCAGGTGGAGCCGTTTTTGCGGTTTCGGCATTATCCGGTTGGGTGGCGGCTTTTTCTGCCTCGGCTGTGGTATCCGTTGCTGGAGCCGGTTTGACTTCCTTTGTCCATACAACCGGTGAGACAGGGGAGCCTGGACGAACTTTCTGCACCCCTTCAACGATCACTTTATCGCCCACGTTCAGGCCGTCGAGTACGACCCATTTTTCCTGGTAGGAAGCACCGGTCTGAACCCGCCGGATTTCAGCCACATTATCCTTGTTAATGACAAAGACCGTTGAGCCTTCCGTGGAACGCTGCACTGCCTGTTTGGGAACGGTAATGGCATTTTCGTTGATTGCCTGCTCAAGCTGTCCGCGGACATACATGCCGGGCAACAGGATGCCATCCGGATTCGGGAAAAGCGCCCGGATGGAGATTTCGCCGGTGGACGGGTCAACCGTGATATCGGAAAAGAGCAGTTTGCCCGGATGGAGGTATGGGGTACCGTCTTCCATGATCAGGGTGACTTTCAGGCCGTCTTCGGAAGCGCCTTTCAGAACGCCTTTTCGCATGGCCTGCTGCAGTTGGAGGAGTTCGGCGCTGGATTGGGTCAGGTTGAGGTAAATCGGGTCAATCTGCTGGATAACCGCCAAAAGCGTCACCTCACCCTGGCCGACCAGCGCGCCTTCCGTAACAATGGAACGACCAATCCGCCCGGAAATGGGGGCAAGAACCGTGGCGTATTCCAGATCCAGCTTGGCATTGATCAGCGAGGCTTTTGCGGAAGCGACATCTGCTGCAGCCTGTTTCTGGGCTGCCAGGGCATCGTCATATTCCTGCTTGCTCACCGCGCTGATTTCTACCAGCGGGATATACCGCTTGTATTTGAGGTCTGCCTGCATGAAGTTGGCTTCGGCTCGTGCCAGTGCCGCTCTGGCATTCTGTACGGAAGCCTCATAGCTGCGGGGGTCGATGATGAAAAGCTTTTCTCCCTGTTTGACATCGGCGCCTTCTTCAAAGAGCCGTTTTTCCAGCACACCGGCGACACGGGCCCTGACATCGGAATTCCGGAAGGATTCCAGGCGGCCGGACAATTCGTTGATGACAGCAACCTGTTCTGTCTGGATGACAATATAAGCCGCTTCAGGTGCCTGTTGCACCTGTTGGGCCTGGTCTTTGCATCCGGAGAGCAGAAAAAGAGAAAAAACGAGGGTGCTGAAAAACGTGAATCGGAAAAATGATCTCATGGATTTTGGCAGAAGGATTTTTTTCGACAGTGTACCGTGTTATTAAGGGAAAAACGATAGTGGAAAGTAGGCTTTACAAAATGGGATGGATGAGTGCGGTAATTTAACATACAATCATGTATGTATGTTGCTTTTTATGTAACCAGAACTCAAGGCACCCAAAGAAGACAGGGAGAAGATGACGCGCGCTGCCAGAAAAAAAACACAGGAAACGCGGGACAGGCTGTTGGATGCCGCCGAGCGGGTTTTCAATGAAAAGGGTGTTTCCAATACCACATTAAATGATATTGCCGAGGCGGCCGGGGTTACCCGCGGTGCGATTTACTGGCACTTTCGTAACAAGGTGGATCTTTTTAATGCCATGATTGACCGGGTTCGCTTGCCGATCAGGGCCATGATCGAGGAGATTGCCGATGAAAAGACGGAAGATCCTTTGGGACGTTTGCGGGAAAAGTCCATTTTCCTGATGCGGGAAATCCTGGAAAACGACCACTACCGCAAGGTCATGACGATCCTTTTCCACAAATGTGAATATACGGACAGTGCCAGTGAGTTTCTCGAATACTTCCAGGACTGGACGACCCGTGCGCGTGGCACGCTGGTGCGGGTTTTGACCAATGCCCGGGAGAAAAAGCAGCTTCCCCAAGATATCGATATTGATCTGGCAGGGCTGACATTGCATGTGGCCTTCAACGGCCTGTTGAACAGCTGGCTGTTAATGCCGGAGAGCTTTGATCTGCTGACCGATTCCAGCCGTGTTTTTGAGGCGGTGTTTTCGATGTTGCGGCATAGTCCGCATATGCGGGTGGTAGGGGAGAGGCCGTAGTTACGCGACGGCATGGCGCGTTTGTCCTTCGCTTGTATTTGAGTCTACGATCAAACTAGTTCTCTATTTATCTTCATAAGGTGGGTGGCTGACCCACAGCAGGTTACTTTTTTGTCTTGCCACAAAAGAAGTAACCAAAAAAAGGCACCGCAGCACCTTGCCCCTTCGGGGTACCCGAAACTGCTCGTCGCGACAGGGGCGGCAGCCGGAACTCGCTGCGCTCAGACAGCCGTCTGCCTGCTCCAGTCGCTCCTCACAGTTCCGGCTACGGTGCAATCGCGGATTTCTGAAGAAGTGACACCGCGTTGCGGTGTGAGGATGCCCCCACTGCGCAGACGGCATGGCAGCGAAGCTGCCTTGAAAAGGCAGGGATAGCCTGGTGTTGTAGCGAGTGCTGAGCCTGTGGCGCAGCGCACGGGGCCTGTGGCTTGGCAAGAGTGGAATGTGTCGCCCCTTGCTGCAGCGGTGTATTAGGCAGGGCTTATGTCCGGCGGTAGCGGAAAAAGGGCAGGCAGGATAAAAGCGACGTTACGGCAGCCGTTGCTGCCACGGTCAGGATCACCTGGGCCAGGCTGACGTTGCCAAAATGGAAGAGTTCGCGAACAGCCGGAACAAAAAGTCCAATTCCCAATACGCCCACGGTCAGGCCTAACACCCACCACAGTGCCCGGTTGGGCTGCAGTATGGCCAGGTGAACGGGTTTGACCCAGGAGCGATTGGCGGCAATCAGCCAGATATCCCCGGTAATCATGGCGGTGAAAGTCAGGGCGCGGGCTTCGTCCGTCGTGAATCCGAGTGACATGGCGATCCAGTAAACGCCCAGTATCCAGGTCAAGAGCGCGACGCCCTGTTTGACGCCAAGCCAGAGTATGCGGCGGTCAAAAATCCGCTCACGCGGTGGGCGCGGCGGGCGGTTCATGACATCGGGTTCTTCTGTTTCTCCTTCAAATACAATGGAACAGGTCGGGTCCATCATGAGCTCGAAAAAGACGATGTGAATGGGCAAGAGCACGAGCGGCCATCCCAGCATGACAGGAAAAAGTGACATCCCGGCAATCGGGATATGTGCCGCAATAACAAAGACAACGGCTTTGCGGATGTTGTCAAAAATCCGGCGGCCCAGGCGTACCGCTGTCACGATGGAGGAAAAATCATCGTCCAACAGCACCAGTGCGGAAGATTCGCGGGCGACATCGGTTCCTCTTTCGCCCATGGCGATACCGATATGGGCCGCTTTCAGCGCGGGTGCATCATTGACGCCATCGCCAGTCATGGCGACGATTTCCCCATTATTTTTGAGGGCATTGACCAAGAGCAGCTTCTGCTCGGGGGTTGCGCGGCAAAACACATTGGCATGCCGGATGTTTTCCTGCCGCTCATGAGAGGGCATGTCTTCCAGTTCAGTGCAGTTGATGATGCGCCCGCCGGCATCCAGCCCGGCATCGTCAGCAATCCGTCGCGCCGTGGTGGGATAGTCTCCCGTAATCATGACCACCCGGATACCGGCATTGAGACATTCCCTGACAGCTGACGGTACGGTGGGCCTTAACGGATCGGCCAGGGCAACGAGGCCCAGGTATTCAAAAATGAAATCATGCTGGTCTGACGGCAGGTCGGTGATCTGGAACTGGGCCCTGGCCACGGCCAGGATGCGCAGGCCCTGGGCCGCCAGATAGTCCGTCTGACGGCGGATGGCGCTGGCGGTGTCATCATCCAGGTGGCACAGGTCGATAATGGCTTCCGGCGCGCCCTTGGCGGCAATGACATACTGCTGCCGGTCGGGCGAGCCCCATACGCGGGACATGGCAAGGAGCTCACGTGAGAGGGGATATTCTTCAATCAGCATCCAGCTGTCGTGGATGTGCTCTGTTCCTGCCAGGACGGTATTTCCCGTTTCCTGGATGGCTTTTTCCATCGGATCGAAGGGATCACGCTGGGATGAGAGCATGGCAAATTCAAGGACTTCATGGAAAACTTCCGGATAGTTGTCCGGGATGAAGGCTTCAGGCGTATCAAAGGGGTAGATTTCATTTTCCGCCATGACCCTGGATACCAGCATGCGGTTTTCCGTGAGCGTGCCTGTTTTGTCCACGCAGAGGACGGTTGCGGCACCCAGCATTTCAATGGCGGGAATGCGGCGGGTAAGCACATGGCTTTTTGACATGCGCCAGGCGCCAAGCCCGAGAAAAATAACAAGGACCAGGGGAAATTCTGCCGGCATGATGCCCATGGCCAGTGTCAGTCCTGCCAGTATGCCGTTAAGCCAGTCGCTCCGTGTCAGCCCGTACCAGACAATGAGGACAGAGACGACGATTGCACTGCCAATCGCAATGGTTCTGACGGCCTGGCGGGTTTCTGCCTGCACCCGGCTGGGCTCATCCTTTTCTGTTGCCAGCGCTTTGCCGATATGCCCGAGTGCGGTGTGTTCGCCAATGGCAGCCACGCGGGCCCAGCCTTTTCCCTGTACGATCAGGGTGCCGGAAAAGAGCCAGGGATGATCGTCCCCACCGGGTACTGGTGGCGAGTCCGGTTCGGTTCCGGCTATCGGCACCAGTTTTCTGACCGGCACGGATTCACCGGTCAACAGCGACTCATCGGCAGACAGGTTCTGGGCATCCACCACAAAGGCGTCTGCCGGCACCCTGTCACCTTCTGTCAGATAGATCAGGTCACCCCGGACAACGTCGCGTCCGGCAATCCGGCGATGTTCGCCATCACGCATGACCAGCGCCCTGGGGCTGGTCAGGTCTCTCAAGGCTTCCAGTGTCCGTTCGCTTTTTCGCTCCTGGAAAAAACTCATGCCGACAATGACACAGACCGACACTAACAGGATGATGGCGTCCTGCCTGCTGCCGATCAAAAGGTAAACGATACCGCAGGTCATGAGCAGAAGAAACATCGGCTCGGTAACCACATCCCAGGCGATGGCATAAAGCGGACGCGGCCTGGCCGAAGGCAGCTCGTTAAAGCCTTCTGCTTTCAGGCGGCTTTCTGCTTCAGCATGGGTGAGGCCGGTGAGCAGGGGATTGTCGTGTACGGGTTTCACGTTATGCCCTGGCAGTAAGCGGTTCCATTATTCCTGGCGTATCCATCCGGTCTTTCAATAACAGGACAGGGCCGGAAACGTCCGACCCTGTTATTAGGGCGTGTTAACACGAAACAGCCTGCTGCAAAGCCGTTATGTCCCACATGGCGGTGTTGCCTCGAAAAATCTGAATTTGACGTAGGTTGACACCGCCTGCATCCAGATTTTCCGATGCGCCTTGCCCTTTGAAACAAAACGACTTTTCGCGAACGGCGGTCTAGTGTTAACACGCCCTAACGGAAAAGTCTTGCCGTTATTTTTGGCGGAGTTCAGCGATCATCTGCTCCAGCTTCAGGGTATCGGCGCAGAATAGCCGGATGCCTTCCGAGAGTTTTTCGGTTCCCATGGCATCTTCATTGAGCATGAAGCGGAAGGTTTTTTCGTCGACTGTTATTTTTTCGACCGGATCGGCGCTGGCGGTATCAGGGGAGAGCTTGCGGGCTACCGGGGCGTCCGATTCAGAGAGTTTCTGAAGCAATTCCGGGCTGATGGTCAACAGATCGCAGCCTGCCAGTTCGGTGATCTGTGAAGTATTGCGAAAGCTCGCTCCCATGACTTCGGTCTTGTAATCGAATTTGCGGTAGTAGTTATAGATGCGTTTGACAGACTGTACACCCGGATCATCTGCACCGGTGTATTCATTGCCGGTTGATTTTTTGTACCAGTCATAAATCCGTCCGACAAAGGGCGAGATGAGCTGGACACCCGCATCGGCACAGGCTATTGCCTGCGATAGGGAAAAGAGCAGGGTCATGTTGCATCGGATGCCTTCTTTTTCGAGTACCTTGGCGGCTTCAATGCCTTCCCAGGTGGACGCGATCTTGATCAGTACCCGTTCGCGGGAGACACCGGCGGCTTCGTAAAGGGCAATCAGGTCGCGTCCTTTACTGATGCTGCCAGCCGTATCAAAGGACAGGCGTGCATCGGTTTCGGTGGATACCCGGCCCGGCACGATATTGAGAATTTCGCAGCCGAAAGCCACCAGCAGGCGGTCAATGATTTCTTCCGTGGATTTTTCCCTGTTGTCGCGTACCGCCTTTTCCAGAAGGGAGTGATAGGTGTCTTTCTGGACAGCCTTGACGATCAGTGAGGGGTTGGTCGTGGAATCCTGCGGGGTATAACTGCGAATGGACTGAAAATCGCCGGTATCGGCCACGACGGTGGTGTATTGCCTGAGCTGTTCGAGTTGATTCATATATTTCCCTTCGCAAAATCAGCGTGCCAGGAAGGCAGCGTTATTCAGCATCCTTCATCCGGTAAGAAACTCAGACAGGCATAACCGCTTTTTTTCTGGCGAAAGCGCTGCCATGTCGAAACGATCAATACCCGTCGCTTTTTTTGTATGAAGATGAGGGATGTGCTACACCTGAATTGTAGCAATTCTGGTTCGGATATGGCAGAAACCGCTGATAAATGTCTTAAAATCTGCCTGTAAGCATGAGGTAAATACACTTTTTGTAAAAAAAGCCTTTGCTTTTGTTGTTTATAAGTAATATTCTGTAGCAGTCTCAAGCATTTTTTGGGCAGTTTTTTTCTGTTCACATAAAAAAATGGCGGAAACCGGTGTTTCCCCGTTTTTCGAGTGATTTTGCCCGAGGGGGTGACGCCTCTTTTGGCAGGGTTATCGTGTTGAACTTTTTTTTACCGGATAAAAGTCAAGACCATGAAAGCACTCAAATTTCTTATCGGCTTAACGGCAGCCCTGTTACTGGTGTCATGTGACCAGAAAAAGGATATCCCTGATGCGGAAGTAACCGCTGTTGCCAAGGAGGCCTATATCTACGGCTACCCGATGGTGAAAAATTACAAGGAAATGTATGCTTCCGCCATTGATACGCAAAGCCCCGAATACAAAAAACCGCTTAATGAACTTTACATGGCGGCCCGTGTGGATACACCGGCTGACCAGGTGAAGGAAACGGCCAGCAACGATACCCCGTATGGCAGCGTGTGGCTCGACTTAAGACGTGAGCCGCTTGTGCTGACGGTACCGGCAGTGGAAGACAGCCGTTACTACTCGGTCCAGTTTACCGATCTGTATGCCTATAATTTTGACTACGTCGGTACGCGTATCGGTGGCAACAAGGGGGGTAAATTCCTCATTGCCGGTCCGGACTGGAAAGGGGAGAAGCCGGAAGGCATTGACCGTGTTATCCAGTCGGATACCCAGTTTGCCTATGGCCTTGTCCGTATCCAACTGCTGAATCCGGAAGATATGCCTACTGTGGCAAAGATCCAGGATGCCTTTGCACTGGTTCCGCTTTCCCAGTTCAGCGGTGCCGCAGCACCTGCCGAGGTGGCGCCGGTGAATTTCCCTGCGTACAGTGATGAAAAAGTGATTACGCCTGAATTTTTCTCTTACCTGAATTTCGTGATGCAGTTTGCCAAAGCACAGGTAGATGAAGCTGAACTCATGAAGCGCTTCGACAAGATCGGTGTGGGTGCCGGCAAATCCTTCTCTATGGAAGGCATGGGGGAAAATGAGAAAAAAGCCCTTCAGTCAGGAATTGATGGCGCTATTGCTGATCTGGATGCGGCGGTGAAAGGCGATCTGGTCAAGGGCGCCGACATGCATGGCACCCGGGCAGACCTGAAGAATAATTACCTGAACCGTGCCTATGGTGCGATGGTTGATCCATATGGAGCATCACCCCAGGAAATCCTTTCCATCAGCTACAAGCTGGATTCGGAATTCAAGGTGTTGAATGGCGCCAACCATTACACCATCCGCTTTGAAAAGGACAAGCTGCCGCCTGCCAATGCTTTCTGGTCACTGACCATGTATGAGCTGCCAGGCCAGCTGCTGGTGGATAACCCGGTCAAACGCTACACCGTTGACAGCACGATGGTTTCCAACATGGTAACCGACCCGGCCGATGGCAGTGTCACCATCTTCATCCAGAAGGATTCACCGGGCAGCGAGCCAATGCCAAAGGCTGCAGAGACGGCACCAAAAGCGGCTGATGCAGCGAAAACCGATACAGCGCCCAAAGCAACCAGCGCGGCACCTGCCGCAGCTGATGCGGCCAAGCCTCTCAAGATTGCTTCACCAGCACCAGCCGATGCCGGAAAAGTGACCGCTGCCGCACCGAAAGCGGCTGATACGGCCAAACCTGCGGTAAACAGTGCTGCAGAGAAAAAACCGGCTGCTGCCGATACTGCTGCCAAGCCAGCCGCTGATGCTGCCAGGAAACCGGCAGTGGCACAGCCTGTCGGAACGCTTTCAGCCAACTGGCTGCCGGCACCGGAAGGTGACTTCTACATGGTGATGCGTATTTACATCCCGAAAGAAGATGCCTTGAACGGTACCTGGAAAGAGCCTGCTGTGATGCGTTTCAATACGGAAGAAGTGCCTGCTGAAGGCGCAGCCGCACAACCGGCAGATGCAGCCAAGCCTGCTGATACCCCGGCGGCCGATGGCGCCAAACCGGCAGAAGCACAGCCATCCGGCACGGCACCAGCAGCGAAACCGGCAGATGCCAAGGCTGCCGCACCCGCAACGGCTCCGGCAGAAGCCGCGAAGCCAGTTGCCACCCAGCCAGCGGCTTCTTCAACGCCAGCCAAGCCTGCTGCAGCCGCAACAATGCCGGCAGCGACCGGAACCACGCCTGCTGCCGCGCCCGCCGCTACACCGGCGACCAAGCCGGCAGCAACGGCTCGGGCAGCAACAACCCAGCCGGCAGCGGCATCATCCGCTGCCAAACCGGCGGCAACGACAGGCGGCCAGTCCGGTACGGCACAGCCTGCCCCTAAACCCTGACGGCTTGCCAGTCAAAACAACAAGGGCACAGTTATCTGTGCCCTTTTTTATTCCCGAATGGAAAGGACTGGAAGGGCTGCCCCTAATTCAGGGCGGCCCTTGCCAGGCTGATTAACCCTGCTGTCGAACTGTCATGCGGGTGGGTGGCGTTGCCTTCCAGTTCTTCCTGGATGGTTTTTGCCAGTACCTTGCCCAGTTCAACACCCCACTGGTCAAAGGGGTTGACGTCCCAGATGGCGCCCTGCACGAAGGTTTTGTGCTCATAAAGGGCAACGAGTGCGCCCAGTGATTCGGGGCGCAGGATATTCATCAGGAGGGTATTGCTCGGGCGGTTGCCCGGGAAGGTGCGGTGCGGGATCTGGAATTCAATTTCGTCTTCCGCCATGTTCTGTGCCTGAAGATCAGCGCGCACCTCGTCTGCCGTCTTGCCCAGCATGAGGGCTTCAGACTGGGCAAAGCAATTGGCCAAAAGTGCTGCATGGTGGTGGGGCAGGGTATGCGAAGGCCTTAGGGCCGCGATGAAATCAATCGGGGTGATATCGGTACCCTGGTGCAGCAACTGGAAGTAGGCATGCTGGCCATTGGTGCCGACATTGCCCCAGACCACGGGGCTGGTGTGCCAGCTAACCGGGATGCCTGCCTTTGTTACGCGTTTGCCGTTGCTTTCCATTTCCAGCTGTTGCAGGTACGAGGGAAAGTAGGCCAGATCCTGCAGGTAGGGCGCAATGGAAACGGAAGGATAGTCCAGGAAATTGCGGTTCCAGATGCCGATGAGTGCGAGGATGACGGGCATGTTGTTTTCCAGGGCGGCATTTTTGAAGTGCACGTCCATGGCATAGGCGCCTGCCAGGAACTCGGCAAAATGGTCATAGCCGATGGCCAGCGCAACAGACAGCCCGATGGCCGACCAGACGGAGTAGCGTCCGCCGACCCAGTCCCAGAAGGGGAACATGTTGTCGGTGTGGATGCCGAAGGCGCTGACTGCCTCGGCATTGGTCGAAATGGCGACAAAGTGCCTGGGCAGGTCGGCCTCGGTTGCGCCTTGTAAAAACCAGTTGCGTGCCGTATTGGCGTTCAGCATGGTTTCCAGCGTGGTGAAGGTTTTTGAGGCGACGATAAAGAGACTGGTTTCCGGCCGGACCTGTTTCAGGACGGCATCCAGGTCATGGCCATCCACATTGGAGACAAAGTGCACACGAATATCATCACGGTGCCAGGGGCGCAGTGCCTGGCATACCATGTGCGGCCCCAGGTCTGATCCGCCGATGCCGATATTGATGACATCCGTCATGCGCTTGCCGGTATAGCCTGTCCATTCCCCGCTGTGTATGCGCCGGGTAAAAGCGGCCACCCGGTCAAGTACGGCGTGCACCTCGGGCATGACATTTTGTCCCTCAAAGCGGACGGTATCGCTTCGCGGGGCACGCAGGGCAGTGTGCAATACCGCACGGTGTTCCGTGTTGTTGAATATTTCTCCGGCAAACATGGCTTCGCGTTTTTCCTCGACACGGCATTCGCAGGCCAACTGCATCAGAAGGGAGAGGGTCTCGCTGTTTACGCGATTTTTTGAATAATCCAGGAAAAGCCCTGCTGCCGAGACGGAAAATGTGCCAAAGCGGTTGGCTTCTGCAGAAAAAAGGTCACGCATCTGCCAGGATGAGGCGGTTTGGGCGTGCTTTTCCAGTTTGCCAAAGGCGGGGAGGGTATTGAAAAGGGGGGAAGTCATGGCTGGGCTGGTCCATAAAAAGAAGAAATCAAGAGGGAACATTCAGCCCGGCTATTCGCGGACAGCAATTTAATGAGGGCTGAACCTAGCCGGGCTGATCCTTTCAGATGATGATAACAGAATCTGTCCGGCTCACCGGTGATATGCGACAAGTGCGTCGCGCGCCCGGATGGCGTGTCTTTTGTCAGATGAAATTTTCCCAGTCAAATCCGGCCTGTTCTGCTCGCCGGAGCAGGTGGGGGAGAACATTGGGAATATCCGCCATGGCATCTTCAAAACGGTCATATGCCCCGTATTTTTCATTATTTCTGAATGCGATGGCCGGTACGATTTCTTCCAGCCATTTCTGATGGATGGCTTCCATTTCTTCCAGATGGAAATCCTCGCCGTTAAAACCGATTGCCATCAGCATTTCACATTCGGCTTCACCGAAAGGGATGCTGTCCAGTTCTGCCAGTGAGTCCGGGTCTTTCAGTGCGTTCAACAGGACGTTTTCTCCGCGCGATATGACCCAGAGGGTGGAGTAAAGTGCGGTATCGTTGCTGACGTAACCGTTTATCACCTTACAGGCCATATCCAGCCAGATGGTTTCCCCTGCAGCTTCCATATAGGCGCCCTGTCCTGTTAACAAGGTGGTGCGAGCCGCAAGGCAGTATATGAAGGTGTAAAGGGGAAATAAAATGACAACACAGCTTTCCACGGAGACCCAGGGAGTGATTCAGTCCGCTGCTGTATTCAACATGCAGGCAGAACGGATCGGTGCCGGTCATGATGAGATTTATGATACAGCAGACGCTGTTGCCTATGAACAGGTGGGTCTTGGGGGTTACTGGGGGACAGAAGATGCGCCCAGACAGCCGGTTGTTTTTGTCGGTTTTCCCCGCAATTTCAGGAGCCGAGCAGATCATGCGGGAGAAATCCGGGTTCTGCCCGGTGAAACGGTAGCTGTCCGCTATGAGCAATCCCTGGGAGAATCCGTACCGTATGAAGAAATGGGATTGTCCCGTTTCCTGTAAAAAGCGCATAAAAAGGAAAAGCTGCCTGACTTCGGTCAGGCAGCTTTTTTTGTGTTTTATTTTTCCTTTTCTGTTCACCTGAATCCATCAGGCAGAAGGAGAATGCTCCGGTGATACCACAGAATAATGTTGTTTTTTTTCAAAAGGTTTACAATACGGCAATTATGCGTTTGTTGCAGGGACCAGACATGAGCGAAGGCAGCACCCCGGATATCCTGAATATCAGTGATCTGGTCAGTGGCTATGAAAGTGATAATGCCAGTGGCGGTTATCTGAAATTTGATACGGTTGCCCAGAACAGTGATGGCACCACGACACTGAAACTGACAATCGGTACCGAAGAAACTTCGGCAGAATGTGTGCCTCTTGCCACCATTGTGATGGCAGGCGCTGATACCACTGGCGTGGATGCGGGCAGTTTCACCCAGCACATTCTTGAGCAACTGGTGCAGCATAACGATATCGTTTTCTAGACGACATTTGCTGTCAGGTGAATTGAAAAAGGCACGGTTGAACCCGTGCCTTTTTGTTTTGGTCAGACGGCTTTACCTTTCAGTCAGCGCGTTCTGCTTAGTTTTCAGAATCGGTTTCATGAGATAGCTCATGATGGATTTGCTGCCGGTCTTGATGCTGACGTTGGCCATCATGCCGGGAATGATCGTGAGGGGGTTTTCATCTGTGCCCAGATGGCTTTTCTTGGTGCGGACCTGGACCAGATAGAAGCTGTCACCCTTTTCATTCGTAATGGAGTCAGCGGAAATGTTTTCCACGGTGCCGTCAAGACCGCCATAAATGGAGTAATCGTAAGCGGATACCTTGACGGTGGCGTCCTGTCCCGGGCGAAGGAAACCCACATCGCTGGGACGTACCTTCGCTTCAATGAGCAGGTTGTCTTCCAGCGGCACGATTTCCATAACATCCATACCGGGTTGGATAACACCGCCAACGGTGTTGATCTTGATGGTCTTGACGATACCGTCAACCGGTGAACGGACCGTGGTACGGGCCAGCCTGTCTTCAGCGGCCATGCCGGTCGCGCTGCTGCCGGCATATTCGGCCTTGGCGTGTGCCAGCTCATTGGCGGCGTCAGAACGGAATTTGGCCAGCGCGCCTTCCAGCTTGTTCGCTGCTTCGGCAGCTTGCGACTGCAGGCGGGGGATCGCCAGGCGGGTGGCATCCATTTCACTGCGGATGCGTGTCACGTCACGCTTTAAGCGGAGGATTTCCACTTCGGAAACCACGCCTTGTTTCAGCAGGGGAAGAGACATCTGCAATTCCTTGTTGGAAATGTTGTAGGTGGCTTGCAGGTGACCCAGGTTGGAGCGTTTTTCAACCAGTTCCTGGTTGCGCTGGGCAACCTGTTCTTTCAGCACATTCTGGGTTGCGTCAAATTCCTCTTTTCTGGAATTGAAGAGGGCGATTTCATCTGCCACGATCTGGGGATTCTGTTCAGCCAGTTCATCAGGAAACTCAATCTGGTCCACGCCATTGGCTTCGGCTGTGAGGCGGGCGATCTTGGCCTGGAGCGCTTCTGTTTTTGCCTTGGTTTCACCGGCAGAGGAAGCAAAGCGTTTTTCATCGAGTTTCAGGACAATCTGGTCTTTTCTCACTACCTCACCGATCTTGACCGGAATCTCGGACACAATACCGCCTTCCAGGTTCTGGATTACCTGCACGTGGCTGGACGGGATGACCTTGCCTTCACCGTTGGTCACTTCATCAACCTTGGAAAAGCTGGCCCAGATGACGGCCAGCACCAGCAGGATCAGCGTGTAGCGGATAATGAGGAAGGTGGCCCGTGGCGGGCTGAGAAAGAACGCCGCCAGCTTGGTCGGCATGTATTTGATGTCTTCGCTGGCAGGAGGCGCATTGCGGTCAATGGGCGGCAATACCCAGTTTTTCAGGCGCTCAATGAAGAGCCTGCCTTTTTCTTTCGCTTCGGCAGCGATTTCTTCAGTTTTTTGCGACATGAAGTTTTCCTCCGGACAGAGCCTGCATAACTTGTTCTTTAGGACCATCCGCAATGATCTGGCCGCCATCCATGACAATCAGCCGGTCAACCATGGTCAGAAGCGATGCACGGTGGGTTACCAGGATGAGTGTATGGTTTCCAAGGTGCTGGGCCAGGCGGGTCTTGAAATTTTCCTCTGAACGGTTGTCAAGCGAGTTGCTGGGTTCATCCAGAACGAGTATGGGTGCGTCCAGGAGCAGCGCGCGTGCATTGGCAACAGACTGGCGCTGGCCGCCGGACAGGCCTTCTCCCCGTTCACCGACATGCATGTCAAAGCCCTGCGGATGGCGATTGACAAATTCAGTGACACCAGCGATTTCGGCCACTCTTAACACCATGGAGTCATCCACGTAAGGCGCACCGAGCACAATGTTTTCTTTTACCGTGCCAAAAAACAGCATGACGTCCTGAGGTACATAGCCAATGCTGCGCCGCAGATCCGCAGGATCAATCTGCTGCAGGTCGACGCCATCTACCCAGATGGAACCTTCTGTCGGCTCGTAAATGCCAAGGATCAGCTTTTCAATCGTGGATTTGCCTGAGCCGATACGGCCGATGATACCGACCTTTTCCCCGCTGCGGATGCGGAAAGAGATATTGATCAGTGCCGGTACCTGGGCTTCAGGATAGTTGAATGTCACGTTACGGAATTCAATATCTCCGCGGATGGTCGGACGGTGAATATAGTTTTTGCCTTCCGGGCGTTCAATCGGTAGTTGCATGATGTCATCGACACCCTGCACGGCAGAACGTGCCTGGAAGTAGCGGGTAATCAGGCTCGCTACCTGTGCCAGTGGCGCGGTGACGCGCCCGGTCAGCATGGAGCTGGCAATCAGGCCACCCATTGTCAGCATACGCTCAGAAATCAGGAAACAGCCGACAATGACAACCCCGATATAGGCAAGCTGCTGGAAAAGGCCTGACTGGTTGACGATGGCGGTGGTCAGGAGCTTGGAACGCAACGACAGGTCGCTTTGTTCGCCGATGATGTTTTCCCATTTCCGCTGGACGACACCTTCTGCGCCGACGGCCTTTAAGGTGTCGATGCCGGTCAGGGTTTCGATCAGGGTGGCGTGCTTCTGGGTGCCCAGGCGGAAGCTTTTCTGGATGACGCCCTGCAACGGGCGCTGCAATGCAAGCGCAATCAGGACAATAATCGGCATGATAACCAGTGGCACCAGCACCAGCGGGCCGCCCAGCCAGAAGATAACGACAAGGAAGAGAATGGTAAAGGGCAGGTCAATCATCGTTGTGATAGTGGCTGACGTGATGAAGTCCCTGAACATCTCGAATTCGGAAAGGTTGTTTGCCAGGCTGCCGACGGACTTGGGGCGGACAGCGGCCTTCAAGCTCATGATTTTTTCAAAGATGGTCGCTGACAGGATCACGTCGACCCGCTTGCCTGCGATATCAAGAAAATACGATCGCAGGGTTTTCATGATGAGGTCAAAGACATAGACAATCACAATGCCGATACCCAGTACCCATAGCGTGTCAAAGGCATTGTTGGGTACCACGCGGTCATACACGTTCATGGTAAAGATCGGGGTGACCAGGGCGAAGATGTTGATCAGGAAAGAGGCGACCATCACTTCGGAGTACAGTGGCATTGATTGCTTGAAAACCCCCCAGAACCAGTGCTGGCTTTTCGGGATGGTATTGTCCTGGGCGCGTGTATCAAATTTGAACGTCGGCCTGGAGAAGATGGCAACGCCGTCAAAATAGTTCAGCAGTTCCGCATTGGATATTTTGGTTTCCCCACCGTCGGATTCCGGCTGGATGATGGTCCAGACATTGGCTTCATCCCGTGCGGTTGCCACGCAGGCATTGCCGTTTTTCAGGAGAAGTACGCAAGGCAGCGTCAGCGGGGAGATTTTCATCAACTCGCGTTTGACCACACGGGCGGTCAGCCCGGCCCGGTTTGCCGCACGGATGAAAAGTTCCGGGGTCAGGCGGCCATCGTCCAGTGGCAGGCCGGCTGTCAGTGTCTGTGATGAAAACGGGTTGTGAAACAGTTTGGTCAGGATAACGAGGCAGCGTACCAGCGGGTCATCGGCAATGAGGGTTTCGACCGGAACCTGCCAGGCCTGAGCGGCGTCCCCTCTTGTTGCGATGGCACCATCCTGCTTGGGAGCAATCTGCGTATTTCCCGGCTCGTTTTCCGGTACGTTTACAGGCTGTGTCATGAATGTTTCGCTTCTGAAAGATTACAGTTCTGTTTGTTGTTTTTATTTCAGGGAGTGTATGACGTTTTTCTAGAGGATGGGTTTGTCATCAACCAGGATGTCATTTGTCTGGTCAATTTCCTCGCGCCGGGTTTTCTTTCTGAGAATTTTTTCCTGGGCTGCAATGGGCAATTCTGAAAAGAGAATCGTGCCTTTTGCTGTCAGCAGGTCGATCAGATCTTCCATAATACGGATTTGCTGGAAATCCTGGGCCAACAGTTCATGGAATTTTTTTTGTGGATCATTGCCGCCGGCTTCCCTGGTCAAAAAACCGAGAACTTCCGGATCTGAAAAAATCACAGGCGTATCATCTTCCCTGTTGGGTAATGCAGTAAGGGCGATGATCTCACCGTTTACATTTCTGATTGCATAGGGCATGTCTGTCTCACTGTCAGGTGTTATCTTTTCCTGAAGATATTACCCTATATTTTTTATTTTCATTCGTAATTGCGCCGTTATTGTTAAATGTTGCTGTTACTGTTATGATTTCTCAAAATTGCTTGGGCACTGTGTAATTAAAGTATAAAATTGCCTGTATGAAATAGTGTAAAGCAAAAATTGCTTGAATGAAACAGTTAAGTTTTTTCCAACTCAATCGTATAAGAAGATGACTAAATAAGTGGTTGAAAAAATTTCATGACGGTTCAGGGGGAGAATAAAGGGTGCTGATACTTGCTTCTGCAAGCAGTGAATTTTTCCATAAATGGGACGAGGTCGTCTCGCAACCCGATGCGGTTGTGCATGTCGGCAGCATTGACCAGTTGAAAGCATTACTGGAGATCAACACAACACGTCTTATTGTCCTGGATATGACCGTAAAAGACGGTAAGGATCCTGATATCCTGCGTGCCATTTCCGAAATCAAGAAAGGTGCCCGCCTGATTCTTTCCGGTATCCAGTTTACCCCTACAGCAGAACTGTCAGGGCTGGCAGTCGGTGCGGTTGCCTGCTGTTCTTCCTCTCTTTCCGTAGCGGAATGCCGGAAGATTCTCGATGTGGTTCAGCAGGGGGGCGTATGGCTTTCCAGTGCCGGTATTCCCGAACTGCTCTCCAAGCTGCGGGATTTTTCTGCCAGATCGTCCGACTCGGCGGCATTGGCTTCGTCGTCCGGTTCCAATGGCGCAGAAACCGCCCAGCCGGATGAAGCCGTTTTAAGCTGCCTGACCAAACGGGAACGGGAGGTTGCCAGGCTGGTTGGCAGTGGTGCCAGCAATAAGGATATTGCCCGCCAACTGGATATTTCTGACCGCACGGTAAAAGCGCATCTGACAGCGATTTTTGACAAACTCCAGGTTCAGGATCGTCTGCAGCTGGCACTGCGGGTTTCGGGCCGTCCGCCCGGCTGAAAAAAACCCGGCATGCGCCGGGTTTGATTTACTCTTCTTCCGTTTTTTTCGATGTCAGGATACCGCTACCCGGTGTGTTTGTCGTGTCAGGTTCTTCAATGCCATCTTTTGTCCAGATTGCCGGTCTGGAGAGGGCGTAACCGCGAACCCCGTCGACACGCAGGCTCTTGAGGATGTCGAGTTCTTTGGTGGTTTCGACAAATTCCGCAATGACAATGATGTCATGACTGTGTGCCATTCGTACAATCGAATCCACAAATTGCTGGTTGTCGCGATTTTCGTCGATGCCGCGAATGAAGCTGCCATCAATCTGCAGGTATGCCGGACGTAGCTGGGCAAGAAGGTGGACTGGTGTATTGCCCCGGCCAAAATGTTCAATACCCAGTTTTGCGCCGGTCGGCAGAATCTGTTCGGCCCATACCTGTGCGGCATGGAGGTTCTGGCTGATGGCATACTCGCTGAGCTCAAACAGCATGCGTTTGGCGATTTGCGGTTTTTCCCGCAGCCTGGTGACGACCCACATGACAAATTCCGGATCACGGATGGATGCCGGCATCAGGTTGATCGCAATCGGCTCGGTCGGGCTGCCGGGCTGCTCCAGCCTTTCCATTACTTCGTCGATTACCATGCGGTCAAATGCCTGTGTCAGGCCATGGTGGTTAACCATCGGGATAAAGATACCCGCCGGAATCAGCTTGCCGTCCTGGTTGGCAATACGTAACAGGACTTCGCTTTGCATGACCCTGGTGGTATCACTGCTGTCAAAGGTCGACTGCAAAAGCAGGGTATTGTGGCGGCGTTCGACGACATCACGCAGCAGCGCAATCCATTGGGTCGCCGTCAGGCGCTCAAATTCGTCTGCAGCGTGTTTTTTGTGCGCATAGAACGCGTTTTTACCCTGCATCTGGGCTGCACGCAATGCCATATCCACTTCAGACATTAGCTGCTGCATGGTCTGTGTGCTTCGGCAGGCCAGGCCAATATGGCCGATTTCATCAGTTGGTGCCAGGCCTTTCTCATGGAGCGACGGCAGCGCGGCGGCCAGGTCTTTTGAAAATTCCCAGCCGGCTCTTTCTGATATACCCGCCAGGGCAATGGCAAAGGTGGAACCGGAAAGACGGGCCGCAAAGGTTTCGTTGGCCGGACTTTTTTCAATCTGTGTCTTGATCAGGTCGCTGACACCGCGCAAGAGGGCGTCTCCGGCGCTGTGGCCGGACTGGTTGTTAATGGCCTGCAGATTGGAAATCTCCAGGAAGACGAGTGCGCCGTGCTCGAAATCATCGCCGGACTGCATCATGTGATTCAGTCGCATGGTGAAGTAGGCACGGTTGGCCAGGCCGGTCGTATTGTCGGTATAGGCTGCAAAGCGGATACGTTCCAGCGCTTCTTCCTGTTCACTGAAAATATCACGGATCTTGCCGGACATCAGGTTCATGGCGATGACAACACGCCGTAACTCAACGGTCCATGGCAGGCGGGTCTGGATGACATAATCCTTGTTGGAGATGGCTTCCGCCTGCTTTTCAACCGCGTTTAACGGACGGAGCACATAATGGATGGCAACGAGTGCCATGCCGAAAATAACAATGAAGGAACCGACAAACCAGAACAGGGACTGCACACAGGCTGCCCAGAGACGGATATAGGCGAATTCAGGATTGGCGCTGATATGGACGCTGCCTGCCTGGTTCCAGCCGTTCATGATCAGGGCTTCCCCATAAGGGGTTTCGAGCGGGAACATGCTGATAAACCAGCCCGGCACCTGTTTTGGCGGTTCGGCATCGGAACGCTCCACGATGACTTTCCCATCCATGCCATAGACTGTGATGTTCCGATAAAACCCGCTGTCAAAGAGTGCATTGATGTGGGTTTCCATGACGATGGTCTCGGATTCGGCCATGTAGGGAGACAGGATCAGCCCGAGTGACGTGGCCGTGTCCTGCGAGATGGTCTTTAACTGATCGTTCAGATAACCTCGCGTATTATGGACATTGATGGTGAATGTGCCGATGAAAAGCAGCACAAACAACGTGATGATAAGCAGGATGAGTTGTCGTCGCAGCGTCATGGTTGTCGTCTCCGGTTTGAGTCGTCTCTTTCGTTTTTACCTGTCAAAAAACCGTTCATCTCCACCATGAGAGATATTGTATGCGGGATGTTTCCGTATTGCTGTTTTTCTCTTTGTTTGTCCGTCATATCAGAATTCCTTCCCCATCCGGTTTTGCATCTCGCGCCAGAAACGGATGTTGCCTGAGCCGCCAACATGGCCCAGTGTTTGCGACTTGACCAGCCACAGGCCGTCACCGTTGAAGGCATAGACCGGTTTTAAGTCAGGGCGCTGGCTTGCCAGCTTGATATGCGGGATGAGGTTATCCAGTACCAGTGGAACGGCATTGGGCTGAGGGTAGTAGGTCAGTACCATGTGGGCTTCACTGATGGCCTTGACGTAAGTGATCTTCAGCTTGCTGTTATCCACCCCCAGCGCAACCAGGGTGAAATATTTGGCAATCGCATAATCTTCACAGTCGGCGCCGTTGGATGCCAGCATTTCAGCCGGAGTTGCCCAGTAGTCCTTTTTTCCCCAGTGTTTCTGGTCGGAGACATAGGGAACCTTGTTAAAAAAATTATTCACAAGCTGCAGTTTTTCCTGTTCGGGCTTGTTGCGATTCTCGGCTATCAGGCGCGACCATGCCTGCATGCGGTTTTTTGCGCCTGCGCCATATTTTTTTTCGGCGGCCGCGAGGTATTTTTCGCTGAATTCCGGCAGCACATCTGCGGCACGAAGCAGCAGCGGCAGGAATATAACCAGCAACAGAAGATACATAATGCGCAGCAAAATACGCATTCCCTGATGCAGGCGTTTTTCGTTGCCGAAAAAATTCGCTGTTGATAGTTCCAGAGCCCTCACATTTTGCATTATCACATAAATAATGTTTCTATGTAGAAACAAACCCGGCCGTGCCGGAGGGCAGGGTCGGGTTTATCTGGTTAGACGCTGAATCGGGTATTTAGTTGCCTGGCGCAGCTTTCACCCTGTTCTGCAGCGTCGGATTCCGGAACGAGGGCCGCTTCTTCAGCTGTAGCTTCTTCTGCCTGTGCGACCGGGATCTGTTTCAGTGGTTCGGCGTAATCCGAACGGCTCCACGGGTTGGTCCAGCCGACACGCTGTGTTGCATCGGTATCAACCAGGTGCTGTACGCCCAATGAATGGAGCAGGCGACCCATGTCTGCCATGAGACGGTAGCCGGCAAAGAGTTCCAGATACTGACCATTGACGTATTCAACTGTTGACGTGTAGTACTCGTTTTCGGTATCCAGCAAGTCGATCAGGGTACGCTGGCCGATGGAGAATTGCAGCGTATAGGCATCACGGGTTGCCAGTGCAGAATCTACGTGCTGCTTGAGGTTGGGCAGGCGCTCACGGACGGATACCAGGGTATTCCAGGAAAGCGCAGTGCTCTGGTCGAGCTGCATTAGCGTACGCTTGTTGATTTCCATGGCTTCATAGGAAAGCTGCTTGGTTTCGCCAAGGCGGGCCATGTCAGCGCCGCCACGGAAGATGTTCCATCGCATACGCAGCATAATATAACGGTCGTCACTCGGGCCTTCGACACCACCGGTGTTATCGTAATCGGTCATGCCGCCTTCGACATCCAGACGCGGGCCAAACGGTGATTTGGCAGCATGGTATTGTGCATTGGCCGCTTCAACATCTGCCTTGGCCTGCTTGAGCAGCGGGTTATTGTCGCGGGCGACTTCCATCGCGTTTTCGAGACTGGTCGGCATCAGGGCGTCTATCGGCAGTTCCGGCTGGAAGAGGTCATCCGGATGGGTGCCGGTGTAGCGCTGATAAGCAATTTCCACGTCGCGCAGGTTGGCTTCTGATGAAACAAGATTGGATTTGGCCAGTGCCAGACGAGCTTCAGCCTGGTCCAGATCAGAACGGCGTCCAACACCGCTTGCAGCGCGCATATGAATCTGGTCGTAGGTTTTCTGGTGGTTGTCCAGATTTTGTTTGGTCAGGCGAACCGTTTCGCGCATCCGCAGCACATCCAGATAGGCCTCGACAACACGCAGAGCAATCTGTTCGGAAGTTCCGGCTGTCTTGTACGCTGCAGACTGCATGCGGGCCTTGTTGCGCTCAACTTCAAAATAGGTGCCGAATGTCTGGAAGATGTTCCACTGAACCGTCAGCGACTTCTCCTTGCGGTGCAGGTAGTGGCTCCAGCGATAGCCGGTATTGCTGTTTTTGGCCTTTTCGCTACCATAGCCCCAGCCCACATCGGCACTGGGCAGGTAGCCGCTGTATGCGCCAATCAGGGCTTCATCGATCGATCTGCGGTGCCGGGCGTCTGTTGCAATATCGGGATTGGTTTTGATGGTATGGTCAACAGCAGCAGAGAGCGTTGTCTGTGCTAACGCTGTACCGGAAAGCACCAGAAAGATGCTTCCGATAGCGGCTGAAATAAACTTTAATTTCATTGATGCGCCTTTTTGTTCATCATTATCAGAAAAACAGTCGAAAAATATACCCCCTGAGCAGCCTGCTGTCTAAAAATTCCCAGAATATTTTGCAGATGCGTAACTTTTATCTTCCTTGAGACACTGAGGGCTTATGGTCAGGAAAAACAGACAAAAAATATCGAAACCTGCCGTGCTCAAAAAAGGTGATTGGTAGAGCTTGTCGTTTCAGTATTGCCTTTTTGTCATGAAATGTTTCCGGTCAATTATAAGCCGATTAATTTCAGCTTATGTGGAAGTCCATGCAATATATTTCAAAAAGAGAAATATTTTTGACTTGCCTGTTGTTTTTGCGCAACAGGTTTTTTTGGAGAAATAGGCAAATTGAATCGTTTTTGCGCAAAGACAAAAAAAATTGCCTTTTTTTTTATCCCTGTTATAATTCCCCTTCTTTAGGCGCGTAGCTCAGCTGGTTAGAGCACTACCTTGACATGGTAGGGGTCGTTGGTTCGAGTCCAATCGTGCCTACCAAATCTGTTAAATCAATGATTTGAAGAATAAAAGGGGCAAATATATTGCCTCTTTTGTTTTTTGTCGGCAGAATGCTTGCGGGCATATTGCCCGAATCATTTATCGCAAGGACAGCCTTGAGATACCAGTGGCATCAGTCATTCGGGAAAGGACGTTTTCTGTTTCCTCAACGGGATATCCTGAAGACAGGCATTGTCTGTTTTCCTGCCATCTTCTTCCATCCAGGTATCGTTTTCTGACAATGTCATGCACGACATTAATGTAACTAAAGACATAAGCGTAGCAAGCCGTTGTTATGGCAGATATAAAAGAAAATAAAATAAATGAGGTTTTTTTGCGATTCTCTGTTTTTAAGAGAATTGTGCATTTTTTATCCGAGGGTTTTGTTGTTAATTTGATATTACACGGCAGTCAGCCCCTGTCTTGATAACCAACCTCGGAGGAAGTTTTCCCCAGGCGGAGACCCTCCGAAAAAAGAAAGCGAATCCTGTGTCATTTTGCGCATGATGTGCTCTCTTTTCCGGGAGGTCTGCGTGTCACTGTGTGATGCCGTGCCATCTGGATTACCTGGATGAATGGAAAAAGGCTGGCGATGGTGTGAACCGGTATGCCTGAAATACCGCCATCGCCGGAAAAACACGGCATTTCAGGGCGGATCAGGCGCTCATGGTGCGATAGGCGATGGCTTTTCCCGATCGTTTTATTCGCCCGATGCCGACTGGTTCTGTTCTTTCAGCAGATCACGTATTTCTGCCAGTAGCACTTCTTCCTTGCTGGGTAACGGCTCTGCGGCCGGCTCATCCGCTTTCTTCAGATGCAAGCTGTTAATGCCCTTGACCACCAGGAAAATGGCAGCGGCGATAATCAGGAAGTCAAAGGTTGTCTGGATGAAGTTGCCGTAATTGAGTGTTACGGCGGGCACGACATGCCCGGCGGCATCGGTTGTGGCATGCTTGAGCACAATCTTGAGATCGGTAAAGTTGACGCCCCCCACAAGCAGGCCGATCGGTGGCATCACCACGTCCGATACGATGGAACTGACGATTTTGCCAAAGGCGCCGCCCATGATGACGCCTATGGCCATGTCCATCACGTTTCCCCGCATGGCGAATTCTTTAAATTCTTTTAGCATTCCCATTGTGCCTGCCCTTCAATTTTGAGTTGTTGTTGCGTTAAAGAAATAATTATTATCATCCGGTAATTTGACTTCCTGATTTTCCAGGTTGTCTTTTTGATAATAAACGACAAGTCAATGCAGTCAGGCCATTTTACAAATGAAGTGGCTGCATGGAAACCTGTTTACAGAAAACAGGGTTTTACAACAGTATATTCGGCTTTGTATCACCGGATCACCGGTCTTGAGCAAACCGGAAGATGCATAGGCAAAACGAATGTGCCGTAAGGACAGGGGGAGGCAGCGATCAACAGGCTGGCCTTTTTGTCATGATTGTTTTTTGAGCAGAAGTTTTAGATAGCGTCTACTTGAGTATGATTAACGCATTCAACCAAAGGGCGATACAGCGCACCTGCACAGCGGCAGCAAATGTCGCGAGATTTTTTGCGTATCTTGTGGCAATACCCCGCCAACGCTTGAGATAAAGAAAGGCATTTTCCACCAAGTGACGTTTCTGATAAATCTGCCGATCATAGTCTGTTTGCACCTTGCGATTCCTTTTTGGGGGTATGACCGGTATGATGTTGCGGGATTTTGCATGGTCAATAATGGCGTTTGAATCATAACCCCGATCCGCCACCAGATGGCGAGGGGATATCCCATCCATTAACCGTGAAGCCTGCGTACAATCTGCAACGGTACCCGATGTGACAAGACATCTGACCGGCATACCATTCGCATCCACGGCCAGATGTATTTTTGAGTTGAGCCCCCTTTTGTGCGCCCCATGCCCTGGTTGCCTCCTCTTGCACCAGCAGCATGGGGGTGAATCTTGATGTGACTTGCATCTATCAAAAGCCATTCAAAATCAGGCTCATCTATCAGGATTTCCAGCAAGCGCTCCCATATGCCCTTGTCGCGCCAGCGGATGAAGCGCTGGTGAACGCTTCCCCATTTTCCGTACTCCTGCAAAAGATCACGCCAGGGGGCGCCTGTGCGTAATATCCAGAATACAGCATTAATGAAGGTGCGGTTATCTTTGGCTATCCTGCCCCATTGACCAGGCTGTCCTGGAAGGTGGGGCTCAAGTAAAGCCCAGGCCTGGTCGGATATGTCGTGGCGTCTGTACGCTGGTCTCATGGAATCTCCTGTTAAAGGGTGGTCTTCCTATAATGATCATCGCTTCATAACATCTGCCATCTGGCAAACAGAGGGAGTTTTATCTCTTATATCTCATGTAGACACTATCTAAACAAAATTTAACCTGAGAACGGAGAATTCTTATGAAGATAGGTGCACGTCTTGCACTGGGTTTTTTGCTGATGATTGCCCTTATTACCAGTATGGCGGGGGGTGGTGTCTGGGAGTTTTCAAGTATGGACAGCAACGTCAAGAGCATGCTGGCTGATTCTGTCGGCATGGAGCGTCCGGCTCGCGCATGGGCGCGTGCAGCGTCCAACCAGGGCCTGCTGATCTATGGCATCTCTTTGCGGACCCCGCTGAAATCAAACGTCTAGCAGACCAGATGGATGGCTAGGGAAAAGAGATTGATAGTCATCTGGCCGGTATCGAAGGGCGCAATCTGGTTCCGGAAGAAAAGCAGATGTTCACGGAAATTGCCGCCAAGCGTGCCACCTATCGCAATGCGCTGGCAGAGCTGTACAAGATGAAAGGGGTGGCGGGCTCAACGTCAGTCGGGTCGGAAGCGTTGCTTAAACATCTCAAACAGGCAGTGGCTCCGGCACGAAATGCTTATGTCCAGAGTGTTGATGCTTTCCGTGATTATGAAGTCAGGCAGGCTGACGAGAAAGCGGTTGAGGTGGATCAGATGGCAAGGACAGGCAGGATGATTATGCTGGGGTCTGCTGCTGTGGCAATTATTGTGGGTGTAGTGGTTGCCGGGATTCTGACAGTAGGTATTACCCGCCCGATGAATGAAGCCGTACATATTGCTGAAACCATTGCAGGTGGAGACCTGACCAGCCGTATCGAGGTGCGTTCCCGCGATGAGACCGGCCAACTCATGCAAGCCATGAAAGACATGAACGACAGCCTCTTCAATGCCGTTACCCAGGTACGCCAGAGCGCGGATACTATTGCGACAGCTTCCTCCCAGATTGCCTCCGGCAACCAGGACCTTTCCGCGCGGACCGAAGAACAGGCCAGTTCGCTCGAAGAGACCGCGTCCAGTATGGAAGAAATCACCTCCACCGTACGCCAGAATGGAGACAATGCCAGGCAGGCCAACCAGCTGGCCACCCAGGCCGCCGATATGTTCTGCACCGGCACCTGTGCAAGGCAAACCGCCCGTGCGGCACCCGGCTGTTCCAGCCAGGAAGGCGCCGGCACTTCCCCATGCACCATCGTCTTCGCCAAGGTCATCGGCAAATGATAATGAGGACTGGGAAAAGTTCTAGCCTCATTCATGCCTTCAACAATAAAAGCCGGGATTTTCCCGACTTTTTTGCATGTCAAGGATGATTTAACCCGGTGGGATGCGTGGAGGCTGCTGATAGTGCAATGGGTGCATCAAACAAAAGATGCTGAAAAACAGGAATATTCTGGCCATGTCTGAAAAAACTGAAAAAATAGATAAAACCTCGTATGAGGGTGTTTCCATACGTCAATATTTGGTTATAATGCTTCGGGTGAGGTGTTATTTTTATCAATGTCAAATAAAAATAACACCTTGTGCTGATAACTGAACTTTTTACTGAAAGAAAGCAATGGTAACGAACCTTGAACTTACTAATGCATCTTCAAACACCGTGGCATCCGCGCCGCAGGAGTATCTGGCCTTCAGGCTGGGAAATGAAGAGTACGGTATTGATATCCTGAAAGTCCAGGAAATCCGGGAGTACGAGCCGACAACCAAGCTGGCAAACGTACCCGGCTTCATTTTAGGGCTCTCCAATCTGCGGGGGGCCATCGTTCCCATCATCGACATGCGCATCAAGTTCAATCTTGGTGAAGCCAACTACGACCATCTGACCGTGACCATCATCCTCAATATAGGGGAGCGGATCGTGGGAATGGTGGTTGATTCGGTATCGGATGTCATAGCGCTTACTCCCGAACAGATCCGTCCTGCACCGCCCATGGGCACACTGATGGACACAGACAACTTGATTGGTCTGGGAACACTGGAAGACCGCATGCTGATCCTGGTTGACATTGAAAAGCTGATGTCAGCCCCGGATATGGGGCTCTCAGATACGGCATTGCCAAGGGAATAAATGTCTGAAACCGGGTTTGTCTTGTCAGATCCATTATGTAAAAAGCGGGGAGAGAAACATGAAAATAGGTGCACGTCTGATCTCAGGGTTTATCCTGATTTTGATCATGATGGCGACTGTGGCCGGTGTCGGTGTTTATGAGCTGCAAAAGGTAGCCGCTGAATCTGATTATACGATGAAAAACACCGTGGCCATCGAGGGGTACGCCCGGGAAATCTGCAAGAATGCAGAGGGTTTCGGATCAATGGCACGCGCCCTCGGCGTTGCCGCCAGTGATGAAAATTTCCAGCAGCGCAAAAAATCCCTGGGCCAGTATACCGAACAGATTGACCATTATCTCGGCCTGATCAACGAACTCAAGATCGATGCGGAAGCAAAGGTGCTGCTGGAAACGGCCAAGAACCACCGTGCAACCATCCGCAGCCATGTCGCCGAGATTATCAAGCTCTATGAGTCCGGACGCAAGGACAAGGCGGCCGAAATTGCCACCACGGTGCTGGTCACGGATAATGAGGCATATGTAAAAGGTTTCGAGGCGCTGCGCGATGCGCAGATCAAGCTTTCCCAGACCGCGGCAAAAGAAATCCAGAGCGCTTATGCGACGGGACGCACGATCATCCTTGCGATAGCCGCTGCCGCCATCATTATCGGCCTCATCGTCGCCTGGCGTTTGACGGCGGGCATAACGGGCCCGTTGAACGAAGCAGTAAAAGTCGCGCAGACCGTGGCATCCGGTGACCTGACGAGCCGTATCGAAGTCAAGACCACCGACGAGACCGGGCAGCTCATGCAGGCCATGAAAGACATGAACGAAAGCCTGTACCATGCTGTCTCCCAGGTAAGAACCAGTGCCGACACCATCGCCACGGCCTCGGCCCAGATTGCCTCCGGCAACCAGGACCTTTCCGCGCGGACCGAAGAACAGGCCAGTTCGCTGGAGGAGACCGCGTCCAGTATGGAAGAAATCACCTCCACCGTACGCCAGAATGGAGACAATGCCAGGCAGGCCAACCAACTGGCCACCCAGGCCGCCGATATCGCCACCAAAGGCGGCGATGCAGCCGGGCTTGTTGCCGACACCATGAAAGAAATCGAAGACTCCTCCAAAAAAATCGTCGACATCATCAGCGTCATAGACGGCATCGCCTTCCAGACCAACATCCTTGCGTTAAATGCAGCAGTAGAAGCAGCACGAGCAGGCGAACAGGGCCGTGGGTTTGCCGTAGTGGCCACCGAAGTACGGAGCCTTGCCCAGCGTAGTGCCACAGCGGCGCGCGAAATCAAAGACCTCATCGATGATTCAGTAGACAAAGTCTCCACGGGAACCGAACTCGTCAACAACGCTGTTACCACCATGCTCGAAATCGGTGAGAGCATCCGTCGGGTCAACGACATCATGAACGAAATCACCATGGCCACGCAGGAACAGGTCCAGGGTATTGAGCAGGTCAACCAGGCAGTGACCGAAATGGACACCGTCTCGCAGCAGAATGCAGCACTGGTAGAAGAAGCGGCGGCGGCAGCCGAGAGCCTTCAGGGCCAGGCGAAGGCGCTTGTCGAGGTGGTCAGCATGTTCAGGATGGGTGCTGTTGCAGCCGCGCCGGTTGTTGCGGCTGCACGTCCTGCGGTCCCGTCGGCATCACCCAGGCCCGCCCTGAAACGGCCTGCCGCTGCTGCACCGGCCCGCCAGGTGAAAACGGCGCCTGCCAGGGCCGCCGCACCGGCATCGCTTCCGGCAAAAGTCGCTTCGGATGACAGTGATAACGGTGAGTGGGAAGAGTTTTAGGATATGCTCATCTCATCCAGGAAAAAGCCGGGCAATACTGAACTGCCCCCCAAAAGTTGGACAAAGTCTGACGAATTGGAGGTGCAGTTTTCATGTCAAAATATCCCGAGGCATTCAAATTAAAAGTTATTAACTACCATCTATCTGGCCAAGGCGGCACCATCAGGACGGCCCAGCAATTTGGCATACCCAGAATAAACGTTCGCACCTGGATATGTGCCTACAAGCGAAATGGCGTTGAAGGCCTGAGCCATCGAGGCCGCCGTTATGATGGCCAATTCAGGTGCCAGGTTGTAGAACACATGCATGAACACGATCTTTCATTAAATGCGACTGCCAAGCATTTCAATGTCTTGTTTAGCACAGTCGCCTTATGGGATAAAATCTACCGTGAAAGAGGAACAGATGCCTTGTTAAACACCAAACGAGGGCGCCCATCTTGCTGAGAGTGGCTCTCCTTTCCCGGAGCACCTTTTACTACCATTGCAAAAAGAAAGCGGAGCCGGACAGGTATGCCTTGGAAAAGCAAGCCATCCAGAATACCTTTCATCAGCACAAAGGGCGTTATGGCTATCGCCGGATCACTTGTGTCATGAGACAACAAGGCTACATGATTAACCACAAGACAGTCCAAAAGCTGATGAAGCAGCTAAACCTGGCATCCTTCATTCGCATCAAAAAATACCGTTCTTACAAGGGGCATGTCGGGCAGGTTGCGCCCAACCTGCTGCAAAGGCAATTTGCAGCAGGGCAGCCGAACCGGAAATGGGTAACGGATGTGACTGAATTCAATGTTTCTGGAGAAAAGCTTTATCTGTCACCAGTCATGGACTTGTATAACAATGAGATCATTGCCCATCGCCTCGCCAGGCGCCCACATTTCGATATGGTCGAGAAGATGCTCACAGAAGCAGTATCCCATCTGAAGCCGGGGGATACGCCGATGCTTCACTCTGATCAGGGATGGCAATATCAAATGAAACCCTACCAAAAAATCCTGCAACGGCATGAAATCACCCAGAGCATGTCGCGCAAGGGAAACTGTCTGGATAATGCGGCGATGGAAAGTTTCTTTGGCACGCTGAAGTCAGAGTGCTTTTACATCAAAAAATTTGATTCTGTCGAACAACTGGAATCAGAAATAAGGGAGTATATCCACTACTATAATCACGATAGAATCTCTTTGAAACTAAATGGCCTGAGTCCTGTGCAATTCAGAACTCAGGCATCTTTAGCCACTTAAATTTCCGTCCAACTTTTGGGGGTCAGTTCATACCCGGCTTTTGAACACGCGCCGCCTGGGCATGATGCGCAGGCGGCTGTTCCCGCTTTGTCATAAAAAAATGCCGTCGTTCAAGGAAATGAAAAAATTGCAATTTTTTTGATTTTATTGCGTTAGGGACTTGCTTAAATTTTCCCCGGGAAATTTGATTTCTTCACGGTAACAAATTATATGTAAATGTAGATATATGATTTTTGCTTTTTGAGGCCCCGTGCACTTTTCCGCATCCTGAAGCAGGAAATTGCGCAGGGTTTTATAATGAGAAAACGAGGTTAACAGAATAAAAAAACTCTGAACCCCCCCGGTTTGGCAATTCCGGCAAGAAGTGCCGCGCAGGTTTCAGTGAATGATCCTGAACATAATTGAAGTCAATTCCAGCATGATTTAATGCAAACGGGAGAGTAAAAATGAAAAATATAAAAATTGGCGCCAGGTTGACCCTGGGATTCCTGATTGTCATTGCCCTGCTTCTGCTTACTGCCGGCGCAGGGATTTATGAGTTGCGAAAAATCGACAAGGGCATGGATGACATGATGGAAAATGCCATCACTGTCGAACGCGCCACGCGTCAATGGTCAAGGGCAGTCGGCAATCACGGCCTGGTCATCTATGGTTTTGCGTATGCCCAGCAGCCTGACATGATCAAGCGCTTTGCAAGCCAGATGGCGGGGTACTCACAGCAGATTGACGAGCGGATCAAGGGCATCGAATCGCATCCCCTGAGTACAGAAGAACTGAATATGATGAAGGAGATGGCTGTCAAACGTGCCGCCTACCGTGAAACGGTAACCGAGTTGTTCAAGCGCAAGCACGTGAGTATCAGTGGTGAAATACTGGGGCAGACTCCCGCTTTTACCGAATTGCGTGAGTATTTCATGAGCAATGTGGTGCCGACCCGTGACGCCTATGTGCAGGCGGTTGACCAGTTCCGGGATCATAAGATCAAGCAGGCAGGGGATGTTGCGGTGGAAGTAAAAGACGCCAACCGCCTGGGGCAGATGCTTCAGGCAATCATCACCGCCATTGCCGCGGTTGTTGCCCTGTTGCTGGCCTGGCGTTTGACGGCGGGCATAACGGGCCCGTTGAACGAAGCAGTAAAAGTCGCGCAGACCGTGGCATCCGGTGACCTGACGAGCCGTATCGAAGTCAAGACCACCGACGAGACCGGGCAGCTCATGCAGGCCATGAAAGACATGAACGAAAGCCTGTACCATGCTGTCTCCCAGGTAAGAACCAGTGCCGACACCATCGCCACGGCCTCGGCCCAGATTGCCTCCGGCAACCAGGACCTTTCCGCGCGGACCGAAGAACAGGCCAGCTCGCTCGAAGAGACCGCGTCCAGTATGGAAGAAATCACCTCCACCGTACGCCAGAATGGAGACAATGCCAGGCAGGCCAACCAGCTGGCCACCCAGGCGGCAGACGTTGCCACGCGCGGCGGCGAAGCGGCGCGGCTTGTCGCCACCACCATGAGCAACATCGCCGAATCCTCCGGCAAGATCGTCGACATCATCAGCGTCATCGACGGCATCGCCTTCCAGACTAACATCCTGGCGCTGAACGCAGCCGTTGAGGCCGCACGCGCGGGCGAACAGGGCAGAGGCTTTGCCGTCGTTGCCACCGAAGTGAGGAGCCTTGCACAGCGTAGCGCGACCGCGGCCCGCGAGATCAAGGACCTTATCGACGACTCCGTCACCAAAGTCTCCACCGGCACCGACCTCGTAAACAACGCCGTCAACACCATGCTCGAAATCGGAGACAGCATCCGGCGGGTGAACGACATCATGAACGAAATCAGCATGGCGACGCAGGAGCAGGTACAGGGCATCGAGCAGGTTAACCAGGCCGTAACCGAGATGGACACCGTCTCGCAGCAGAACGCGGCCCTGGTGGAAGAAGCGGCGGCTGCGGCCGAGAGCCTGCAGGACCAGGCCCGGGCACTGGTCAACGTAGTCAGTATCTTTAATACCGGTGCACCGCAGTTGACGCATACCCAGGCCTTTAAGTCTTCAGTCGTTTCAGCCCCGAAGGCAGCGCCTGTCAGACGCCTTTCGGGGGTAGCGGCAAAACCGGTATCGGAATCGGCTTCTCTTATCATGGCAAAGGCATCCGGAGCTGATGAAGATAACTGGGAGGAATTTTAAGCGCTGAGTTTGTGTCAAAAGCCGGTAGATAAACCGGCTTTTGACATAAAATAATAGATAAATGTTTATTTATCAGAAAAACACTTGATAAGGTTGCTCGAAGGAAATATCATTGACATTAACGCTTTCAAACGGATGGTTTGAAATTGATGGGCATATGCTTCATGCGAGCAAAATTATCTTCATGCCGGTGATAACGGCACTTGAATAAAGGTGAATGAAATGACAGTGAACTATGAAACTGCCACAGAAACCGGTACCAAACCAGCAGTCAAGGATCTGCCAAGGGAATATCTTGCTTTCCGGCTGGGAAATGAAGAGTACGGCATTGATATCCTGACAGTCCAGGAAATCCGCGGTTATGAAATCAGCACGCAGGTTGCCAATGCGCCCTATTTCATGAAGGGCTTTTTAAACTGGCGTGACATCATTGTGCCGATTCTGGATATGCGGATCAAATTCAATCTGGGCGAGCCGAATTATGACCATCTGACCGTGGTGATTGTGTTGGAGATTGAAGAACGTTTTATTGGTATTGTGGTTGATTCGGTATCCGATGTGATGTCGCTGACACCGGACCAGATCCGTCCGGCACCCTCTATGGGCACGCTGATGAATACGGATACCCTGATTGGCCTGGGCGCACTGGAAGACCGGATGCTGATCCTGATGGATATCAAGAAACTGATGGTTTCACCGGAAATGGGTTTGGCTGATATCCCGAATTATTGATGCGGCAGGTCATCAGCCCCAAACAGAAAAGCCGGATGAAACATCCGGCTTTTTTGTGTGTGTTTTCAGTCAGGTAAACGCCATATTCCCCGGCAGGGACACGGTATTCTGTGGTAAAGTCTTGTTTTTCTGTTCTGTCGCTTTTCTGCTCATCAAGGGCTGGAAAAACATCGGCAGCAGTTGCGGCAATGCCGCTTTTTTTATTGTGTTGGACAGTATGCCGGATGCCCTGGCGTACCCGGCAGATGTGGAGATTGAAAATGGTATCGGTAAGGCTTCCGGATGGTTCGGAAAGACAGTTTGACAAACCGGTGACGGTTGCCGAGGTGGCAGCATCCATTGGCAGTGGCCTGGCGAAGGCCGCCATTGCCGGCAGGGTGGATGGCCAGCTGGTTGACACGTCTTATGTGATCGAAAACAAGGCGGATCTCGCCATTGTGACTGATCGTGATACCGAGGGGCTCGATATCATCCGGCATTCCACTGCCCATCTTCTGGCCTATGCGGTAAAAGAGCTTTTTCCGGATGCGCAGGTGACGATCGGTCCGGTGATTGATAACGGGTTTTACTACGACTTTTCTTACAAGCGTCCGTTTACGCCGGAGGACATGGAAGCCATTGAAAAGAAAATGGCGGAGCTGGCGAAAAAGGATGAAGTCGTGACCCGCAAGGTGTTGCCACGGGATGAAGCGGTTGCCTATTTCAAATCGATCGCTGAGGAATACAAGGCGGAAATCATTGCATCGATTCCGGAAAATGAGGATGTCTCGCTTTATACCAGTGGCAAATTTACCGATCTTTGCCGCGGTCCCCATGTGCCTTCCAATGGCAAGCTGCGGGTGTTCAAGCTGATGCGCCTTGCCGGGGCGTACTGGCGGGGCGACTCGAATAATGAGATGCTGCAGCGGGTATATGGCACGGCCTGGGCGAAAAAGGATGACCAGGATGCCTACCTGCACATGCTGGAAGAAGCGGAAAAAACGTGACCACAGGCGTATCGGTCGCCAACTGGACCTGTTCCACTTCCAGGAAGAGGCGCCGGGTCTCGTTTTCTGGCACCCGAAAGGCTGGACGATCTGGCAGCAGGTCGAGCAGTACATGCGCAATGTCTATAAGGAAAACGGGTATCAGGAAATACGTACCCCGCAGATCCTGGACAGGACGCTGTGGGAAAAATCCGGGCACTGGGAGAATTACAAGGAAAACATGTTCACGACAGAGTCCGAGAACCGGACGTATGCTGTCAAGCCCATGAATTGTCCGGGTCATGTTCAGGTGTATCGTGCCGGTCTGCATTCCTACCGGGAATTGCCGTTGCGTTATGGTGAGTTTGGTTCCTGCCACAGGAATGAGCCTTCGGGTGCGCTGCATGGCATTTTGCGTGTGCGCGGATTTACCCAGGATGATGGGCATATTTTCTGTACGGAAGACCAGATACTGGACGAATGTGTTGCTTTTACGGCACAACTCAGGAACGTCTATGCGGATTTCGGCTTTACCGACATTATTTACAAAGTGGCAACCCGTCCGGAAAAACGGGTCGGCTCTGATGCCGCCTGGGACAAGGCAGAGCAGGCGCTGATTGCAGCACTGGACAATATCGGGGCCGAGTATGAGATTTCGCCGGGTGAAGGGGCTTTTTATGGACCGAAGATCGAATACACGTTAAAAGATGCGATTGGCCGGATGTGGCAGTGCGGGACGATCCAGGTGGATTTCTCCATGCCGGAACGCCTGGGCGCGGAATATGTGGATGAGGATAATTCCCGCAAGGTGCCTGTCATGCTGCACCGCGCGATCCTGGGTTCGCTTGAGCGTTTTATCGGTATCCTGATTGAAAACCATGCCGGTTCGATGCCGCTGTGGCTTTCGCCGGTGCAGGCGATGGTGCTCAATATTTCCGAGCGGCAGGCTGATTATGCGCAGGAAGTGGTCGATATGCTGAAAAAATCAGGCCTGAGGGTTGAAACAGATTTGCGCAATGAAAAAATTACCTATAAAATACGCGATCACGCGACCAATCGTGTGCCTTATCTGCTGGTTGTCGGCGATAAGGAAAAGAATGAAAAGACAGTGTCTGTCCGTGCAAGAGGCAATACCGATCTGGGTGTGATGCCTGTTGCAGCACTGGCAGAGCGGCTTCAAAACGAGATCGCCGCCAGGAAATAACCGGGGTCAGGGTAATGCCGGGCATCGGGTTTTATGATGTCTGCACAGACAGTTGATTGATTTTTAATGAGGAACAGAAGATAGCTACCGACAAATCGCATCGCATTAACGGCGAGATTACCGCCCAGGAGATTCGCCTGGTTGGCGTGGACAATGAGCCTATCGGGATTGTCAGTCTTGCCGAGGCACTCCGGCTTTCCGAGGAAGCCGATGTTGATCTGGTGGAAATTGCACCCAATGCCAGTCCGCCCGTCGCCCGCCTGATGGATTACGGAAAATTCCGTTACCAGGAGCAGAAAAGAGCGCACGAAGCCAAGCAGAAGCAGAAGGTGATTTCGGTCAAGGAAGTGAAATTCCGTCCCGGAACAGACGAAGGGGATTACACCATCAAGCTGCGCAATGCGACCCGTTTTCTCGAAGAGGGTGACAAGTGCAAGATCACGCTTCGTTTCCGTGGACGTGAAATGGCGCATCAGGATATCGGGATGCGTATGCTGGAGCGGCTGAAAGCCGATCTGGAAGAAGTGGGCCAGGTAGAGCAGTTCCCGAAGATGGAAGGCCGCCAGATGGTCATGGTGCTGGCGCCGAAGAAAAAGAAGTAATGGAAACGCTGATTAAATGATTTTGGGAGATGAAGTGCAAGGCGCGCGGAGCGCAGCAACCAGGACATATCTTAAGATAGGCGAAGGTTGCGAGTACTGCGTAACGCAGCAATTCGCTCACAAAGCCTTTTAATCAGCGTTTTCTGAAGGATTTTGCCGTCCTGCCGGTCTTGTTCTGACAGCAGGCAGGGAGGCGAAAAAGTAATGGTGTAAGCCATTACATGACAAGTGATTGCAGGCATCCAAGTGTAATGTTGTTATTACCACCTGCCGTCATCAAATAAAAAAGGAGTTGTCCGAAAGGACAGAGTTGAGTTATGCCAAAAATGAAGACCAAAAGCGGTGCGAAAAAACGTTTTCGCATTCGTCCAGGTGGCACCGTGAAATGCGCACAGGCATTCAAGCGCCACATTCTTACCAAAAAAAGCCCGAAGACCAAACGCCAGTTGCGTGGCATGACGGAGGTTCACGACAGTGACGTCCAGTCTGTGATGCGCATGATGCCGAACGGCTGATCCCAACGACTTTCCAGGAGGTTTTATGTCGAGAGTAAAACGCGGGGTCACAGCACGGGCCCGTCATAAAAAAGTGCTTAAGCTGGCCAAGGGATATCGCGGCCGCAGGAGCAAGGTTTATCGCGTAGCAAAACAGGCGGTCATGAAGGCAGGCCAATATGCCTATCGTGATCGCAGGACCAAGAAAAGAGTATTTCGCGCTTTGTGGATTACGCGTATCAATGCCGCTACCCGTGAGCATGGCATGAGCTACAGTGTATTCATCAACGGCCTGAAAAAGGCTGCGATCGAGCTGGATCGCAAGGTACTTGCCGATATGGCTGTGGCTGACAAGCCAGCCTTTGCCGCGATCGTCGATCGGGTGAGGTCTGCCATCGCTGCATAATATTTCCGTACTGCTGTACGGTGCGGTACTGACAAGCGGGGCAGGAATCCATTCCTGTCCCGCTTTTTATTTTTGAGGAAACGCTGATTGAATGATTTTGGGAGATGAAGAGTAAGGCGCACGGAGCGCAGCAAGCGCGGCATATCTCGGGATAGACAAGCTTGCGGGTACCGCGTAACGCAGCAATTCGCTCACAAAGCCATTTAATCACCGTTTCCTTGAGTTTGCCAGGCAGCTTCTGGCACACCACAGGAAAAACGGAGTATGGATTCGTTAGATCAATTGGTAACAACGGCAAAAACGGATTTTCTGGCGGCACCCGATGCGGCGGCGCTGGAAAATATTAAAGCCAGATACCTGGGAAAAACGGGACTGATTACCGAGCAGATGAAAACGCTGGGCAAGCTGGATCCGGATGCACGCAAGGTGCGCGGTGCGGTTATCAATGCGGCCAAATCACAGATTGAGGATGCGTTAACAGCCAGGCGCCAGGCGATGGCGATGGCACAGCTTGAAGCGAGACTGAATGCCGAGTCGGTTGATGTGACCTTGCCTGGACGCGGGCGCGGGCACGGCGGGATTCATCCGGTGATGAAAACCTGGGAACGGGTAGAGAAAATTTTCGGCTCGATCGGTTTTGATGTGGCGGAAGGTCCGGAAATTGAAGATGACTGGACGAATTTTACGTCGCTGAATAACCCGGAAAACCATCCAGCGCGTTCCATGCAGGATACGTTTTATGTGGATGGCAAGGATAAGGATGGCAAGCTTTTGCTGTTGCGCACGCATACCAGCCCGATGCAGGTGCGTTATGCCTCGGCAAATCCGCTGCCCATCAAGGTGATTGTGCCGGGACGGACGTATCGTGTGGACAGTGATGCCACCCACTCGCCCATGTTTCACCAGGTGGAAGGCTTGTGGATTGATGAGGCAATCAGTTTTGCTGATCTGAAGGGCGTCTATCTCAATTTTGTCCGCGAATTTTTCGAAACTGATGATCTGCAGATCCGCTTCCGTCCCTCTTATTTTCCCTTCACCGAGCCGTCTGCCGAGGTGGATATCGCTTTTGGCAGCGGACCGTTAAAAGGGCGCTGGCTGGAGGTCTGCGGTGCCGGGCAGGTTCATCCGGTGGTGTTAAGAAATATGGGGATTGATCCGGAAAAATATGTGGGGTTTGCTTTCGGGTCGGGTCTTGAGCGGCTGACCATGCTGCGTTATGGGATTAATGACCTGCGCCTCTTTTTTGAGGGCGACCTGCGTTTTTTGAAACAGTTTAATTAATGAATGAATATTGGTGTCCGTTTTGACGGGGTGCCCGTATTGAAGCTGAAGGCGACATATGCAATTTTCTGAAAGATGGCTGCGCACGATGGCCGATCCGGCAATGAGTACGGAGGATCTGGCGCATCTTTTGACCATGTCAGGACTGGAAGTGGAAGAGGTGGATGTGGTGGCGCCGCCTTTTACCAGCGTGGTGGTGGCGAAGGTGCTGGAAGTGGCGAAGCACCCGAATGCAGACCGGCTGACGGTATGCAAGGTGGATGCCGGAACAGGCGAACTGCTGAATATTGTTTGCGGGGCGCCGAATGTTTATGAAGGGATGACCACAGCCTGTGCGCTGGTGGGGTCCAGCTTGCCCCCGGGTGAGGATGGCAAGGCCTTTTCGATCAAGCTGGGCAAGCTCCGCGGCGTAGAGTCGCAAGGCATGCTGTGTTCCGAACGGGAGCTGAAGATGTCGGAGGATCATTCGGGGCTGATGGACTTGCCCAGGGATGCGCCAATCGGGACATCTGTCCGGGAATATCTTGATCTGGATGATGCGGTTTATACCATCAAGCTGACGCCCAACCGGGCGGACTGCCTCTCGGTACTGGGTGTGGCACGTGAAGTGTCTGCGCTGACAGGTGTGCCGCTTGTGATGCCGGACGATACACCTGTGGCTGCCACCATGGATGAGAAATTGCCGCTGACCATTGCGGCACCTGATTTGTGCGGCCGTTTTTCCGGCCGGGTGATCCGCGGCATCAATGCCCGCGCTGAAACCCCGGACTGGATGAAGCAGCGCCTGATTCGCAGCGGGCAGCGTCCGGTATCGGCACTTGTGGATATTTCCAATTTTGTCATGCTGGAATCGGGTCAGCCCAATCACGTCTATGATCTGGACAAGGTACATGGCGGGCTCACTATCCGCTGGGGCAAAAAAGGGGAAAAGGTTGCGCTGTTGAATGAAAGCACCGTTGAAGTGGATGAATGGGTGGGTGTTATTGCTGATGACAGCGGCCTGGAATCACTGGCCGGTATCATGGGCGGTGATCGTTCTTCCATTTCACTGGATACGGAAAATGTGTTTGTGGAAGCGGCGTTCTGGTGGCCGGAATCGATCCAGGGCCGTACACGCTATTTCAATTTTTCCACAGATGCGGCGCACCGCTTTGAACGAGGGGTGGATTTTGAGGGGACCATCCGTACGGTCGAGCGTATTACGGCACTGATTCTTGAGATATGCGGTATTGACGGCAAGACACAGGTTGGCCCGGTGGATGACAATATCGCGAATCTGCCCAAGCGCCTTCCTGTCACGATGCGCACCGCCCGTGCCGAAAAGGTGATCGGGGTGCCGTTTACCGATGACCAGGTTGCAGATATTTTTACCCGCCTTGGCCTGCCGTTTACCCGGGAACCGGGGGTATTTGTCGTGACGCCGCCCTCTTACCGTTTTGATATCAGTATTGAAGAAGACCTGATTGAGGAAGTGGCCAGGGTGTATGGCTATGAAAACATTCCGGCGTTGCCGCCGGTGGCACCCAATGTGATGTGGACGATGCCGGAAAGCCGGCGTTCACCCCATGACATCCGGCGGCAGATGGCGGATATGGATTACCAGGAAGTGGTCAATTACAGTTTTGTCGAAGAGAGCTGGGAGACGGATTTTGCCGCCAATGACAACCCGATCCGGCTTTTGAATCCAATTTCCAGCCAGATGAGCGTGATGCGTTCCACGCTCCTGGGTTCACTGATAGCCAATGTACGCTATAACCTCAACCGCCGTGCCACACGGGTCCGGGTGTTTGAGATTGCCTCGGTTTTTCTGAGGAACCCTGAACAGGTTGACAGTGAAAAAACGGTGGCAGGTTATGACCAGCCCCGGCACCTGGCAGCGATTGCCTATGGGCCTGTTGCAAACGAGCAGTGGGGACAGCCGGCGAGAAATGTCGACTTTTTTGATGTGAAGGCCGATCTGGAAGCGCTCTTTTCACCACGTGCTTTCCGTTTTGAAAAAGCGGAGCATCCGGCGTTTCATCCGGGACGCTGTGCCCGCATTTTGCGTGAAGGAAAAGCGGTGGGTGTGATTGGTGAACTGCATCCGCTGTGGCAGCAGAAATACGAACTGCCGCTTTCGCCGGTGTTTTTTGAGGTGGCACTGGATGCCCTGCAGCCGGACGAAGTGCCGGTTTACACGGAGATATCGCGTTTTCCACCGGTGATGCGGGATATTGCGCTTTTGGTGGAACAGTCGGTACCGGTTTCCCGATTGATGGATGTGTTTGAAATGACACGTAAAAACGACCCGCAGTGTGCTATCATGCAGTCTGTTGTTTTATTTGACGATTATCGCGGTAAAGGTTTGGGGGAAAATGAGAAGAGTCTCGCATTCCGTTTCACCTTGCAGGATAATCAGTCAACCTTGCAGGATGATGCAGTGGACGCGGCAATCAAAGCCTTTGTTGCCGCAGCGGAAAAAGGATCAGGTGCCCGCTTGCGCACCTGATTGTCAGTTTTGTTTGAGTAAAAATAACAATGAAGCCACCAGTAAATATTTCAATTTCTGCCAGTCAGCATAATGATATGAACCCTTTGTCAGCCGATAAGAACGAATCGACATCCCAAAAGCCGTCCCCGGAAGAGGTCAAGACCGTGACGAAAGCGGAAATTGCCGAAACGCTGTATGAACGTGTCGGTCTGAACAAACGGGAAGCCAAGGAAATGGTGAATTCTTTTTTTGGTCATATTATTGAGTCGCTGGAACGCGGTGAGGAAGTGAAGCTGTCCGGTTTTGGCAATTTCACCCTGCGCACCAAGCCGGAGCGTCCCGGGCGCAACCCGAGAACCGGTGTTGAAATACCCATTACGGCACGTCGCGTGGTGTCATTTCACGCCAGCCAGAAACTGAAAGAAATTGTTGATTCCGCCTCGAATAAATAATTTTTTGACTCATGACTGAACAAGCCAGCAAGGTTCAAACAGGTGCTTTGCCTTCAATACCGGCAAAACGTTACTTCACCATCGGGGAAGTCAGCGAGCTGTGCGGGGTAAAGCCGCATGTTTTGCGGTATTGGGAACAGGAATTCACCCAGCTCAAACCTGTCAAACGGCGGGGTAACCGACGCTATTACCAGCATCATGAAGTGCTTCTGATCCGACGTATCCGTGAGCTTTTGTATGAGCAGGGGTTTACGATCAACGGTGCCAGAAACCGGCTGGATGAACGCAGTGGCAGGGGCGCGAAAAAAGAAGCCGAGGCGGCTGACGACATGATGCCGGTCACGTCAGGGATAAACCTGATGGCGGTTCGCACCGAACTGGAAGAAATCATGAAGCTGCTGACGCCACCTGGCATGGCAGAATAAACGTCCTTGATACCAGCAAAGACTGGTATCAGACCGGACAGAACAGGAAACGGGCAGGATATGCGCATACTGATAAGTAATGATGACGGATATCTGGCACCAGGCATTAATGCGCTGGCCCGTGCGCTGGCCCCTATCGCCGAAATCGCTGTTTGCGCACCGGACAGCAATCGTTCCGGCGCTTCCAACTCCCTTACGCTGGAAAAGCCCATTTCGGTATACCAGGCTGAAAACGGCTTTAATTACACGACCGGAACACCCTCTGACTGCGTGCATATTGCACTGACAGGCATCCTTTCCTGGAAGCCGGACCTGGTTGTGTCCGGGATCAATCATGGCGCCAATATGGGGGAAGATACTCTCTACTCCGGTACGGTTGCTGCTGCCATGGAAGCGTTTCTCTTTGATATTCCGGCCATTGCTTTTTCCCAGGTGGAAAGAGGGTGGATGGAACTGGAAAGTGCGGCAAAAATGGCGCGCGAAATTGTCCTTTCGGTTTATGAATCGCTTTCAGGGCCATTCCTTCTGAATGTGAATATCCCCAACCTGCCGTATGAAAAACTGAAGGCGCCCATGGCGACACGGCTCGGACGGCGGCACCATTCTGAAGGGGTATTGAAGACGATAGACCCGTTTGGCCGGGAGATGTTCTGGATCGGGCCAACCGGAAAAACCCGGGATGGGGGTGAAGGAACGGATTTTTACGCGACACAAAACGGGTATGTTTCTGTCACGCCACTCAAATTTGAGTGGACGGAAGAAAAGCTCATGGATGAACTTCAAAAGGTGTTGAAGTGAGCGAGAAACCGAAAAATTTTCCGTTACCCCTGTCCAGCGTGATGGGGACGTCCCAGCCTAAGCGCCTGACGGATTCGGATTACCGGTTAAGGGAAATTGCCCCCCAGACAGCAGTGCGCAATATCGCACAAAACCGGGGCGCACAAAAACCGGGGACAGAACCGGCGCTGCGGCCAAAAGCCACGCCATTGCCACAGTTACCGGTAGCGTCAAAAAATCAGCCTGCGCCGATACGCGGGGCGATTGCCATGGCAGAAAAGATCGCGGCGCAGGGTGTGAAAGACCCGATGGTGCTTGGTGCCCTCGCCACGGTGCCGCGACACCTGTTTGTGGAATCCGGTCTTTCGCAGCAGGCGTATGTGGATACGTCGCTGCCCATCGGCCACCAGCAGACGATTTCGCGTCCCTATACGGTCGCACGCATGATTGAGGCTGTCAGGGTGGATGCGGGAGGCAAAAAGCTGGCCAGTGTGCTGGAAATCGGTACCGGTTGCGGCTACCAGGCAGCAGTTTTGTCGCAGGTGGCTGACATGGTGTATTCCATCGAGCGGATCAGGGCGTTGCATGAACTGGCAAAAAATAATCTGCGCCAGTTGCGTATTCCCAATCTCAGGCTGCATTATGGCGATGGGATGCTTGGCCTGCCACAGGTTGCTCCATTTGACGCCATCGTGATAGCGGCAGCAGGACTGGAGGTGCCCGAGGCGCTTTTTTTGCAGCTGGCTGTTGGCGGGTATATGATTGCGCCGATTGGAAATGAAAAACAGACATTGCAGTTAACGAAACGGACTGGTGAGAGGCAGTGGCAATCTGTTATGCTTGAGGATTGCCATTTTGTGCCTTTACGCCAGGGCATCATTTGATTTGAGACCAGCGTGATATTGATTGGAAAGCATTTATGAAGAGACTTCTCTATCCTTTATTGATTGTGGTTTGTGCCGGCCTTGTGGCTTGCGGTACTTCTGAAACCCAGGCCCCTATTGAGGACCGTTCAGTGACTTCAGTGCCGACAAGAGCACCTGCCGGTCCGGGATATTACACGGTAATGAAGGGCGATACGCTTTACCGTATTTCAAAAGCCCATAACCAGAATATGTCTGACCTGGTGGCATGGAATAACCTGAACAATGCAAACGAAATCAATGAAGGCCAGGTACTGCGTGTGGCACCGCCAGGAGCTGAAGGTACGGCGCCTGTCCAGACGGCAAGCGTCAGCGAAGGTGACAGGGATGTGCAGCCGATTGCAGAGACCAAGTCAGAGCCCTCGGCAGAAAAGCAGGCTTATTCGGAAAGTGCTGTGGCTGGTGCGGCTGCAGCAACGGGTGCATCACGTGAAGCAGGCGGTATTGTCTGGGGATGGCCTGCCAGTGGCAAGGTGCTGCGCGGATTTTCCGAGGGACAGAGCAAGGGGATTGATATCGAAGGCACCAAGGGACAGAAAGTGCTTGCTGCCGCCGATGGCCGGGTGATTTATTCCGGCACGATGAATGGCTACGGCAATCTGGTGATTATCAAACACAATGATGATCTGCTGTCGGCTTATGCGCATAACAATTCGAATACGGTAGCGCAGGGCAGTGCAGTAACACGCGGCCAGCAGGTTGCTGAAATGGGCAGCAGCGGTACCGATTCGGTCAAGCTGCATTTCGAGGTGCGCCGCCAGGGCAAGCCGGTTGATCCGCTGGGCTATCTGCCGAAACAATAAGTCACGTTATTTCACCAACACCAGATGGCAACTCCCATCTGGTGTTTTTATTTCCATGAATCCAAACATCATTGATATTGAATCTCTCGATACCGAAGGGCGCGGTGTCGGGCATCTGGCGAATCCTGACGGAACGCCCGGCAAGGTTATTTTTGTGGAAGGGGCACTGCCGGGTGAGCGGGTGGGCTTTGAATCCTGGCGGAAAAAGAAAAGCTGGGAAGCGGCAAAAATAACCGGACTTTTTCGCGAATCGGTGTTACGTGTCAAACCCCGATGCCCGCATTTTGGTGTGTGCGGCGGCTGTTCGATGCAGCACATGGAGCCGTCAGCGCAGGTGGCCGTCAAGCAACGCATACTGGAAGATAACCTGTGGCACATCGGTCGTGTGCATCCCGAGCGGATGTTGCGGCCGGTGTACGGGCCCTTCTGGAGGTACCGTTACCGGGCACGCCTGTCTGTCAATCATGTACCCAAAAAAGGCGGGATGCTGGTGGGCTTTCACGAGCGCAAGTCGCGTTTTGTGGCAGACATGACGAGTTGTGCGATTTTGCCTGCCCATGTGTCTGATATGCTGGTTCCCTTGCGTGAGCTGATTGGTTCGCTGTCGATTTATGACAAGGTACCCCAGATTGAGCTGGCCATTGGCGAAGAGGAGGGGCAAAGCCTGACTGTCATGGTGCTGCGTATCATGGCGCCGCTATCGGTGGAAGATGAGGTCCGCCTGAAAACCTTTGCCGATCAGTATGGGGTGCAGTGGTGGCTGCAGACAAAAGGGCCGGAAACGGTGACACTTTTTTACCCGGATACGCAACAGTTGCAGTATTCCCTGCCGGAATTTTCTGTGACCATGCCTTTTAAGCCGTCTGATTTTACGCAGGTAAACCACCAGATAAACCAGGTCCTGGTTTCAAAGGCGGTACGTCTTTTGGGTATCTTTCCCGATGACAGGGTAGGGGATCTTTTTTGCGGTCTGGGTAATTTCACCTTGCCGATTGCCCGGCAGGCGAAAGAAGTTGTTGGCATGGAAGGCAGCGAGGCCTTGACCGAACGGGCAAAAGCGGCGGCCAGGCTGAACGGCCTGTCAGAAAAAACGGATTTTTTTACCCGCAATCTTTTTGAGATGAATGAAGAAGGATGGGTATCTGCCGGCAGGTTTGATCGCATTCTTGTTGATCCGCCTCGCGATGGTGCGCTGGCAGTATGTCAGACTATTGCGGCACTGACAGGCGAATATGCACAGTTCAAGCCTTCACGTATTGTCTATGTCTCCTGCAATCCATCCACGCTGGCAAGGGATGCCGGTGTGCTGGTTAATGTTGGGGGATATGCCCTGAAGCTGGCGGGTGTGGTCAATATGTTTCCGCATACGTCACACGTGGAGTCGATTGCGGTGTTTGACCGGGTTTGAAAAACAGCGGGTGAAAAGCAGGAATTCGGGTTCTCTGTCAGAATAAAGTATTCAAGCGGGGTGTCATGCCTCGTGATGAGGAGGGATATCTGATGAGTGAACCGAAATTCAAAAAAACGGATGAAGAGTGGCAGGCCAGTCTTTCACCCATGTCATATAAAGTCACACGCCAGGCGGCAACCGAAGCGCCTTTTACCGGGGAGTACTGGGCATACCGTCAAAAAGGCATCTATTATTGTGTTTGCTGTGGCACACCGCTTTTTGAGTCCGATGCGAAGTTTGAATCGGGATGTGGCTGGCCGAGTTATTTCAAGGCGATCAATCCGGAAAATGTGATTGAAAAGCCTGACCACTCACTGGGTATGAGCCGGATAGAAATTATCTGTGCGGTCTGTCATGCCCATCTTGGGCATGTCTTTAATGACGGGCCACCGCCCACCGGTTTGCGGTACTGCATCAATTCGGCAGCATTACGCTTTGAAACCGGGGGCGAAAAGGCGTAAAATCGTGAAAAAGCCCGACTCTATTTAAAAATGAAATTTCTTTTTGACCTGTTTCCCGTTCTGCTCTTTTTTGGCGTCTTTTCCTGGGCCGGGAAAAACCCGGAAAAAGCGCAGGCCGTAGCTGACAGTTATCTGTCAGCCTTTGTTGGCAATGCAGGGGCCGCACCGGATACCGTGCCCATTCTTTTGGCAACTGCAGTTGCCATTGTGGCGACGATTGGCCAGATTATTTATCTGAAACTCAGGAAGCGGAAAGTGGAGCCGATGCTCTGGGTCTCGCTGCTTATCATTGTGATCTTTGGCGGAGCGACGATTTATTTTGCGAGCGAGGAGTTTATCAAGTGGAAGCCAACCGTGCTTTACTGGGTCTTTGGTGCTGCGCTTTTAGTCAGTAATTTCGCCATGGGCAAGAACCTGGTTCGCCTCATGATGGAAAAGCAGATCCGTCTGCCTGATTTTGTCTGGGGACGCTTAAATTATGCCTGGGTGGCTTTTTTCCTGGTCATGGGGGTTGTCAATCTGTATGTGGCCTTCTGGGGCGGCTTTGCCACTTCCACATGGGTGAGCTTCAAGCTCTTTGGCGGCATGGGGCTGATGCTTGTCTTTGTTGTCGGTCAGAGTATTTATCTTGCCCGGTACATGCGGGATGCCTGATTTTTAGGCAAATTTGTCAAAAATATTCCATCAGAGGCGGCGCTAACCGCCTCTTTTTTTGTTTTTTGCAAAAAAATTTCTTCGCTATTCGATTGAATTTATTCAACTTTTTGTCTGGTTGGAATTTTTTTCAATTTTTTTCAAAAAAAGCCTAAAGTTTTCTCCTTTTCATCCGTAATAGAGTTGTAGACAGGTGTAAAGGGGTCAAAAATTGTCTGGACCACGAAACAACCCGGCAAGACTTTTTCGCCACTGTTCTTTTTCTCCAGATTTTGGTTGGGGTAAGGAATTAAAAAAATTTTCAGATTTTTTAATTTCAACCCTAAAGTTTTGCGTTTGTTTGTCGTAAAACAATAAGGATGAGGGGAAATGCGCCCCGCAGGAGTTAACGAAACAAAGGCCTTTCGCTGGATCAAGAAACAGTGAAAAACAAATTGAGAAAAGCCAAGGTTGCACCGAAAACGGACGTTAACTGTTGTAGAAAGGGTAAAAAGACCCTGAAAAGACCGTTTTTTTAACGGATGGTTTTTGAAAAAAGGCTTCTTTTTGTAACAAAAAGGCAGCGATGTTCAAAAACCGAACCACAGGCTGACGCTTGATATGTTCTTGAAAAATCAGGAAAAATCAAGGTTGGTCAACTGTTTGTAGGACAAACACCTACAAATCCTCTGGTCGTTCGCCGACAAAAAATACCGCCTTATTCCTATTCCCTCTTTCTCTGGTGCAATTGCACAATGAAGTTGTTTCGTGACGGCAACATTTGTGGTTGCCGGATCAGGCAATCTTGACACCTGGAGAAAGAGATGAATATCGAAAACATGATGTCCGAGATTCGGGAATTGAATCTCAGCTACCTGATACTGACCCAGCAGATGATTCGTGCTGATAAGGAAGCGGCGATCTTTCGCCTGGGCATCAGTATTGACATTGCCGAGCTTTTGGAAAGTCTTTCCAATGCGCAGCTGTTAAAACTGGCTTCGACCAATATGATGCTGGCGCGCTTTCGTTTTGAAGACGATATTATCCTGGGCATGCTCACGGATTACAGCAAGGATGGCGCACAGGCCAAATCCCATGCGGCGATCCTGATGTCGTCGCAGCCTGTTGAACAGATCAGCTGATTAGCGGTTTAACACCTTTTTTCGGAGAATGATATGTCACGCAAAAGTCTGTTAACCGATGCGAAGGAAGTCCAGCTTGCCATCGACCTGATCCGGCATGGCGCCCGCCTTCAGTTGCTTGAGCAGGAAACCTCTCTTTCCCGTGAGCGCTTAATCAGGCTGTACAAGGAAATCAAGGGGATGTCTCCGCCAAAGGGTATGCTGCCGTTTTCAACAGACTGGTTTGTGACTTGGCAGCCCAATATCCATTCTTCGCTTTTTATCAATATCTATAAGTATCTGTGCGAGCACGCCAATATGTCCGGCATTGCTGCCATTCTCAAGGCTTACCGGCTGTACCTGGAACAGTTGCCGGTCAGGCCGGGTGAAGAGCCGGTCCTGTCACTGACCAGGGCATGGCGCCTGATCCGCTTCTTTGAGAGCAATATGCTGCAGACCGCTCCCTGCACCAAGTGCGGCGGGCACTTTGTCACCCATACTTATGATTTGCACGACCAGTTTGTTTGTGGTCTTTGTAATCTGCCTTCCCGTGCCGGCAAAACCAAAAAGGCAGCAGAGGAAAAGAAGGCAGCCTGATTTTGTTGCAGTGTGCGCTGAAAGTTAAAAAATCAGACTCATGAGGGACTACAGCAAAAACCCGGAAGGCCGCAATCCGCGTCTTCCGGGTTTTTCCATTCCGATTCAGGCGCTCTTTATCCAGCTGATTGCCTTTTGCCTGACACTTTTCATGGTGCAGGTTCTGTTCAAGCTGACAGGATGGATGGCCAGTACCCTGGCGTTTGGTCTGATCCAGGGGGCGCTGGCGGCGTTGATTACTTATGTGCGGCGGATGCCTTACTGGTGGTTGCCGATCCAGCTTGTCTTCCCGGTAGCGATGTTTCTGCTGCTGGCACTGCAAATATCACCCGTATGGTATCTGGGTGCTTTTTTTATTCTGCTGTTGCTTTTCTGGGGCGCGATAGTCACCCGGGTCCCGCTGTATCTTTCCGGGCATGCTGCGTGGGAAGCTGTCGAAGAACTGCTGCCAAAAGACCGCCCGCTCAGGGTGATTGATATCGGAAGCGGGCTGGGCGGGCTGGTGCTGTATCTTGCTGCTAAAAGGCCGGACTGCAGCGTGTCCGGTATTGAACTTTCTCCTTTCCTGTGGATGGTCAGCCGCCTCAGGCAAAAATTATCAAAAACGCCTGCCCGCTTCCGGCTGGGTAATTATGAAAAGCTCAACCTGGCTGAGTATGATGTGGTTTTTGCTTATCTCTCTCCTGTCGTGATGGATAGCCTTTGGGTAAAAACGGATACGGAAATGCGTCCGGGCAGCCTGTTTTTGAGCCTTGAATTTGAAGTCGAGGATATTGATCCGGATATTCGTATTGCCGCCGGAAACAGGGTCCTGTTCGGTTGGGTCATGGGAAAAACACCGCGAATTCAGTCATAACTGTTGTATTTCTCCACTATTTTGTGCCAAAGTAGGGTTTTGCTTTTGGGCAATTCCATTTTTTCAGGCACAATATGAAAAACGGGAAGTAATTTTTTTCATCCGGCATTTTGATGGCCCGTGTTTTCAGGCCATCTGTCATAAAGGAGAGAGACGTTGTTACTGATTGTCGGGTATATCGTGGTCCTTGGCTGCGTGTTCGGCGGATTTATGATGTCCGGCGGTCACCTTGCTGCGCTATGGCAACCCAACGAGCTCGTCATTATTGGCGGTGCAGCACTTGGCTCGTTCATTGCATCCAATGGCAGCAAACAGCTTAAGGCGACCTTGAAAGCGGTCCCCTCTGCATTAAAAGGTTCCAAATATACGAAGGCGCTTTATCTGGAATTGATGGCCATGCTTTCTGAGGTTCTGATGAAGGTCAGAAAGGAAGGGTTGATGTCCATTGAGGGCGATGTGGAGATGCCTGAGCAGAGTCCGATTTTTTCAAAATATACCGCCATCATGGCGGATCATCACGTGATGGAATTCATCACGGATTACCTGCGTCTGATGGTCTCGGGCAATATGGATGCGTTCCAGATCGAAAACCTGATGGATAACGAGATTGAGACGCATCACCAGGAAGGCCATATCCCGGTTCACAGTGTTGCCAAGGTAGCAGACGGTCTGCCGGCGTTCGGTATCGTTGCGGCGGTGATGGGGGTGGTTCACACCATGGAATCTGTTCATCTTCCACCGGCTGAGTTGGGTATGCTGGTTGCTGCGGCACTGGTGGGTACTTTCCTCGGTATTTTGCTTGCCTATGGGTTTGTGGCACCGATTGCCGCTACGCTGGAACAGAAACTGGATGAATCCAGCAAGATGCTGGAATGTGTGAAAGTGACGCTTCTGGCCAGCCTGAATGGCTATGCGCCCCAGTTGGCTGTCGAATTCGGCAGGAAGGTGCTGTATTCAACCGAGCGTCCGACTTTCATGGAACTGGAAGACCATATCAAGCAATCCCGCTCACGCTAGAGCGGCTTTATCAGGATGAGTCATGGCTGACGATTTACGGCCGATTATTGTCAAACGCGTTAAGAAGGTGGCTGGCGGTCACCACGGTGGTGCCTGGAAGATCGCATTTGCCGACTTCATGACGGCAATGATGGCGTTTTTCCTGATGATGTGGCTGCTTGGCTCTGTCAGCAAGGGCGATCTCAAGGGTATTTCCGAATATTTTTCCACCCCGATCAAGGTTGCGCTTTCCGGCGGCTCTGGTGTGGGTGATGCGACCAGTATTGTGCAGGGCGGGGGAACGGATCTCTCCCGTTCTGCCGGGCAGGTGAAAAAAGGCGATCCTGAAAGCAGCGGGCTCAGAAGCAAGCCCAAGGATCTCAAAGCGGCCAAGGCAGAGCTGGAACGGCTGGAAACGGAAAAGCTCAGTCAACTGAAAATGAAGATTGAATCCGCTGTTGAGGCACACAAGGTGCTCCGGATGTTCAAAAAGCAACTGCTTTTGGATATTACCAGTGAGGGCTTAAGAATCCAGATCGTTGATGAGCAGAATCGCCCCATGTTTGCACTGGCCAGCGCCGAGTTGCAGACTTACACCAAGGAAATTCTTTACCAGATCGGTTCGGTGTTAAATGATGTGCCCAACAAGATCAGTATTTCCGGGCATACTGATTCAAAGCCTTTTGCCGGTGGTGAGAAAGGGTACAGCAACTGGGAATTATCCAGCGACCGGGCCAACGCCTGCCGCCGGGCGCTTTTAGCCGGGGGTATGGAAGATACCAAGGTGGTTCGTGTGGTTGGGCTGGCGTCTTCTGTTTTGCTGGACAAGGAGGATCCCGAAGATCCGATTAACCGCCGGATCAGTATTGTGGTCATGAATAAGAAAGCGGAAGAAGCGGCATTAAAAGATGATAATGGCGCACTGGATATCGTAACAACATCGGACATTCGGGAAGGTCTCAAGCGAGGTGATGGGCCGTAACCCTGATAACGGTTCTAACTATTCAATGCAGGGTGTCAGATGACAAACAAGACAGTTTGGGGAGCAAGTCTGCAGGAGCTGCTGCAAAATGTTGCAGGGAACGGTTCGATCTACCTTTCTGAAATAGAAAGTGATCTCCTGCAGATCAATTTGCTGCTCATGGAAGCGATCAACAAGCTGGGGGACAACGTGGTCCAGATCGGCCAGGATGTACATCATCAGCAAAAGCTTGTCAGGCAGTTGACAGAGACGGGAAGCTGTTCGCCTTTTGCGCTGGAAAAACTCAATGAACTCAATCAGACAATGGATGTCAAGGTCGCTTCGGTGGTCACTGCGATGCAGTTTCAGGACATGACAAGCCAATTACTCGACAAGGTGCTTTCCCGCATAATGGCGCTCCAGGAAATGATTGGGGAAATGGATAAACTGGCAGTGGAGGTATCGGGTGCGGAAAGTGAAAGCGATGTCCAGATGATGATTCGCGCGATGGTGGAGGAAATGACCAACAAACGGCACGATCTGGAGGGGCAGCATGCCGAGCGGGTATCACAGAAACACATGGATTCAGGAAGTATCGAGCTCTTTTAAATTGCTGGTGGGCAATATTTTGGTGGTTTAAAAGCGTATATTATGGTTAAATTGCATTTGAGAAATATTGCAGCAAATAAACTTGGGGGTAAAGATGTCCAAGACAATTCTTGCAGTAGATGACTCCGGCTCATTGCGGCAAATGGTGGTATTCAGCCTGAAATCTGTTGGCTACCAGGTTGTTGAGGCGGCTGACGGGCAGGAGGCACTTGATCTGGCCAGAAAACAGATTTTTGATCTGATTCTGACAGACCAGAATATGCCAAAAATAGACGGCCTGACACTGATCCGTTCTTTGCGGGCGATGCCGCAATATCGGAAGGTGCCGATCCTGATGCTGACGACGGAGTCAAGTGACGAGATGAAATCCCGTGGCCGTGCTGCGGGTGCCAATGGCTGGATGGTCAAGCCTTTTGACCCGAAACGGTTGATTGAAGTGGTCAAGAAGGTACTCGGCTGATGCGCTGGACAAGCGCACATGACAGGGCGGGCGGCCAGGGAAACAGGGCCGCCTGTCGTGAGCGCCCAGGAGAGACGAGTGTGCTCGCATGGTGTAAAAAAAAGAGATCATGATGGGGAGTCAGTGTGCCGAAATGGTGTCAGCAGCGATTTTTAACTTTTTCGTTTTTTCGACTGAACCGAAAAGGAGTTGATCATGAATGTTGATATGAATCAGTTCTTTCAGGTGTTTTTTGATGAGACGGAGGAATTGCTTGCTGAGAAGGAAAGACTGCTTTTGGATCTGGATCTATCTGATCCGGATATGGAAGATATCGATGCGATTTTCAGGGCCGCACACTCCATTAAAGGCGGTGCAGCGACATTCGGATTGTCGGATATGTCAGAGGTGACCCATGTGATGGAGTCGCTTTTGGACCAGGTCCGCACCGGTAATATGAAGCTGACCAGCGAGCATGTGGAAGTCTTTTTGCTGGCAAAGGACGTGCTCAAGATGCTGCGTGACGGGCACCAGCATGGAACGAAAGTGGATCAGGATGCTGTTGCCGAGGTTATGCAGCGTCTGGAGGCACTTTCCCATACGTCAGGGAGTGGATCAGGCGGCAGTGGCGATAAAGCCAGGCCGAAAAAGGGCAAGTCAGCAATCAAGGAACAGACAATTTGTTATGAGATCGAACTGCCGGCCATGGAGGATGAGCAGCTTCTAGCGTTGATCGGTGAGCTTGAAACGCTGGGTGAACTGGAAAAGGAAATGACACCGGATGGCCATGCGGTACTCCGGCTGATCGGCAAGGAAACCCGGGACGATATTCTTTCCGTTTGCTCTTTTATCCTGGATCCGGATGATCTGACGATTATCGAGGAAGTCATGCCCAGCCTGGAGCATGATGAGGATGAGGAAGAAGAAGCGGACGGCCGCACCGATGATGAACGCGGTTATGGTTTTTTCGGCAACATCAAACTGCCCTACAAGCGGGAAGACAATGATGATGTCGTAAACGCCGATGAAGAGGCAAAGAAAAAGGCGGAAGCGGTAAAGGGTGCCTCTGCAAGGAAAGCATCGCGCGCTCCTTCGCAGTCAGTCGGCTCCACTTCTATCCGTGTCGGTGTGGACAAGGTGGATCAGTTGATCAACCTGGTGGGGGAGCTCGTTATCACGCAAGCCATGATTGAGCAGCAATCGAGCACACTTGATCCGATGGTATACCAGCGGATGCTGGACAGTGTCAGCCAGCTCTCGCGTAATTCGCGCGATTTGCAGCAGGCGGTGATGTCCATGCGCATGATGCCGATGGATTATGTTTTCTCGCGTTTCCCGCGCATGGTGCATGATCTTGCAGGAAAATTGGGCAAGAAGGTGGAACTGGTGACTTCCGGTGCTGCCACTGAGCTCGACAAGGGGTTGATCGAGCGTATTATTGACCCGCTGACCCATCTGGTCAGAAACAGTGTGGATCATGGTATCGAAATGCCGGATGTCCGCCACGCCAATGGCAAAAGTGATGTGGGCAAGCTTTTTCTTTCCGCTTCCCACCAGGGCGGCAATATTGTCATTGAAGTCAATGACGATGGTGCCGGGCTGAACCGGGAAAGAATCATGGAAAAGGCCCGCGAAAGAGGTTTGCCGGTATCTGACAATATGTCGGATTCTGACGTCTGGAACCTGATTTTTTCTCCAGGGTTTTCAACCGCTGATGTCGTGACTGATGTCTCCGGCCGTGGTGTCGGCATGGATGTGGTCAAGCGTAATATCACCGAAATGGGTGGTTTTGTGGATATCCGTTCTGCAAGAGGGATGGGTACCATGTTGTCAGTTTATCTGCCACTGACGCTGGCGATTTTGGATGGTATGTCGATCAGGACAGGGGACGAAATTTATATCCTGCCCCTGGGCCATGTGGTGGAATCCCTTCAGCCGGTGGAAAGCGACATCAAGGAGATCACCGGTCAGGGCAAGGTGATCAAGGTTCGCGGTGATTACCTGACATTTATGTCATTAGCGGATATTTTCAATATTGAGCCTCGTGCGACAACGCCTTCAGAAGGGATTGTGGTGATTCTGGAAGCGGACGGCAACCGTGCTGCGCTGCTGGTTGACGAGCTGGTCGGGCAGCAGCAGGTGGTTGTGAAGAATCTGGAAACGAATTACCGCAAGGTGCCGAATGTGTCGGGAGCAACCATTATGGGGGATGGCGAGGTTGCCCTGATTGTGGATGTTTCCGGCATGCTGCGGGCCATTAACCTGCATAACGATATTGGTGGATTCTAGGACGTGTTTACACGTCCTGGATTGTCGGCAAACGGGCGTTTTAGAGCGTAAAAACATGAAAGCACAACAGGAAATACAGGCAAGTGGTGATTCCAGTAAAGAAGTGCTGGCATTTCGGCTGGGTGTTGAAGAGTACGGGATCGATATCCTGACCGTACAGGAATTGCGCAGTTACGAGGTTGCCACTGAAGTGGCCAATGCGCCCACTTACCTGAAAGGGCTTTTCAATCTGCGGGGAATCATTGTGCCGATCATTGATATGCGTATCAAGTTTGGCTTGGGAGAACCGGTTTATGATGATTCTACTGTTGTCATGATTCTCAATATCGGCAGACAGGTTGTCGGCCTTGTCGTGGATGCCGTCTCCGATGTCCTGCGGCTTTCTCCTGAGCAGATCAAACCGGCACCAACAGCCGGAACCATTATCAATCCGCAGTATCTGATGGGGCTGGGGACACTGGAAAACCGCCTGATTGTCCTGCTTAATATTGCAGGCCTCATGTCTTTTGTTTGTGATCTGGATATCACACCGGCGCAATAACGTAACAGGTTGCACGCCAAAAATGTTTGTATCAGTTTTTTCCTTCATCAACATTTACACATAAAACAAAAAACCGGTTTTATTTTCCGGTAGTAAGATAGTGGGAAGTTTGCAACATGCGCTATGACAAACATCCGGATTTTTCCGGTTTTTGGCGTGATAAAACGGAGTTTGGAGACAGCTTTGGCTGCTTTTATGGTATGCTGAAATTTCCCTGTGGCAATATGATCAAGGCATCTGATGGTTTCATCTGCATCGACTACAACAGAAGATGTTTATCTGGGGCGGCAGCCAATTCTGGATCGCAATCAATCGCTTTATGCGTTTGAGCTGCTCTTTCGTGCCGGCCGGGAAAACCATGCTGATATTATTGACAATATTGCGGCAACCTCCGCCGTGATTGCGCATACGCTTTCCGAGTTCGGGATTGAAGCCGTTTTGGGCAGGTATGTTGGCTTTATCAATTGCGATGCCTCTTTTTTGCAAAGTGATGTCATCGAACTGCTTCCTCCCGACCGGATAGTGTTGGAGATTTTAGAAACAACGGTTGCGGACGAAGCGATTCTCAAACGCTGCACTGAATTGAAGCGCAAGGGGTTCAGGCTGGCGCTGGATGATTTTCAGGGGATCAATTCAAAAAACCGGGGTTTTCTCGATCTGGTTGATATTATCAAGGTAGATATCAGAGGGCTTTCACGGCAAAGGCTCAAGGACGCGATGGCCCAGATCATGAAGCGGGATGCGCTGTTTCTGGCTGAGAAAGTCGAGACAAAGGACGAATTCAATTATTGCCTGGACCTGGGTTTTAACCTGTACCAGGGGTATTTCTTTTCCAAGGCGGAAAGGGTATCCGGCAAGCGTTTTACGACAGCGCAAACGGCCATCATCCAGCTGTTGACCATGGTGCAAGGTGATTCGGATGTCAACAAGATCGTGGAAGCGTTCAAGCAGAATCCGACACTCTCTGTGGGGCTTTTGCGCCTGACCAACTCGGCATCCGTGGGATTGAGGCATGTGGTGACCTCTATCCAGAGTGCGGTCGTATTATTGGGACACAAGCAGTTGCAGCGTTGGCTGCTTTTGCTTTTGATGGCGCATGGCAGTACCAGGAAAGGGCGGCAGACAGTGCTGATTCACCAGGCGGCAGGGCGTGCCAAGTTTATGGAGCTGATGGCCTTGTCCAACAAGGCGTGGGCACCTTATTCTGAAAGTGCATTTATCACCGGTATTGTCTCGGTGATGGAGGCGCTTTTGGGTATGGAAGCGGAGACACTGGTCGAGTCACTGGGCCTCATGCCGGAAGTACGGGATGCGCTTGTGGAAAGAAAAGGGGTTTTGGGCGACTTGCTCAATCTGGTTGAGGCTATCGAGCAGGACAATACGTCAAAGGTTGCTGAGCTTGTCGGCACCAAGGTCAAGGGGGGCTATGAGCCGCTCGTTCAGGCACAGGGACAGACAATTGCCTGGGTTAACCAGATTATTGATGCGGGTATCTAGGGCGTGTTAACACGCCCTGGACAGGTTGTCTCTGCACAATATCTCGAAGTCTGGTACGGTATCAGCAGGTTTTTTGCGCAACAGATTGTTGTGCTCAGGAAATTTTTTGGCGATAATACTGACAGTGGAATGCAAATAACCCCGTTTTACCAGCGCATTTGTTGCTGGTAAAGTTACCTGGGTGAAAATGCGAGTGAATTTTAAGGCTTTTTGTGCCGGCAGATGATGATGCCGGATGAAATCGGAGTGATGCATGGCTAAGATCAAGGTGGTGATAGTGGATGATTCGGCACTGATTCGTGGTGTCATGAAGGAAATCATCAGCAGCCAGCCGGATATGGAAGTGGTGGGTGTTGCGCCTGACCCGATTATTGCACGCGATATGATCAGGCAGCTGAATCCGGATGTGATCACACTGGATGTGGAAATGCCGAAGATGGATGGCCTGGATTTTCTGGAAAGGCTGATGCGGCTTCGCCCGATACCGGTTGTCATGGTCTCGTCGCTGACTGAAAAAGGGTCTGAAATCACGATGCGTGCGCTGGAACTGGGTGCAGTTGATTTTGTAACCAAACCGAAGATTTCCATCCAGAGCGGGATGCGGGAATACACTGACCTGATCGCAGAAAAAATCCGTACCGCAGCAAAGGCTAAAGTCCGTCTGCAATCACGTTCAGCTGCACCACCGCCGCCACCGATCAGGACGACGATGATCAGTAGTGAAAAGCTGATTATCATTGGCGCGTCTACGGGGGGGACCGAGGCGATCAAGGATTTTCTCGTGCAGATGCCACCGGATGCGCCGGGTATTCTGATCGTGCAGCATATGCCGGAAGGTTTTACCACGTCGTTTGCGCAACGCTTAAATGGCCTGTGCCGGATTGAGGTAACGGAATCCAAGGGGAATGAGCGTGTGCTGCCGGGCCATGCCTATCTGGCGCCAGGACATTCTCACCTGCTGTTGCAAAGAAGCGGTGCAAACTATATGACCAAGCTGGATCAGGGACCGCCCGTGAGCCGCCATCGTCCTTCGGTGGATATCCTGTTCCGTTCAGCCGCAAAAGCGGCGGGTCCGAACGCGGTCGGGGTGATCCTGACCGGTATGGGCAAGGATGGTGCGATCGGCATGAAGGAAATGCGTGAAGCGGGGTCCCATAATTTTGCACAGGACGAAGCCAGTTGTGTGGTGTACGGTATGCCGCGTGAAGCCGTTATGGCCGGTGCTGTCCATGAACAGGCTCCATTGCGTGAATTGCCAAGAATGGTGCTTGAATTCCTGGCGAAAAACAGCACCCGTGCACTGCGTGTTTGATACGGATTGCTTGTTGCCGGGAGAAAATGTTGTACCATATGGCGGAAGTGTTATTTTACCAACCTGATCTGAGAGAGTTACATGGCTGCTGATCCCAAAATGAAGTTTCTTGTGGTGGATGATTTCTCGACGATGCGGCGCATTGTCCGTAACCTCCTGAAAGAGCTTGGATACACGAATGTGGATGAGGCTGAGGATGGCGTGCAAGCCCTGAACAAGCTCAGGAGCGATAAATTTGATTTTGTGGTTTCTGACTGGAATATGCCGAATATGGACGGCCTGGCCATGCTGAAACAGATCCGCACGGACGACGCACTGAAACATCTTCCCGTTCTGATGGTTACAGCGGAAGCCAAGAAGGAAAATATTATCGAGGCAGCCAAGGCCGGTGCCAGCGGCTATGTGGTCAAGCCGTTTACAGCGGCCACACTCGACGAAAAACTGGGCAAGATTTTTGAGAAAATGCCGCAGAAGTAATCCGCAATATCCGTGGCGAACGGATGCTGAAAACGGGCCCTTTCTTTTTTGAGAGGGAATGAACCGGCAAACAGGCTTTCTGATTTCAGAAAGCCTGTTTTTTTATGTGTGTTCCTGAAATAAGCCGTGATCTTTTTTACCCGACAGCCTGTGCTCCGGTCCATGCCGGATACAGGCTTTTTATCGTGATTTTGAGGCACCATAAATGGTTGAACATGCGATAACAGGCGCTTTCGGGTTTTCTTGTAAAGAATATATCGCCAAATCTATGTGTTGACGCTGGTGTATTGATCACTTTACTGTTTTCTTCAAAAGATATGGCCCGCCTTTTTACCGGTTGCGGGACTGAAAGTAACACAGGCCGTCTGCGAGTAACGCATCTGCTTTTTCTGCCTGTTGTTTTTATTTTAATCTATTGATTTAATATGGTTTTTTTTGTTTTCTCTCCGGTGATTTCCACCAGAGCAGCGGCGGGTTTTTATGATCTCACATGGCAGGAATCGTATGGTTTTTAAACATGATATTTTCTGCCTCATCAGACTTTCTTCTTTTTTATCAGTAAATAAGAGGGGTTTTTTCGCCTCTTTTCTTGATATGCCTGATACGCATTTCACGAAATAATGATCCGGCTATGTTGCGGGTTATTGCGCGCTATGGGAGCGGCTACGCAACAGGACGGGATTTTTTGCCATGGCAGAAGAAAGCGATCTTGAGAAAACCGAATCGGCCTCGCCCAGACGCATTGAAAAGGCGCGGGAAGAGGGCGATGTTCCCCGATCGAAGGATCTGGCGACCTGCACGATCCTGCTCGGTGGCGGACTGGCTTTCCTGATGATGGGAGGCAATCTGATTCGTGAGCTCAAGATGATGGTTTCAGGCGGGCTGACGCTGTCGCGTGAAGAAGTTTTTGACATGTCGCTTTTGCTTGAGCGCAATATCAGCCGCATTTATGAAGTCATCATTGCTTTTTCCCCGATTGCCCTGATGTTGCTGATTATTGCACTGGCGTCTCCGCTTTTGATCGGGGGCTGGCTTTTCAGTACCAAGGCACTGGAGCCGAAATTCGGGAAGTTGAATCCCTTGAACGGCCTGAAAAACATGGTGTCCATGCGTGCGCTGGTGGAGTTGATCAAGGCGGTTGGCAAAACGCTTCTTGTTGGCATTGTCGCCTGGATGGTCGTGGGTACGCAGATTGACGGCATCATGTCGCTGGGTATGCAGCCGGCAAAAGTCGGCGCAGAACATATGGGCGAGATTATTCTGGTGACTTTTCTCGCAACAGTGGGTGCCCTCGTGATTATTGCCGCGATTGATGCGCCGTACCAGATGTGGCACTACGCCAACAAGCTGAAGATGACGAAGGAAGAGGTTCGTCAGGAGCATAAGGATTCCGAAGGTAATCCGGAGATCAAGGCAAAGATTCGGCAGCAGCAGCGTGAAATGGCGAGAAAACGGATGATGGCTGAAGTGCCCAAGGCCGATGTGGTGGTAACCAACCCGACACGTTATGCTGTCGCGCTGCAGTACAAGGAAGGCTCGATGGGCGCACCGGTTGTGGTGGCCAAGGGGATGGGGCTTATTGCCGCAAGAATTCGTGAGCTGGCAGAAGAGCACAATGTGCCGATGCTGGAAGCGCCGCCCCTGGCCCGTGCGCTTTACAGCCATGCCGATCTGGAAAAAGAGATTCCCCAGGCGCTTTACACGGCGGTTGCCGAAGTGCTGGCTTATATCTACCAGTTGCGCGCATTCAAGCGTCTTGGCGGCAAACGGCCGGCCAAGCCGAAAAAGATTGATGTGCCCGCACATCTGGACCCCCATAACAACCCTCCCCAGACGGCCAGGTTGTCTGAACAAGGAGTTGCCGTATGAGGTCGCTGGCGCTGCCTTCATGGATGAGCGGACAGAATTCGCGTGCGCTTGCCGCACCTGTCCTGATTATCAGGATGCTGGCGATGATGGTGCTGCCGCTGCCGCCATTTTTGCTGGACATGTTTTTCAGCTTCAATATCGCGCTGTCAATCATTGTGCTCTTGACCAGTCTTTATACAGTCAAGCCGCTGGATTTCATGGCGTTTCCCTCCATTCTGCTGATGAGCACGATGCTGCGTCTTTCATTGAACGTGGCATCAACCCGCGTGGTACTGACAGAAGGGCATACCGGCCCTGATGCAGCGGGTAAGGTGATTGAGGCTTTCGGTCACTTTTTGATCGGGGGCAACTACACGGTGGGTGTGGTTGTGTTCGTGATTCTGACGATCATCAACTTTGTGGTCGTGACAAAAGGTGCCGGCAGGATTGCCGAGGTGGGCGCCCGTTTTGCACTGGATGCGATGCCCGGCAAGCAGATGGCGATTGATGCGGATCTGAATGCGGGCCTGATTGGTGAAAATGAAGCGCGTTCCCGTCGTAAGGAAGTGTCGCAGGAAGCGGAATTTTATGGCGCCATGGATGGTGCGAGTAAATATGTCCGCGGTGATGCGATTGCAGGCATTATCGTCACGGTGGTAAACATCCTGGGCGGCCTGTATGTCGGTGTTGTCCAGCACGATATGCTGTTTGCTGATGCAGCCAGCAACTACATGTTGCTGGCTATTGGTGACGGTCTCGTGGCCCAGATTCCTTCCCTGGTGATTTCGACAGCTTCAGGTATCGTGGTTTCCCGCGTAGCCAGTGACGAAGACGTGGGTAGCCAGATGATCATGCAGCTGTTTGAAAAGCCGCAGGTCATGTATATTTCGGCCGCGATTGTTGGTGGCATGGGCCTGATTCCGGGCATGCCGCATATTGCCTTTATCCTGCTTTCCGCGATGCTCGGTGGCGGTGCCTACCTGCTTTCAAAACGTTTGAGTGGGGAAGGGGCAATGGCGAAAACCGGTGCAGGCCCGTCAGGTGCAGTGGCGGTGGAAGGCCCGCCCTCTGTGGCGGTACCAGAGGTGGAAGAAGCCACCTGGCAGGATATCGTGCCGATTGATACACTGGGACTTGAAGTCGGTTATCGCCTGATCCCGTTGGTGGACCAGGCACAGGGTGGCGAGCTTCTCAAGCGTATCAAGGGGATCAGGAAAAAATTCGCGCAGGACATCGGTTTTCTTGCCCCATCAGTTCATATCCGTGACAACCTGGAAATGCGGCCTTCGGCCTATCGTATTCTGCTCAAAGGCGTGGAGATCGGCGGTGGCGAGGTGTTTTTGGGGCAGTTCCTTGCCATTAATCCCGGCATGGTAACCGGTACGCTGCAAGGGGCAGAGACCATTGATCCGGCGTTTGGGTTGCCTGCGATATGGATTGATGCTTCCCAGCGTGACCAGGCCCAATCCATGGGCTATACGGTTGTGGATGCCGGGACGGTGGTGGCAACGCATCTGAATCATCTGATCAACACGTATGCTTCCGAGCTCCTCGGACGCCAGGAAGTCCAGGCGCTCCTTGATCATCTGCAGAAAGAGGCCCCCAAGCTGGTCGAAAATCTTGTGCCGGATACCATTACGCTGCCAATACTGCAGAAAATTCTGCAGAATCTGCTCTCGGAAGGTGTGCATATCCGCGATATGCGCACCATTATTGAAACGATTGCAGAAAACGCAGACAGAACCAAAGATCCAACCCAACTGGCTGAGCAGATCCGGATCGCGCTGGGACGTTCGATTGTGCAGCAGATTTTCCCGACAGGCGATGAGCTGCCGGTCATTACCCTGGATGCCCGTCTTGAAAGACTTCTGCTTCAGGCCCTCTCGACAGGCGGGGCGGAAAATATGGCGATTGAGCCAGGGCTGGCTGACACGATCATGATCCAGACCCAACAGGCCGCACAGCAGCAGGAGCAGATGGGATACCCCGCCGTGCTTTTAGTGCCCGGGCCATTAAGACCGCTTCTGGCGCGTTTCCTGCGCCGCGCGGTACCGCACTTGCGGGTGCTTTCAAATAATGAATTACCAGATTCCAAAACTATCAGAGTGACTACCGTCGTAGGAGGACAGGCATGAACGTCAAAAAATTTACCGCTAACTCATCACGTGAAGTGATGCGCCTTGTGAGGGAGACGCTCGGCGAGGATGCCGTGATTCTGTCAAACAGGAACGTCAATGGTTATATCGAGATTTTAGCGGTTGCCAATGAATACATGTCGTCTCTGACAGCCCCCGTTTTTGAAAAGGAAGCCCTTGCCGCGCCGATGCCAAAAACACTGCGTCCTGCTGCTGTGCCGGTTGTTCGGGATACGGCCCCGGCGAGGTCTGGTTCTGCAGCTCAGCAGGAAAAGCTGATGGCCAATATCCGCTCCATCGCACAGGAATACCTGCCGCCTGAGCCGGTAGCTGCGCCGCCGGTCATGAAGCCTGCTGCGCCAAAGCCGGTAAAAAAAGCGGCAGCCAAGTCTGCGCCTGCCAAAAAATCCGGTGTTTCTCCTGAGGTGGTCGATACCCGCTTAAAGCATGTCATGACAGAGCTGCGCTCCATGCGGACGATGTTTGAAACGCAACTGGCAGAGATCACCTGGGGCAGCAAGCAGGAACGTGAACCACTGCGGGCTGACCTGATGCGTGAAATGCTCACGGCCGGTTTTTCTCCGGGGATGGCACGTTATCTGGTGGAAAATCTCCCGGAACAGGAAAAGGCCGATGGCGGCATGCGCTGGGTTCAGCGTGCGCTTGCCAGGAATCTGGTGACGGTTGGCAATGAAGATGACCTCCTGGACCAGGGGGGCGTTTTTGCGCTGGTTGGCCCGACCGGTGTGGGGAAAACAACGACGACAGCCAAGCTGGCAGCGCGTTTTGTGATGCGTCACGGTGCTGGAAAACTTGCATTAATTACAACAGACGGGTATCGTATCGGTGGGTTTGAACAATTACGCATTTATGGAAAAATCCTGGGCGTGATGGTGCATTCTGTCAAGGATCAGGCTGATTTGCGCATTGCGCTCGATGAGCTGAAAAACAAGCACACGGTCTTAATCGATACGGTTGGCATGAGCCAGCGCGACAGGATGGTGGCAGACCAGATTGCCATGTTGTCCAATACGGGCAAGGATGTGAAACGGCTGCTTTGCCTTTCAGCCACATCAACAGGGGAAACCTTGAATGAAGTGGTCAGTGCCTACAAGGGCAATGGCTTGGCCGGGTGCATTATGACCAAGATGGATGAGGCAGCAACGATTGGTAACTTGCTGGATGTCATCATCCGCCAGAAGCTGGCGCTTTATTATGTGGCCAATGGTCAGCGTGTGCCTGAAGATCTGGAAGTGGCGGATTCACATGCACTGATCAGACATGCTTTCAGCCTGAAGAAGCAGACCAAAGCCTATACTTTTGACGATGACGAGTTGCCGATGGTGGTTGCCCATTCGATTCAGACAATGAAGCCTGCACGTACCCGGGAGGCCGGACGTGGATAATTTTCAGTTTGACCAGGCCGAGGGATTAAGGCGTCTTCTGGGCGAGCCCCGGCAGCGCATCTATACGTTTTTGTCGACGCTGCCGCACAGAAACAAGAATCATGTCCTTTTCAATCTGGCAGCCTCCCTGTCCCGTTCCGGCAGTGCGGTGATGCTTCTGGATGCGACCTGTTCGCGTGAAGGGGTAGGCTTTTATCAGCCGCAGGAATATGCCAGTGCCACGCTGGCCCAGGTTGCGCGCAATGAATATGCCGTGGATGATGCGTTTTACCATGTGCCACAGGGTTTTGATGTGGTTCGCATGGCGGACTCCGCTGGTGAAATCGGGAAAAAGCGCTCTTTCCGCAACTGGCTGGACCTGTCTTTTGAGTCAGCGGCTGTTGACGCGGATGTGGTGCTGATTGACTCGCTTCTGGATAAGGAAAACGGGTTTTCCCTGACGGCGATGGAAAGCAGTTCGTTGATTTTACTCATAGAGGATACGGAAAGATCAATCAAGGACGCCTATATGCTGATCAAGCGTATGGCTGGTCATTTTGGACGCATGCCGTTTGGTGTGCTAGTATCAGGAAGTGGAGAAAACCGCTCGCAGGCAGTTTTCCGCAATATGGCACAGACAGCCGCACATTACCTGGGTGTTCAGCTGTATTCCATGGGTTATGTGCCGAAGGATGATCACATGGCACGGGCAGCCAGCCTGGGCCGTTCTGTTGTTGATGCTTTCCCGATGGCGCTGTCGTCATTTGCATTCAGACGCATTGCGGGTGCGTTTTCTGATATTGGACCTTCTCAACAGAATGTGTATGAAATGGCTGGTGCATGACGCATGTACAACATACAGGGTAAATCTGACAGAAACGAACTTCTGATTCAGCATGCGCCCCTGGTAAAAAAGCTGGCGCATATGATGAGGGCGAGACTGCCTCCCAGTGTGGAGGTGGATGACCTTATTCAGTCAGGCATGATTGGTCTTTTGGATGCTGCCAGCCGTTATGAGGAGGTGCATGGCGCCCAGTTCGAGACCTACGCGATGCAGCGCATCCGCGGCGCCATGCTCGATGAACTTCGCAGCAATGACTGGATGCCGCGCGGCATGCGCCAGAACATGCGCAAGGTCGAAGATGCCATCCGTACCCTGCAACAGCGCCTGGGCCGCTCGCCCAATGAGTCGGAGGTGGCCAAGCAGCTGAACCTTTCCGTCAAGGCATACCAGGATCTGCTCTTTGATGGTGCAGGTCACCAGCTGGTTTATTACGAAGATTTCTTTGATTCGGAGTCAAGTGAGCACTTCCTTGACCGGCACGCGACTGACGTGGCAGAAGACCCGCTACAGATGCTCATGGACAGTGGTTTCAGACACGCGGTAATTGATGCGATTGATGCACTGCCTGAGCGGGAAAAGCTGTTGATGGGCCTGTATTATGAGCAGGAAATGAATCTCAAGGAGATCGGGGCAATCATGGGCGTCACGGAATCGCGTGTCAGCCAGTTGCACAGTCAGGCAATTGCACGCATGCGTGTCAGGTTAAAGGAGCTTATGTGGACTGGGGAAGCATAGTCGGTATTATCCTCGGTGTTGGCGGCATTGTTGCCGGTCAGGTCATCGAAGGCGGTCATATCACTTCGCTTTTGCAGCCGGCTGCATTTGTGATTGTTTTTGTCGGCACGCTCGGTGCGGTTGTTTTGCAGTCGGGTTTTCCTGTTTTCTGGCGCGGTGTGAAGCTGGTCAGGATCGTTTTTTTTCCGCCCGAAGATGATTACCCACAGATGCAGACAGATATCGGACGCTGGAGCCTGATCGCCTGGCGTGATGGGACACTGGCACTGGAAGGCCAGATCAACCAGGCAAAACATCCTTTTGTCCGTGCAGGGCTTCGTTATGTGGTCGATAATGTGGACCCGATGAAGCTGAGAAATCTTCTGGAAGCTGAAATCCAGGTTTACGAAGAAAACGAAAAGCTGCCTATCCGTATCTGGGAAGCGGCTGGCGGCTACGCACCGACGATTGGTATTTTGGGTGCGGTGCTGGGGCTGATCCATGTGATGGAGAATCTTTCCGACCCGGGACGTCTGGGGAGCGGTATTGCCGTGGCATTTGTTGCCACGATTTACGGTGTGGGTCTTGCCAACCTGGTCTTCCTCCCGATCAGTAACCGCTTAAAGGCATGGCTTAATCGTGAGGTGACCAAGCGTGAAATGCTGCTGGAAGCCTTTTTCGGCATGCTGATGGGCGAGCATCCCCGCATGGTTTCCGAGCGGATGGCGATTTTTCTGCCCAAACGGGAAGGAAAAAAATAGATCAGGCTTTTTGACCGGCCTGTCTGAAGCAACATTGTCAGGAAATGCGCATGGCAAGAAAAAAACGCGAAGAGGAAAGTGACAATCATGAAAGGTGGCTGGTCTCCTACGCCGACTTTATTACCCTGCTTTTTGCGTTTTTTGTGGTGATGTATGCCATCTCTTCTGTCAATGAAAACAAGTATCGTGAATTGACCCAGTCTATTGGCTCGGCTTTTGGCGTCAAGGTTGTGCCAACGGTTATTAACGAGAATCCGCCTGTCTCCATTGTGCCTCCCGCTATTACCCGTCCTTTGCGGAAAAAGGCCACAACCAATACGGAAATCAGAAAAGAGCGCGAAAAGATGACCGGGATCGGGCGTGACCTGATGAAGGTACTGTCTCCGCTGATTAATGAGGGCAAGGTGAAGGTCATACAAAGCGCGCGCGGCGTCAATGTGGAAATCAATGCCAGTGTCCTGTTTGCGCCTGCCGAGGCTCGTCTTTCGCGGCAGTCTGAGGAGGTGTTACGGGCGGTTGCCCAGATCCTGAAAGATGAGCCAAATGATATCCAGGTAGAAGGGTTTACGGATAATATGCCAATCAGTTCGGCACAGTATCCTTCCAACTGGGAGCTTTCTTCTGCCAGGGCGAGCAGTGTGGTGCGGCTTTTTGTTGATCAGGGTATCGCCGGGGAGCGGATGGTGGCAATCGGACGTAGCGCCAATAGCCCGATTGATGATAATGCGACTTCTGATGGACGTTCGCGCAACAGAAGGGTGGCGCTGACGGTTTTATCCAATATTCCGGAGGCAGTGACAGAGGTGCCGGTATCGGTTAGCGAAAATAATACGGCAGGGCACTGATTCATCCAGCGCTTACCTGTCTTGAAGGGACGGCATATGCCGCCCCTTTTTGTTTGCCTGAATGTCATATTCCTCTGTCGGGGTAGTGTTTTCCCGCATTCAAATCCAGGAAATAAGGGGTAAAAGCCGTTCAATTCATCGAATTGGCACCATCCCCGGTGGATGAAAAAAAGCGAAAAAGCGGCGATTTATGGTTTATCCTGAAAAAAACATCACATTCAAAACGATGATAAAAAGGCAAAACACCACGCTTATCGGCGTTTTGAATCGGGTGTGTCAAACAGGTTGAATTTGTTTTAGTATATTGATTTAATTAAATATATTTGCCTTGTTTCCTTGCTTGAAAAAAATCTTCGCCCACCCTAAAGTTTTCCGGAAAAATGCCGCCTAGAGCGCGAATTGCACAAGGCGTTTCCATCGCCATTTCGACCCGCCTCAAATTAAACCTTTCACCACCCCCTCCGTTAACAGGACAACAGCGGTCGGCTTTGAATACCCGCAGCGGTCGGTTCAAAAAACAAGGAACACACCAATGCAACGTAAAGACCTTATTTGCAAAGCCCACCAATGAAAAGGCGAAATCAGGCGCCTTAACCATAGCGAAAGATTTACAGGAGAGTAGGTTATGCCTCAGATTATCAATACCAACATGATGTCGCTGAATTCACAGCGACACTTGAATGCCACACAGTCAGCCCTTTCCCAGGCCATGGAACGCCTGTCCTCAGGCAAGCGCATTAACAGCGCCAAGGACGATGCAGCCGGTTTAGGCATCTCGGAAAGAATGACCTCCCAGATCAACGGCATGAACCAGGCAATCAGAAATGCCCGTGACGGCATCTCGCTTGGCCAGACAGCCGAAGGTGCACTTTCCACCATGAATGACATGCTCCAGCGTGTAAGGGTGCTGGCAGTACAGTCCTCCAACGCGACCAACTCCCCGGCAGACCGCCAGGCCCTTCAGGATGAAGTCGGGCAACTGGTGTCAGAGCTGAACCGGATAGCGGAAGTGACGACCTTTAACGGCCAGAATCTCCTTAACGGGACGATGGGCACGCAGTACTTCCAGGTAGGCCCGAACGCCAATGAGGTGATCAGCGCCAATGGCACGAACTTCATGACAACGACTTATGGCAATTATCGCCGGGAAAATGATACACCGGCTCCCATGGATGTTAATGCAACGCCAAAAACAACAGGAAGTGTGAATATTACGGGATATCTTGGGAAGGCAACGGTAACGACAACACCGGCAGATACCGCGCGGACAATTGCAGAAAAGGTCAATCTGACCTCTGGTGATACCGGTGTGAATGCAACGGCCAAGACGACGGCATTTATCAGCGATCTTGATAATGATGGGACCTATGCTTTCAAGCTGAAATCAAATAATGCTCAGGATGTCATTGTGTCTTTTGCGATCGGCAAGGATAATACGCTGGGGGATGCCTATGCGGCCGCAGTGAACTCCATCAATGCCCAGGCAGCAAAAACCGGTGTTACGGCAGAATACTATATTGCCGATGACGCTGGCACACCAAAGCATGGCATTCGCCTGACTAACCCGAATGGCAATGACATCAACCTCGTCACTGACGTTATGACAGGAGCACCGGAACTTGCCAGTTTCAAGAATGATGGAACGATTATGGGCAGTTTTCCGATACCTGCTGCTACGAATACTTTTGGTGCAACGGCTTTCGGAAAAGTCACCATTGATTCCCCAAACAGCTTTGTGGTGCAAAAAGGCACACCGGATCCCTTAGAATATCCCATGGATGGGACGGGCGTACTGATGCCGGTCTCCACCATGGATGTGTCGACCTTTGACGAGGCACAGAAAACGCTTGCCATAGTAGACTCCGCCCTTGTGCATATTGTTGGTGAAATGGCCCGCTACGGCGCGCTCCAGGCCCGCTTTGAGTCAACCATCTCCAACCTGGAAGTGACAGCTGAAAATACGACCAACTCCCGAAGCCGTATCACGGATGCGGACTATGCCCAGGAAACAGCAGCACTTTCAAGGGCATCCATCCTGCAGCAGGCCGGTACTTCGATGCTTGCGCAGGCTAACCAGATACCACAGACAGTTTTAGGTCTTCTCCAGTAATCTCCTGTATAAACTGGAATATCCCGCCAGCCTGATTCCCTGGCGGGGGGCACAAAAGGCACCATCAACGGTGCCTTTTGTGCGTGTAAGGATCGTTGATACGTTACAGGCTATTTTTATCGGCGTGCACGGCCGTATCTGCATCGATCAGTGCGCGGATTTCAGCAAAGAGGGGATCATTGCTGGTGTATTGGCTGCCGTGGGTCAGGTTGAAGCGGTAATCAAAGTCCGGCGGATTGGTGCCCTGGTTATGCTGAATGAGCGTTTCTATCTTGTCGAGCGCCTTGACGGCACGTGCTTCAGGTGATGACGCCTCTTCGTATTCTTCCCACAAAGAGAAGAGCGCTTTCTGAAGAAATGCTGGCAGCGGAGAAAGCAGGGTGAGCAGGTCTTGCTTTTCCTGTTCGGATTTGTTGCTGTCTGCCGTTTGTGCGATGGCAGGGATGTCGCCGCTGATGGCTTCCCCCAGATCATGCACGATGCAGAGTTGCAGTACTTTTGCGAAATCCAGGTGGGCAAGGCGGTCTTCCAGGGCAAGTGCCAGAAGGCAGAGCCGCCATGAGTGCTCTGCCGTGCTTTCCTGGCGGCCCGATGAAGTATGTGCGCTACGCAGGACATTTTTAAGCTGTTCGGCTTCACGGATAAAAGCCAGGCGCTTCGGGATGTCTTTCTGTTTTATGCAAAAGAGGATGATGTTGCTGTCGATTGGCTCAGCTTATCATTGCCTGTTCCTGGTGGCAATGCGTGAAATCCGGCGGCAGGCTGAAACGCTTGGGGACAGATATTTGTCGAAATGACAAGAGATTGCTATAATGAAAAGCGATACCTCTTTTATATAACACGATGGCGGCTCTCCGTTCCCGCCTGCTCAAAAAACATCTGCTCAATGTTTGCTGTATAAAGGGGGTATCACCCTACTTTGACCGCCTTTACCGGCGGTTTTCGTTTTTTTGGAGGTTTCGAGGGAGGTCTTTTTGGTGTGTGTCTGCCTTTTTATACTGCCCTGCCCACAAAAAGGCATGGCTGCCTTAGGGATTGGCAGCCATTAATCTGGTTTACCGAAAAAGGGGTTGATAAATCAGCCGGTAATGACACTCCGAACCGGAGTTGCTGCAAGACGGCTTGGTTGGCCATCCGGGCCATACATGCCGGCATTCGGCTGGCTATTGCTGTGGAGAATGGAAAGCGCCTGCTGGTTTCGGGCCATGTGAGAAGAGATTAACATGCCGTTCAGACGGTTTAACTCCTTGGCGGACTGGGTGAGTGAGACAAGCTCGCCCCAGTTTTTCTCAATGCTGATGGTATCAGGTTGATCTTTACCGTTTTCAATCCATGCGTTCATGCCTGCCAGGTTAGCCTCAAATCCGGCTTTTTTCAGGCATTCATGGCGACCCCGGGTATGCTGCGTCAATTGCGCAACCAAAGCCGCTTTTTGGGCAACCAGTGGCTCGAGTTCATCGATACTGGCTGACAGCAGACGATTCTGCTCTTCCTGCAGGATATCGATCAGCTCGTGCGCCGCCACGACTTCCTTGTTCAGGTAGCTTGTCATTTCTGCATGTATTGCATTCATTTCTTATTCCCTGGGTTTCTGGATCAATTCACTCACGGTTTTAAGAAGCCCATCGGCGACTTTTTCTGTGTCGATCTGAAAATGGCCACTGGAAATGGCTGCCTTGATCTCGTCGACTTTTTTCGCATCAAAGACTGCGGTGTCGCCAACCTGCTCCATCACACTTTGCAGTTGTGAAGAAAGGCTGACATTAACAGCTGAGTCTATGCTGCCGGAACCGGAGGCGCCAGATGTGGCATGTGACCTCGCAGAACCGCCGGCTTGCGTCGCCCCGGTATTCGCTGTCTGCCTTTGTTTGACATCGGTTGTCGATGTCGAGGCAGCTTTTTTCATTGAGTCATCTATTTTCACAACGGTTTCCTTTTCAGACTGGTTTTCATTATGGCTCTACACCATTATCGGTATTCCAGCCTGAAACTTTAGTTTGTTGCGCATTTATATTTGTTTTTTTATCGCTTTTTTTTAAAAATTCACCTCAATTATGCCATTTTCCTTTGCAATTCCTCTAATAATGGCGCCATTTGGCATCTTTGCCTTGGCCACCTGGCCTTCGCTGGCGCTGTTGATGGCGTAACCCTCGCCTGATATAGAAAACCCCTGCCCCTGGCTGATGATGCGGACGCTCTGGCCCTGCTGTATGGCTTTAGGCGCTCGCAATTGCTCGGCCCAGATAGCGGCTCCGGGCTGCATGGAGCGGACAACCGTGCGCCCTGCCGCATGTTCCTTGCTCGTCAGAACGCCCGGGCGCATGGCGGTAACATCGCCTGTGACCAGCGTGAGGTCGCTTTCCCGGATAACGTGGCCTTGCGGCAGGACCCTGGCCGCGACCAGGTAGGCGGTATGGATTTTGACGTGTGCCTTGACCATAATCCGCCAGGCTTCCGGGCCTTCACAGCGGATGGCAACGGTGGTTTTTCCCCAGATTCTGGCACCCTGGGACTGGTATGCAACCAGATTCGGGCAGGCCGGAAGCTTAAGCCTGTTGTCCAAAGGGGTGATGGCGATTTCGGTCTTTCCGGGCAGGTCTTTTGTTTTTTCGATCAGGAATTGCTCGGCAAGCAGGCCCAGCTCATCCAGGCTCTGGCTTTGTGGCGTGTTTTGTGGGGCGACGGCATATGCTGCCTGTGTTTGGGCAGGGGTGAGCGAGGCCGTCTGCAAGGCAGCCGATTGCGCAAAAGCGCTGCCTGCCGTCGTGGCAAGCAGCAATAAAAGGGCTTTTGTCAGGTTTTTTCTTCTCAACACAGGCAAGCCATATTGGGTCGGGTTTATGACAGAGACCATGGTAGCGTGCCTGATGAAAAGTTAAGCCGAGAATAGGGGGTGTTTTGGGAGTCTTTTTGGGTGATTGGAAAAAAGTGTTGCCTGTAAGATAGATTCATGTCATTGCCCCCATTGCCCGGATGGCTCCTTTTTAGACTCTTTTTTTTCGGGCAGGGGCTTATGGCCTGCTAACACCAAACCATCTGCTGTAAAGCCGTTAGGTTCCAAATGGCGGTGTTGCAGTGAAAAATCTGAATTTGATGGTGTTTACACCATCTGCATCCAGATTGTCCACTGCGCCTTGCCCTTTGAAACATAACAACTTTTCGCGACGACAGTTTGGCGTTAACAGGCCCCAGTTTCAGGAGTGTGAAATGGCTGGAAAACTTGATGAATTGCTGGGTTTTCATGAGGCGGCGCTGAGGGTGCGTTCCCAGCGCCAGCAGGTGCTGGCATCCAATATTGCCAATGCCGATACACCGAATTACCACGCCCGGGACATTGATTTCAAGGCGGCACTGCAGGTGGCGCTTGGACAGGCAAAGCCCGGTGAAAACCGGCTTTCCCTGACGGATTCGGAACATAAGCCCGAAGCCGGTATCGGTGGGGAAGCGGGGGTGGATATGGTGGCCGGTGTGCCGCTTTTGTATCGCAAAATGCACCAGGGCAGTGTGGATAACAATACGGTGGATATGGATGTGGAACGCAACCAGTTTGCCGACAATGCCTTGCGCTATGAGGCCGGCATTTCCATTATCAGCAACCAGATCAAGAATCTGCTTGCCGTGATTGCGGGGTGATTTATGTCTTTATTCAAGATTTTCAATGTTTCCGGATCTGGCATGAGTGCACAAAGCCAGCGCCTGAATGTGGTGGCATCCAATATTGCCAATGCTGACAGCGCAACGAGCGCAACAGGGCAACCGTACCGTGCCAAACAGGTTGTCTTCCAACCTGTTAGACTGGATGAATCGCATGCGTCAACCGGCGTGAAAGTGGAAATGGTGGTTGAGGATGCCTCGGAGCCGAAACTGATTTATGACCCGAAACACCCGGCAGCCAATGAGCAAGGCTATGTCGCTCTGCCAAATGTCAATCTGGCGGAGGAAATGGTGAACATGCTGTCCGCTTCCCGTTCCTACCAGTCCAATGTGGAAACGATGAATGCGGCAAAAACCATGCTTTTAAAAACCCTGACGATCGGCCAGTAATAACCAGGGTAAAAGAAATCATTCGAACGGAGGTACAACATGGCAGTAAATAATATCGATGATGCGCTGTTGAATTCGGTGAATACACGGAATGTGAACTCATCGACCAAGAGCGCAGCCCAGGAAACGGAAGACCGCTTTCTGAAACTGCTGATTGCGCAGATGCAGAACCAGGATCCATTAAACCCGATGGAAAACGCCGAGGTGACCAGCCAGATGGCGCAGCTTTCCACGGTAACGGGTATTACCCAGTTAAATGAGACGCTGAGTGCATTGATGACAAGCCTGTCATCCAACCAGACGCTGGAAGCGGCTGCCATGATTGGCCACGGCGTGCTGGTGAGTGGTGATTCGATGGTGCTGTCCAAGGCGGATGATATAACGAATGAGGATGGAACAACCACGACAGGCCAGTCACTGGCGATCTTTGGTGTGGATCTGGAATCCAGTGCCACCAGTGTCACGGTCAATATCTACAATGAAAAAGGCGCCCTGATTAAAACCATGAATATCGGGGCGGCTGATGCCGGTGTGATCCCGGTTTCATGGGATGGCTCAACGAATGATGGCGATACGGCACTGCCGGGCAAATACACCTTTACGGTGGAAGCCGCTTCCGGTAGCCAGTCGGTCAAGGCCAATCCGCTTGCCTTTGGCGAGGTACTGAGCGTGACAAAGGGGGCAGACAACAGTGTGCTCCTGAATGTGCTGACGGTTGGTTCTGTGAAGCTGTCTGACATTCGCCAGATTCTTTAATTAATACTATTCCTATATAGCTGAATCACTATATAGAAAGAACTAACAAGCAGTTTGACAGGAGATAACAATGGGTTTCCAACAAGGTTTGAGCGGCCTTAAAGCAGCATCCACTTCACTGGATGTAATTGGTAATAACGTGGCCAATGCCAGTACCGTGGGCTTCAAGCAGGGGCAGGCACAGTTTTCCGATATTTATTCGATGACCATGCATACCGCAGCGTCTAACCAGGTGGGTATCGGCGTATCGGTCATGCGGGTACAGCAGCAGTTTACCCAGGGTAATGTGACGCCTTCGGCCAATTCACTGGACCTGGCGATTAATGGCAATGGTTTTTTCCGTTTTCAGGATGAACTGGGTTCCGTCCTTTACTCCCGTAACGGTCAGTTGGAGCTGACCAAGGAAGGCTACCTGGTCAATGGTGCCAATCACAAGTTGACGGGCTTTCCGGTAGATCCGAATACGGGACTGGTGGCATCCGGCGCAGCGACTGTCATCCAGTTGTCAACAGAATATATTGAGCCGAAAATCACCAGTCAGGTCACGTCACTTCTGAATTTTGATTCACGTGAGGATGTTATTGATCAGACAACACACCCATTCGATGTGAATGACCCGCTCAGCTACAATGATGCCACTGCGATTGATGTGTATGACAGTCTGGGTAATATGCATGTTTTGCAGACTTTTTATGTCCGAACCACTGACACCATGCCGTCTACGTGGGCGGTATATGCTTATGCAGACGGGCTTTATATTGGCGATACTGCTGGTGTGGCTGATCCGAATCCGGGTGTGGTGAATCCGATTGGATATTTGCGGTTTAATGATTATGGTCAGCCTCAGGATGCCTATGCCAGTGATGGCTCGACTTTATTGCCCGGTTTTCAACTGTCGGTTGAAATTCCTGCTATGGCTGGTGCAGCTGATTTTGACTTTACCATTGATTACACAGGCACCACCCAATACGGCTCAAATTTTGCCGTGAATGATAACCAGCAGGATGGCTATGCTTCCGGGCGTCTCACCGGCTTTACAGTGGATCCTTATGGCAATGTGCTGGGCCGTTATTCGAATGGTGAAGCGAAAGTCCTGGCACAGGTTTGCCTGGTGGCTTTCCGCAATCCGAATGGACTTAATCCCGTTGGTGACAATGAGTGGGTTGAGACGCTGGAGTCCGGCGCGCCGATTATCGGTTCGCCGCTGACGGCATCGCTTGGCCAGATCAATGACTATTCGATTGAGGAATCCAATGTGGATCTGACAGAAGAGCTCGTTGACATGATTGTGGCGCAGCGGGTGTACCAGGCCAATGCGCAGACCATCAAGACGCAGGATGCGATCCTGCAGACCCTGGTGAGCATGAGGTAATAAGGACTGACGGAAATAATTAGGGGAACAGGGATATGGACCGGCTGCTATACACGGCAATGACAGGGGCGATTCACACGATGAACCAGCAGGCGACAACGTCGCACAACCTGGCAAACGTGACCACCACGGGCTTTCGGGCCCAGGTGGATTCTTTCCGTGCCGTGCCGGTTATCAGTGAAGGATCGCCTACCCGGGATTTTGTGGTCGATGCCGAAGTCGGCACTGATTTTCGCCTGGGTGCGATCCAGCAGACTGGCCGTATCCTTGATGTGGCCCTGATTAATGAGGGCTGGCTGGTGATTGATATGCCGGATGGCTCGGAAAGCTATACGCGCCACGGCAGCCTGGTGACAACGCCACAGGGTCTCCTCCAGACGCGGGAAGGTTATAACGTCAAGGGACTGGAAGGGCCGATTGTCCTGCCGACTGATATTCCGTACACGATTGAAACGGATGGAACGATATCGGCAATGGATGACACGACCACTCCCAGGACGGTCATGGTGATCGGGCAGCTGCGGCTGGTCAATCCTCCCCAGGACCAGCTGGTGCGCGGCACTGATGGTTATTTCCGGATGAAGGACGGGACGCTTCCGGCCTTTGATCCGGGGGTCAAGCTGGTCAATGGGTCACTGGAAGCCAGTAATGTCAATCCGGCTGAGACGCTGGTGAATATTATCAGCCTGGCGCGGCAGTTTGAATTGCAGATGAACATGATCAAGCATGCGGATGAAAATGCAAGCCGCGCTATCGGTATTCTCACGCTGAACGGCTGATGATTTCAGTGGGTTGGTTGCAGTAGTTAATTGTTTTTGAAAGGGTTTTTATTATGATGCGATCGTTGTGGATAGCCAAGACCGGCCTGGATGCGCAGCAGACGAATCTGGACGTGATTTCAAATAACCTGGCAAATATCAGCACAGGCGGTTTCAAGCGTTCGCGTCCGATTTTTGAGGATCTGGTGTACCAGAACATCCGCCAGCCCGGCGCGCAATCCTCCCAGCAGACGTATCTGCCTACCGGTTTGCAGATCGGCACCGGTGTGCGCCCAGTGGCAGTGGAACGGATTCATACACAGGGTAATGTCCAGCTCACTGAAAACGAGCTGGATGTGGCAATTCGCGGCAAGGGCTTTTTCCAGGTGCTGATGCCTGATGGCACCACCGCCTATACGCGTGACGGCTCCTTTCAGAAGGATGACCAGGGGCAGTTGGTCACTTCCAGTGGTTATACGATCCAGCCCACGATCGTGATCCCTGTGGATGCGCTTTCCATTACGGTGGCACGCGATGGTGTTGTGTCGGTCACCACGCCTGGCACGACCCAGGTAACCCAGGTGGGTGATCTGCAACTGGCGACTTTCATCAATCCGGCTGGTCTGGAGTCCATCAGTGAAAACCTTTATGTCGAGACTAACTCATCCGGTGCGCCGCAGGTAAACACACCGGGCTTAAATGGCTCGGGCACGCTGTTGCACAAATATGTTGAAACGTCGAATGTGAACATGGCAGAAGAACTGGTGAACATGATCATCGCGCAGCGCGCATTCGAGATCAACAGTAAGGCAGTTACCACATCTGACCAGATGTTGGGCAGGCTGACACAGCTGTAACAGGCTGAGAAGTAACGGAGGCGGTTTATGCGAATGAATTTGACAGTTTTGGCGATATTGGCGTTGTTGTTGGGTGGATGCGCTGTAACGCCGGATACCATTACCCATCAGCGCCCCGGAAGTAATACGCAATATGCGCAGCCGGCTGTCGGTGCGAATGGTGCGATTTTCCACCAGAATGCCTACCGTCCGATTTTCGAGGATCACAAGGCGCGACTGGTGGGGGACAATATTACGATCGTGATTACAGAAAGCAATCGCGCCACCAAGGCCGGCAGTGACAGTTCGGAGCGGACTAACAGCGCCAATTTTAACAAGCCGAGATTCTTTGGCAGTTCTTTCGAGAAAGTGGAAGCCTCTGGAAGCGGCATGCGTGAATATGAGGAAGAATCAGCGAAAAGTGCCAACAATGTGTTTAACGGCACCATAGCGGTGAGCGTGATTGATGTCGCGCCAAATGGCAACCTGATCGTCAGTGGTGAAAAGCAGATTGCCATGGATAACGGCTCTGAATTCATCCGCTTTTCCGGCGTGATTGATCCGAAGGATATCGCTATCGGCAATCAGGTAGCTTCGACCAAGGTCGCCGATGCGCGAATCGAGTATCGTACCAATACACGTATTGATGCGGCAGAAGTGGCCAGCAAGCTTTCCCGCTTCTTCCTTTCGGTGCTGCCGTTCTAGGCTTGAGGTTGTCAGGGTTTTGTACAGGAGTGAATATGTCACTATCAGTTAAAGCAATCGGTGCCTTTTTGCTGGGATTGGGGCTTTTTGCCTCGGTGCCGACTTATGCGGAGCGCATACGTGACCTGGCAACCATCCAGGGCGTTCGTAACAACCAATTGCTGGGATATGGCCTTGTCGTCGGTCTGGATGGCAGCGGTGACCAGACCACACAGACGCCTTTCACGGTGCAAAGTATTGTAAATATGCTCCAGCAACTCGGTGTTACCGTGCCGTTTAACAGCAGCAGCCTTCAGATGAAGAATGTGGCAGCGGTCATGGTCACGGCGAATCTGCCGCCCTTTGCCCAGCCGGGCCAGATGGTGGATGTAGTGGTTTCTTCCATTGGTAACGCCAAGAGCCTTAAAGGCGGTACGCTTTTGCTGACGCCCCTGAAAGGCGCAGACGGTAATATTTATGGCATGGCGCAAGGCAATCTGGTGGTCGGCGGTGCCGGCGCCTCAGCCGGGGGCAGCAGTGCGAAGGTAAATCACCTGGCAGCCGGACGTATTTCCAACGGTGCCACTATTGAGCGCGAGGTACCGAGCACCATCCATAACAGTGAAACGATTACACTGGAACTGACGGATACCAATTTTTCAACGGTCAGCCGCATGGTGGGGGCAATCAATACGCGTTTTGGCATGACAACGGCTTCTGCCGTGAATGGCAGGGTGATCAGAGTCAAGGCGCCGCAAAGCCCGGATGCGAGAGTGGCCTTTATTGGTGAACTGGAAAACCTCGATGTGACGCCGGCGGTGCAATCCGCCAAGGTGATATTGAATGCGCGTACCGGCTCGGTTGTCATGAACCAGACGGTGACACTGGATACCTGTGCGATTTCGCATGGCAATCTTTCCGTGATCGTGAATACGGAAAATACGGCAAGCCAGCCCGCGCCTTTCTCCCAGGGACAGACCACCATGGTTGAGAACGCCCAGATCGAGATCAAGAAAGATGAAGGCGAGGTGATCCTGTTAAATCGGGCAGCAACGCTGGCCGATGTGGTTAAGGCGTTGAATTCCATTGGCGCCACGCCACAGGATCTGCTGGCGATTTTGCAGGCCATGAAGGCTTCCGGTTCGCTTCGTGCCGAGCTGGAAGTGATTTGATTAACCGCAGACATCGGGTTTGAAGCGGTGAAGGCAGTATGAGCGACCTGACGGAAAATGTGTCTTCTTCAGCCATGCAGGCGATCAATACGCGCAATCTGCATGATATCAAGGCGGTGGCGAACCGGGACGGTAATTCGCCTGCGGCCATGAAAGCGGCTGCCCAGCAGTTTGAAGCGCTTTTTCTTTCGATGATTTTGAAGAGCATGCGGGAATCACTGCCGCAGGACGGGCTTTTTAATTCACAGCAGACGAAGCTGTATACCCAGCTTCTGGATGAGGAAGTCAGCCAGCATGTGGCCAAACAGGGGATTGGCCTGGCTGACCAGATGCTCCGCCAGATGGTGGCAACCGGTCTTTTGAATGCGGAAGAGACCGAGCCGTATCTTTCCAAGCGCCAGATTTCCACATCCGTGGATGCGTACCGTTCGATGTCGATTGGATCGGCCAGGGAGCAGGCATCTTCACTGCTGCAGGGGCAGCATTCGATTTTCCGTTCGGAAGGCAAGGCGGCCGAAGCAGTGACACGGCAGGGGACGCAGGCACAGGCGATCACGCTGCCGGGTGTGGATGCAGGGGATAAGCCCGCTTCTCTTCCAGGCCATGTGAAAGCTTTTACGGACAAGATGATGTCCCATGCGAAAGAAGCCAGCAGGACAACAGGCATCCCCCCGGAATTCATGCTGGCACAGGCGGCACTGGAAACGGGCTGGGGCAAAAAACAGATGCTGTATCCGGATGGTTCGGAAAGCCATAATCTTTTTGGCATCAAGGCCAATGGCTGGAGCGGCAAGACCGTGGATGTGCTCACCTCGGAATTTGAGAACGGCAGGATGATCAAGAAGGTGGAAAAGTTCCGCGCTTATGATTCGTATGCCGATTCGTTTAAGGATTATGCAAGATTATTAAGTGAAAACCCGCGTTATGAGAAGGTGATGAATGCACAGGACCCGGCAGCCTTTGCCTATGGCTTGCAGCGCGCCGGATATGCAACCGACCCGGAATACGGTTCCAAGCTCATGCGGGTGATCAACAGGGTATCTCAGGGCTGATAAGGCCTTGAATGGAAAGATTAACGGGTTTGCTCAAGTTATTGGCCAAACAGCCGTAGTTAATCTGTAGAGATATAGGGAATCAAAAATGGCAAATATCTACAGTATCGGTAAAAGTGCGCTTCTGTCGGCGAATTATGCGATCAGCGTCACCGGCCACAACATTGCCAATGCCAGTACGCCCGGCTATAACCGCCAGGTGATCCTGCAATCCGGCAAAAACGGGCAGCAGTTTGGTTTTGGTTTTGTGGGCAGTGGTGTCCAACTGGACGATATCCGGCGCGTGTATGATGAATTTTTAGGCAAACAGTTTCTTGATACCCAGTCGGAATCGAGCCGGCTGGATACATATTACAACCAGATTGCCAAGATCAATAACAAGCTCGCGGATGACACGGCGGGCGTTTCGCCTGCCCTGCAGCAGTTTTTCAGCGCGGTGCAGGAAATTGCCTCGACGCCGACTTCGGCGGCGACCCGTGAAGCCATGCTGTCTGATGCTGATATTCTGGCAGGGCGCTACAATAACCTGGCAAAGCAGCTGACGGAACAGCGCGATCTGGCCAATGCGCAGATCATCCATAGTGTGGAGCTGATCAATACCTATGGTCAGGAGATCGCCAAGCTGAATGACCAGATTGCCCGTGCGCAGATTGCGATTACGGACCCTGCCCCCAATGACCTGCTGGACCAGCGCGATTACCTGATCTCGCAACTGTCGCAGGAGATCGGTGTGCGCACGGTGGTCAACGGCAACAGCCTGGATGTGTATATCGGCAATGGCCAGCCGCTGGTGATCAACAACCAGGCGTTTGCGATGTATGCGGAATATTCGGCCAAGGACCCCCAGCAAGTCGAGATCGGCTATATCAATAATGGCATGAAAGTCCAGATTCCGGAAAAACTGCTGACAGGCGGCAATATCAAGGGGTACATGGATTACCGCAATGAGCAGATTGATCCGGTATTGAACCAGTTGGGCCTGATCGCCATTAATCTGGCGGCGGATTTCAATAAACAGCACAAGCTGGGTATGGACCTGAACGGCGAGATGGGAGAGGATTTCTTCAGCTTTAATACGGTGGCGTCAGTGGGGAATCAGGCAGGAACCGGATCGGTCAAGGGCACTATCGATCTGGATCATGTCAAGGATCTCGTTGCCAGTAATTACGAGATACAGGCGCTTGCTGGCGGTAAATACAAAATTACGCGCCAGTCTGATGGCACGGTTTTTCAGGATGGTTCTACGCTTCCCGATGGAACAGTCTGGAACGGGCAGATGCCTGTCCCCGTCCCCATTGACGGGATTAAATTTGAGGCGACCGGACTTAATGTCGGCGAAACGCTGGTACTGAAGCCATTAAACGAGATCGCTGCCAGCCTGGATGTGCTGATTTCCGATCCCAACAAGATTGCAGCCGCTTCTCCCGTCCGCACCGGCTCAGGGCCGAATGCGATTTCGGGAACAGATAACCTGGGTACCGGCAAGATTTCACTGGGTGAGGTAAAAGGTCCCGGCTTTGCTACTTCCGGTACGCTGACTTTTGATAAGACCGCAGGTACCTTTACCACGGATTCAAATGTCTGGTATTACCCGCCGGATGGGAGTGCCCCCACCCTTTATATGGCAGGCGCTACCAATGTGCCGTACCAGGAGGGAGCCACCTACAACTTTGGTGATTTTGATTTCAGCATCACGGGTGATCCGGAAACAGGTGATACCTTCTTTATCGAACCAAATACAGGCGGTACAGGCGACAACCGCAACATGCTGGCGCTTGCCGCGTTGCAGGATGCCAAGACCATGTTGAATGGCACGGCTTCTTATCAGGGAGCCTATTCACAACTGGTCAATCGCGTTGGTGCGAAAACACGCGAACTGGAGGTGATGAGCACATCAACGGGCAACCTTTTGAATTCAATTTATGAAGAGCAGCAAAGCCAGTCGGGTGTTAACGGGGATGAGGAAGCCATCAACCTGATGCGCTATCAGCAGAACTACAATGCGGCTTCCAAGGTGATCCAGACGGCAAACGAAATGTTTGACGCGATCCTGGCAATTTTCTGATGGAGTAACGATCATGGCTTTTTTAGCACGAATCAGTCAAAACATGCAGTACGGGCAAAGCATGAAGCGCCTGTCCAATCTGCAGGCGCAACTGGATAAAACCCAGCAGCATCTTTCAGCCAATACCCGCCTTCTGACCCCGGCGGATGACCCGGTGGCGGCAGCGCGTGCGCTGGATCTGAAGCAGGGTAAATCGATGAATACGCAGTTTGCCAGCAATCGCGGCATCGCCGAGGATGCGCTGAAACTGCAGGAAAGCACCCTTAACAGCTTTACCGATGGTATTCAGCGGATACAGACACTCCTGGTGTCGGCCGGTAATGGCGGCTATGCCGAGGAACAGCTTCGTGTGGTGGCCGATGAAGTCCGTGCCATCCGTGACGAGATGGTGGGCTATGCCAATACCCGCGATGCTTACGGTAGTTATCTTTTCAGTGGACACAAGGCAGGTACCGAGCCATTTGACATGTCAGTGCTCGGACAGATCACCTATAAGGGTGACGGCGGGCAAATGAAGGTCCAGGTGGATGCTGCCCGTTTTATGGCCACAACCAATTCGGGAAAAGACATTTTCATGGGAATCAAGGGCATGACAGGCTCTACTGTTACGCCAAGCCGCAATGACCTGACAATTGATGTGGACATCAAGGATGAGGCGTTGCTGAGTATCCCGGCGCATAACTATGAGATCCGGTTCAGCGGAGACTCTCCTGCTGCATCGTATACACTCTGGAAAAACGGCGCCCAGATCGATATGGATGCAAACGGGAATCCGCTTCTCAATCCTGATGGAACCGTTATTACGCTTCCGGTTGGCCCAGTTGATCTGACCAAGAGTGCCCCTTACACCAGCGACCAGAAAAACAAGATGGAAGTGGAATTTGACGGGGTGCGTTTTTCAGTCAGCGGTGAGGTATCCAATGGCGATACGGTAGGAATCACGCCTGGCGAACCTGTCAGAACCGATGTGTTTGACTATATCAATACAGCGCTTGGCTTGCTGGAAGGCACAAATCTGCAGTCCAACGGCGGCAGCACCAATCTGGCGCTGGGCCTGGAAGCGCTTCTCGGCAATATGGCTTCGGCACTCGATCAGGTGGTGACAGCGCAGGGTTTCGCGGGCACACGGTTGAAAGAGCTGGATGCACTGACGCTTTCCGGTACCGACAAGGATCTGCAATATACCGAATCGATCTCTGATCTGGAGGATCTGGATTATTACAAGGCGATTTCCGATCTGTACCAGCAGCAGTTGACGCTTCAGGCGGCGCAGCAGACTTTCATGATGACGAACGGGATGTCGCTTTTTAATCTGATGTAATGGTTTGAAGTAGTGTGAGGTGGGCTGACAGTTTTTAACTGTAACAGTCTTTGCGGCGTGAGCGACATGTGTCCCTCACGCCTTTTTTTATGGAACGAACCGGGCGCCAGGACAGCCAATATCCGGGGGAAAGGTATGTTATATTGATATTTCCCTGAGGAAGTTAACTGAAAGGCTTGTCATGCCGGTAAATATTGATGAAATGGCAGGTACCATCCGGGCCATGCGGGCAACGCTTCTCTCCCTTATCGAGACGCATCCGCAGAAGGATAAACTGAAAAAACGGCTGAGAATTGCACGGGAATCCGAGTTTTCCATGATGTTGAATGAACGTGTCGCCGATGAGTATATTTCGGCATTTGAAGGCACCATGGCCTTTTACGAGGCGGCATCAGAGGAACTGAAGTAGGTGTTTTTTTCCATGCCAAAAGACGGGAAAGTATCCCGTCTTTTTTGTTGGCATTGCTTACATGATATGGCTGTTGCTCTGGACATACATCTCGATAGTTTCCAGCCCGTTATTGACCGTGTAGTGGTCATAGTAGCCGTCAAATCCCTCAAGCGCCATGCCGGACTGGCCTGCTGTCCAGGTTCGGATCCTGCCAGGATATCGCCCAGCATGCCTAGCTGGTTCCCGTGAGTGCAGGATTGCTGGTGCGCATACATGAAGTCAGTGAATTGAGTATTCAGGAATTGCGCCGCCTGATGGGAGATGAGCGATCGAGCTATTCTGCTTACAAGGGCGTGGCGAGAGAAAAGAAGGCGAAGCCGAAAAAGCAGCGACAGGTCTCAGCGCTCAGGAAAAATCATTCCTCTGGATACATGATAACGAAGACAAATGAAGGAAAGGACGCGCGATAAGGGAAGCCTGGCCTAGCCGGAAAGTTTTTCTGCCCAGATTCTGATTTGTTCCAGCAGAAAAAGCCGGTCATCCCTGTGCAGGGGTTCCAGCTGTGAAATGATACTGTCAGCCAATGAGGCCGCGTTTGCCGAAGCGCCATCAAAGAAGATGGCCATGCTGACGTTGAGTTCGTCAGCGATTTTTTCAAGGGTCGGGATGCTGGGGGTGACTACGCCACGTTCTATTCTTGAAAGGGATACGGTGTCAATTCCAATACGTTCGGCGATTTGTGCCTGTGTTTTGCCTGCTGTTCTTCTCGCATGGGCGATCTTTTTTCCTATCCGTTGCGCTATGTCTGTCTTCATTTAGCCATCAATGGTTTATTACTCTGAACTCTGTGCTGGTCATGTTGTATTAATGGAAAAAGTTATGTAATATCATGTGACGCCTATAATTAACATATTGCATCTATTTCCATAAAAAATAATATCTTTGGTATGCCAATAAGGCTTTGATATAAAACATCATGAGGCGCTGTGAGTGATGTCCGGGGCTGCCAATCTGTTTATCGCTGGTCTTGTGCGAGTCTGCTGCGGGAAATGGTTGATGTGACATTCCCCTGAGTGGCATCACTCTGGAGTGACGTCTTCCGAATTGCCTGAATATGGCACGCTGTTTTTCGCAGCAGAACGCACTTTTTGTTTCTGGACAATGATAAAACCCACTCAGGATTCGCTTTCAGCAAAACCATATATTGTTATTCTGGTGATATTGCTTTTAGCCTGGTTTTTTGTTGCGAAATTGCTAATAAATTCCTATGTGGACTGGCAGGCGGATGAAGCTTTTGAGCAGGTAAAAAAGAAAACGCATGAATCCATTAGTGAGTTTCAGTCAGGGTTTGATAAAATGCTTGGCGTACTGCATGCGGTACCTGCCATTCTCAGCCGTGACGTCGAAATCGGGAATGCCCTGAAAAAGGCCAATGCCACGCTACTCGGCAACAGGCTTTCAACGGCGGATTACCGAAAAACATATGAACACGATCCGGCTTTTTCCAAGATCAATCGTTCACTTTCCATGTCGGCCAAAGAAATCCGGATTATAAATGTAATCTGGATTATCGGCAGGGAAGGGCGAACCATCCTCTCAAGCAATGCACAGACCCTGGAAAGTTATGTGGGTAACGACTTGTCTTTGCGCCGCTATTTCAAAATGGCAATGGAGGGTAAGGCAGGCGTTCAATATAGTGTCGGTAGTCAGACGGGTAGCCAGGGCATCTATTTTTCTTCTCCTGTTTATGAGACAAACCGGGTGATTGGTGTGGTTGCGGGGAAGGTGGCATTGAAGGATCTGGCTAATCTTGTACGGCGTGCCAACGGGTTTCTGATTGATGAATTTGGCGTGATTGTCGAGGCGAAAAATCCGGCATTTGTGATGATGGCGATGCCGGATGCAACGGTGCTTTCGCTTCCTGAGGCGGAACGGCTGGCACGCTATAAACGGAAAGATTTTGTGACACTGCCTATTTCTCCCTGGCGCAAGGAGTTGGGTGAGCAGTTTGTTTCTCTTGGTGAATCTGAATTTCCTTATTATGTGGAATCAGTTGAACTGCTGCAAAACAGGCTCAAGTTGATGATTGCCGAAGAAGCGGCTTTTCCTGCGGCAATCATGGCAAATGGAACGCTTGTCTTTTTTCTCCTGCTGATTGGCGGATGGCTTGGCATCCTGATTGTGACGGGCGTGGTTTACCAGATCAGAAGCCGGCGGGTGGCCGCATTTAACAGGAAGCGGCAGGAGGTGCTTGAGCACATTGCCACGCATGATGTGCTGACAGGGGTATACAGCCGTGTGGTGACTGAAAGCATGCTGGAAAAGGCGATATCCCACGCGGGTGAGACGCATACGCGGTTTGCACTGCTTTTTATTGATCTCGATTTTTTCAAGGAGGTCAATGATACCTACGGACACGCGGTTGGCGATGAGGTGTTAAAAGAGATCGGGCTGAGGTTGCAGGCATCTGTGCGTAAGTCGGATGTGATTATCCGTTATGGCGGTGATGAGTTCCTGATATTGCTGGACCATATCCGCACGGTTGAAAACGTCGGCAGTGTGGCAACCCATATTCTGGATGCAGTCCAGCAGGTGATGGTGGTGCAGGAAGCGGCAATCAACCTGTCAGCCAGTATCGGGATTGCCATATATCCGGATGATGGCAGGACGCTGATGGAGCTGCTGCAGCATGCGGACAAGGCGCTTTATCATGTCAAGGATGCGGATCGCGCCCATTTTGCGTTTTATTCCAGTGTTACCCGGGCAGAGCCTATTTTCCCTTGAATATCGGGTGGTCACGTAAAAGAAAAGCCGCGCAGCCGATGCGGTAATCCTCGGTGTCATAGCAATAAAAGCTTTCGGCATTTTCATCGGACGTAACTGGCTCTGAACGGGCCAGGCGACGGACAAATTTCTTGTGCCAGCGCGCCGTAAGCGGTGCGCCCTGGATGATGCGCTGTACTGCTGTGGTCGTTTCTTCTGCGACCATTTCATCCGGCACAGCCCGGGTCACCAGTTTTTTTTCCCGTGCTTCTTCTGCACCGAAGACGCGGCCTTCAAGCAGCATTTCCATCAGGATATTGGAGCCGACAAGGTGGTAAAGCGGTTCGAGTTCGGCGTAGGATAAGACGAGCCCGAGGTTTTTTGCCGGGACACCAAAAATGCTGGATTCGCCACAGATCCGGATGTCACAGGTGGAAAGGAGCTCGATACCGGCTCCCAGGCACAGGCCGTGTACCTGGGCGACAAGCGGGTGCCGGCAGTTATACAGGGCAAAAACGGCTTTTTTCATTGCCTCGCCATAGATAATGCCCTGTTCGCGGTTGGAACGGACATCGACAAATTCGCCGATATCACATCCGGAGCAGAACGCTTCTTCCCCGGCACCGCGCAAGACAACACAGCGCAGGCTGTCGTCAGTTGACAGCGCATTGATAATGTCCGGGATTTCCTGCCACATGGCAAGGGTGATGGCATTGTGCTTTTGCGGCTGGTTGATGACGATGGTCGCAACGTGTTCATCGCGTTCAACATAGATGGCTTCCGGACGTACCGGGGTTTCATTTTCCTTTGCCTGGATGGTTTCTTCAGTCATATCTGTTTTTCTGGTTTAGCCGGTATTGCGCATGCCTGCGGCAATACCATTGATCGATAGATGTATGCCCCGATGGGCGCGTGAATCTGTATTTTCCGGTGCCGTATCCGGATCGCGGTGGCGTCGCAACAGTTCGATCTGCAGGTAATTGAGCGGATCGATGTAAGCGAGCCTGTCCCTCAAGGCGCGAGCCAGATGCGGGTTGTTGACCAGCCTTTCCCTTTCGCCGGTGACGATCTCAAAGGCCGATACCGTGCGGGCGTGTTCTTCACTGATCATGGTAAAGACAGTATGGCGCAGTTTTTCATCGGTGACCAGATGGGCATATCGCTTTGCAATATTCATGTCGACCTTGGAAAGCACCATGTCCATGTTGGACAAAAGTGAATTGAAGAAAGGCCATTCGCGATACATTGCCTGCAGGGTACTGGCTTTGTCTTCACGTGAGATGGTGCTTTCCGGGTCATCAAGCCATGTCATGACAGCGGTGCCAAAACCATACCAGCCCGGCAACAGCAGGCGGCACTGTCCCCAGGAAAAGCTCCAGGGGATGGCGCGCAAATCTTCAATTTTGCGGCTGGCACTGCGCGATGCCGGACGGGAGCCGATATTGAGGCGGGAGATTTCGGCAATCGGGGTGGACTGGAAAAAATAGTCCGGGAAGTCCGGGGTTTCGTACACCAGGTTGCGGTAGGTTTTGTAGGCAATCCGGGAAAGCTCCAGCATGGTGGATTCAAAGCGGCGCTTGGTCCGGCCATGCACACTGGCTTTTTCTTCGGGCATGAGGCTGGCTTCCAGCGTGGCAGCAACGATCAGTTCAAGGTTTCGTGAGCCGATTTCGGCATGGGAGTACTTGGAAGCGATCATCTCGCCCTGCTCGGTTAAGCGAATCTGGCCATTGACGGTGCCGTGCGGCTGTGCAAGGATCGCCTCATAGGTGGGGCCGCCTCCACGTCCGACCGTACCGCCCCGTCCGTGGAAAAAGCGGAGTTTTACACCGTTGCTGTTAAAAAGCTCCACCAGACTTTGTTCGGCACGGTACAGCTCCCAGTTGGAGGTGAGGTAACCGCCATCCTTGTTGGAGTCGGAATAGCCCAGCATGACTTCCTGCAGGTTGCCCTGTCTTTCGATAAAGTGGCGCACCAGCGGGATATTCATGGCATCGCCCATGATATTGGCGGCGCACTGCAAATCCTGGATGGTTTCAAAAAGCGGTACCACCATAAGTTCCAGCCTGGTGTCGAGCCATTGGCAAGTGCTTTCGGTTTGTTTTTCCCATGTCATGCACAAGAGGCCCGATTCTTTTTGCAGGAGATAGACTTCCAGGATGTCGGAGACGGTCTCGGTATGGGAAATGATGTAATTGCGAATGGCGCGGTGGCCGTATTTTTCGCGGATGGCCCGTGCGGTACGGAATATTTCAAGCTCGGACGTGGTGCCTTCGGAATAGGTCACAAAAGGCGAGAAAAGCAGGCGGGGCTGGCTGAGTTCGGATAAAAGCAGTTCGATCTTTTTCTCTTCCGGAAGCGCGGCGTAATCCGGCTCAACCTGTGCCACAGCAAAAAGTTCGGCCAGGGTGCGCTCATGGACATCGGCGTTCTGGCGCATATCGAGTGTGGCCAGGTGAAAACCAAACACATCAACGGCTGTTTTGAAAGAGGCGATACGCAAGCAGGAAACCCGGCTTCCCGCGTGGGTATTTAAGGAGTCGATCAATACCTGGAGATCGGCGCTGAGTGCTTCGGGGGTGGTATAGGGCTGGTCTTTGGCGACTTCGTTGCGCATAAAATTGCGTATGCCCATGTCGCGTGCGGTGGCTGCCACCCGGTTGTAGATAGTGATCAGGGCCCGGCGGTATGGTTCGTCGTCACGGTGGTGCGAGCTGTCCTGCGAGGCGTCAGCCAGTGCCTGCAGTTTTGCTGATACGGGGTTGAGCATGGAGGAAAGCGCAAGCTCGGCACCCAGGCTGTGGATTTCCTCAAGATAAAAATCCATGATGAGATGGGACTGGCGCTCCAGGGCCAGGCGCATGGTATGGGCATTGACATTGGGGTTGCCGTCACGGTCGCCCCCGATCCAACTGCCCATCTGGAGATAGCGGCAGGTACCGTCCGGCGCAGGGATGCCGTCTGCTGAATCGGGGTAACGGTCACTGATTTCCTCGGCAATAGAAAGGTAAAGCGCCGGCAGCTCTTCCAAAAAGGTGATGAGGTAGTAGGACAGGGCGTTATTGATTTCGTCTTCGACTGCCAGCCGGGTATAGCGCAGCATACGGGTCTGCCACAGGGCGGCTATGCGTCCGTGGAGAATATCGGTGATACGGCGGTGTTCCCGGGGGGTGACATCGCCATCGCGCTGGGCTAAAAGCCGCGCGATTTCGCGCTCATTTTCCAGTGTACTTTTCCGCTGTACTTCGGTCGGGTGGGCGGTGAGTACGGGGGAAATAAGGGCGTCCTGCAGGAGTTTCTTGATATCGGTGCCGCTGACGCCTGCTTCATCAAGGCGGTTCAAGGCACAGGCGAGGCTGCCCTGGGGGGCTGCCTCGCCGGCAATACAGGCTTCGCGGTAACGCCGGTTTTCAAATTTGTCGACGACGATATTGGCCAGGTGAGAAAAGTAGGAAAAGGCGCGCACAACCGAAATAGCTTGATTGCGGCTTAAGTCTTTGAGCAGGTTGTTCAGTGTGTCAGAAGCGTACAGCTCCGGATTTTTTCTCAGGCGAACGGCTGTCTGGCGAATATTTTCAATGAGGCTGAAAACTTCCTCACCTTCCCTGTCGCGGATTACGTCGCCAAGCATGTAGCCGAGCATCCGGATGTCGGCCCGCATGGCTTCATTGGAACTGTCCAGATAGTAGGGGGAATGGCTGTTTTCCTGATGCTGTTTTGCCATGATGTGTTTGTTCTTTCGGGGTTTACTGATTTTTCGTTGGCGGCAGGCCCGGCAGGAAATTGTTCGATATGCCGATAGCCCGCGTTGCCTATTTTCAGGGCTTGCGAAAAGCCGGGCGGCTGGTTTTTCGTTTGGGTATGCCGCCTCGTCCCTCGCAGGATGACAGTGAAGCAGTCCATGATTCCCCGCTGGCCGGATAACAGCTTTTATGCCATTGTGTCTGACAAATGCCAGAGTACCCCCTTTTTTATTTTTTTGCCACCTCCGCGTTATCCGCCGGGTAAGGAGCAGTGCAACCCGGCTTTTCGGGCAAGCGTGTCATATTTGCAACATGGAAGGTGAAAATGCTGGTTGCGTGGAGAGAGTGGCCTGATGCGCATCCTGACGCATACCTGGCTTTTTCCGGTATAACGGCCTGGCTTATTTGTTCTTCTCTTGATCTGCGTGAAGCGCCCCCGCATGTGCAAATTAACGGGCTGCGCTACAATGCCGTAATAGACAAACTGGTTAATTCCCTCTTTGAGGCTCAAGAATGCGTACGCCTTCTCCCGATGAACCGGCTGCCACCGTGCCACCGGTTCGACCCTCTGACAGTATGCCGGACCCGATCAGGCAGCAGCGCCGCTGGCTGATCGTGTTGGCGGTTGTGCTTTGCATCGTGGTTGCGGGGCTGCTGGCGCATTTCTGGCTGGAACGCCAGGATACGATCCGTCTGCGCGAGGAAATGGCAAGACGGCTGCAAACGGGAGATACGGTCAGCACGGAAGTGAAGGGGATTGCCAAATCCATGCAGGATACGGTACTGAACCTGCAGGCCAAGGTGGCGGCACTGGAAAACCGCCAGATGGAGTCGCAAAGCCAGCATACCTCACTGGAGCAGATGTACCGGGAGCTGGCCAAGAACCGGGATGACCGCGTACTGACAGATATCGAGCAGATCCTCCTGATGGCTAACCAGCAGTTGCAGTTGTCCAGTAATGTGCATGGCACGCTGATTGCACTGGAAAATGCCGACAGGCTCCTGGCGCGGGAAGACCGGCCGCAGTTTATCGGCATCCGGCGTTCGCTTGCGAAAGATATTGAGCGTTTGCGGGCGGTGCCGTATGTGGATGTGACCGGCATGGCTGTCAAGCTGGATGTGGTGATTGCCCAGATCAAGACTTTGCCGCTGTTGTCTGATGCACAGATCAGACCTGTGCCGGATGCAGGAAAGGAAATGGCGGCTCTTGAAAAGGAGGCGCCCGCCGCCAAGGTGGATCGGGAAGCACCAAAAGAATCGTGGTTTTCGCCCCTGTCAAAAATGTGGAACCGATGGACCGGGGAATTCTGGGGTGAGGTGAAAACACTCGTGCATGTGCGCAATGTAGAGTCACCTGAAGCCCTGATCCTTTCGCCGACACAGGCGTACTTCCTGCGGGAAAACCTGACGCTGCGCCTTCTCGGTGCCCGGGTGGCCATGATGGCACGTGACCATGTGTCCTTTTCCAGTGACATGAAAGCGGCCATCAAGGTGGTGGATACCTACTTTGATCCGTCTTCTTCCCAGGTGCAGGCCGTCAAGACCACGCTTGCCCAGATCATGGAAAATAATGTTGCTATCGAGCTGCCCAGCCTGTCAGACAGCCTGACAGCGGTGCAGAATTACCGTACCAAACCATAGGGAAGCTTCTCATGCGCATCTTTCTCTGGTTTTTCGGACTCTTTGCCTCAGCGGTGGGGCTGGCTGTCCTGGTGCGCTATAACGTCAGTAATGTAGTGATCTTTTTTCCGCCATACCGGATCGATTTTTCACTGAATTTTTTCCTGCTGATTCTTTTCCTCTTTCTCTTCGTGATGTATCTCATCATACGGGCGGTAGATACTGCGCGGCGGCTGCCGGCGCAGGTAACGGAGTACCGCAGGAAAAAACGGGAGAATGAAGGCAACCGGGCGTTGCGGGAAGCCATCAAGGCGCTTTTTGAGGGCCGTTTTGTGCAGGCGGAAAAATCAGCGGTCATAGCGCAGGAGCTGCCGGAAAATGCGGGCAATGCCGCGTTAATCGGTGCGCGGGCGGCGCATTCTCTTTCGCAGACGGCCCGACGTGACGCTTTTTTGGCCAGTCTGGAAAAGGATGAGTCTTTCCGCACGGCCCGCCTCATGACAAGCCTGGAGTTTTTGGTGAGGGATCACCAGACCCGTGGGGCGCTTGAGGTGTTAAATGAACTGAACGCCAGCGGAACCCGGCATGTGCAGGCGCAGCGCTGGGCGTTGAAGGCCCAACAGCAGGCGAAGAACTGGGATGAGGTGTTAAAGCTCGTGCAGTCGCTGGACAAGCATCATGCGATCAAGCCGGTGCTGGCAGATCGTTTGCGGGAACTGGCGTATGCCGATCTTTTTGTTTCCGGCTCACATGATGCCGAGCGTGTCAGGCGTTTGTGGCAGAAGGTGCCTGAAGCTGACCGGGTGCGTCCCTATATTGCTGTGAGGGCGGCGAAAGCCTTTACCGCTGCCGGGCTGGGCGATGAAGCGCGCGACTTGCTGGCAACGGCAATCCAATCGGACTTTGATGACAGGCTGATTCATGCCTACCGCGAAGCAGCGGCAGAGACCGGGACGGAAGCGCTGTTAAAACAGATTGAAAATTGTGAGACCTGGATGCAGGCGCATCCATCAGACCCGGAGCTGATACTCACGCTGGGCGCGCTGTGCTTTAAGGAAAAGCTCTGGGGCAAGGCGCAAAACAATCTGGACCGCGTGATCTATAACCAGGAAGACAGGGCTATTGCCCGCGAAGCCCACCTGTTGCTGGCGCAACTGCATGAGACGCTGGGACACGCGGAAGAGGCGGCGAAGCATTACAAGGCGTCTGCGCTGGCGGCGTGAGTACCTGCTGCTGGTGCCGATGGTGTCTGTTATGCTGATAATCCTGCGAAACCATGGAGAACTATGATGAGTAACCTGTCTGTTACGCATCCGTTGAGCGAGGAAGAATTCAACCGGCTGTCGATATTTCTGACAGAGATCGATCCATCAGCCATGAATCTTGAAATGCTTGACGGATTTTTTGTTGCATTGGTCTGCAGCCCGGATCTTGTCCTTCCCAGTGAATACCTTCCGCAAATCCTGGGAGAGTCCCATGCCTTTGACAGCATGGAAGAGGCCTCGGACATACTGGGGCTTATCATGCGGCACTGGAATGCGGTTGTGAAAGACCTGGCCCGAACACTGGACGAAAAATCGATTTATGAGCCCTTGCTTTTTGAGGACGAAACGGGATTTGTTAGTGGAAACGACTGGGCAGCGGGCTTTTTGCACGGTGTCATGCTACGCCCGGCAGGATGGCATGAGCTGATCTCAAGCGAAGAAAAAGGGGGGCTGGTGCTGCCGTTCATGATGCTGGCGCATGAACATGATCCGGAACCGGAGATGCGTTCGCCGGAGATCCCGCCGGAAAAACGGGAAGAAGTGCTTGAATGGATGATTGGCAGCGTGCCGCATATCTATCGCTATTTTGAGCCGCACCGCCGCGCTGGCACCCGGATGCCCCTGCGAAACAAAAAGGCAAAGACCGGACGAAACGAACTATGCCCGTGCGGCAGTGGCAAAAAGTTCAAGCAGTGCTGTTCGGGACAGCCAACGCTGCATTAGGCTGGTGCTGGCAGCCTGTCTTCTTCTGGCATAGTATTACAAGGTGTCCGCGCTGGCGGTGGGGCGGGGTGGTATCCGCTTATTTTGTGTCAGGCGGGAAGGAGATAGTGCACCATATATTTAACTGTATATCCGGCTTAGCGCCGGTTGCCGGTATTTTTCTGCTGTGCCCCTTTTTGCTGGAAGATGGAATCGTTTTCGGCAATCGGCATTTTTTTCAGGCGTTCCCTGGCTTCGGTGCTGCCGTGGCTGGCGGCACTTTGGTAGAGTTCGGCGGCGGCTGCCTGGTTTTCCACCACACCCTTGCCGGTTTCATACAGGCGCGCCAGATTGTACTCTGCCGGGGCATAGCCTTGCCGGGCGGCGTGTTTGAACCAGTTGGCCGCCTTGATCTCATCCTTTTGCGCGCCCCGTCCCTGCATAAGCAGCACGCCCAGCTTGTTTTGCGCCTTGGCATAGCCTTTTTTGGCCGCCATATGGTACCAGTACACGGCCTGTTCCTCGTTTTGCTTGACGCCAAAGCCGGTGGCGTACATGATGCCCAGCGCATACTGGGCATCGGGCAGTCCTCTGGATGACGCCCGGCGCAACAGGCGGATGGCTTCTTTTGGGTCTTTTTTCACCCCTTTGCCGGAGGTATACAGGGTGGCGAGATTGTACTGGGCATCCGGGAATTGCTGGTCGGCCGCCTTTTTGTACATCTCTGCGGCTTTGGCTTCATCTTTTGGAGTGCCGCGGCCTTCTGCATACATATAGCCCAAATAGTTTTGCGCATGCGGAAGATTCTGGTCGGCGGCCTTTTTAATCCAACTGAAGGCTTTTGCATCATCCTGGTCAATATGGTTGCCGATGGCGTACATGAGGCCCACCGCATACTGGCAGCGGGGATCGTCGGCTTTGGTTCCCTGCTGGAATTCATAAAGCGCGCGCTGGTACTGCTTGTTGCGGAAAAATTCCACGCCATCGGTAAAGTTGTCGGCCATTGCCGGGCTTCCCAGGGAAAGGGCCACCATCAGGTAAAGGGATCGAAAAAGCGTTTTCATGGGGTCTGCTCTTATATATATCGACATATGAGGAGATATGGATTGGCAATCTCCCTTTTTATTGTATGGGGTAACGGGCGAAAGGGGGAGGGTTTGTTGTTTTTTTGCCGCATGGAAAGGTGTTTGTGTTGATTTTTGGGGTATTTCGTTCGCTTCACTTGCCGTTCAGCAAACGATATCTGCCGGATTTTTTCACGCGGATTTTGCTGTCTTTTTGGCAATAAAAAATTTGCGCTTTCGAAAAAAAAGCATGTTTTCTGAATTTTTTTCATATTTTTTTACCGGGGGGGTGATTTTTTTTAAATCCAGTGCTGGCGGGCAATTGCGCGATATAGGGGGTAAAAGTGCCGCTGTTCTTTCTTATGCTTTTTGAAAAATGTGCTAGGCCCACCCTAAAGACTTTTTGTTGCTGTCCGTTAACGATTCATAACAGCGGTCGGCATGAAAGAGGGCACACCAATGTTGAGAACCCGATTTTTTATATCAAACAGGGGTTCTTGCCAATTGGAAATGGTAGATACAAGGAGTAAATTACCATGGCTCAAATTATCAACACCAACATGTCTTCGCTGAATGCTCAGCGTTACCTCAACGGCACCAATTCCGCACTTTCCAGCGCCATGGAGCGCCTGGCTTCCGGCAAGCGCATCAACAGCGCCAAGGATGATGCGGCAGGTTTGGGTATTTCTGCCCGTATGACTTCGCAGATCAACGGCATGAATCAGGCGATCCGTAACGCAAATGACGGTATCTCCCTGTCGCAGACCGCTGAAGGCGCGCTGTCCAAATCGGAAGAAATGCTGCAACGTATCCGTACCCTGGCTGTACAGTCCTCCAATGCGTCCAACTCCCCGGCTGACAGGCAGGCCATGCAATCTGAGGTTAACCAGTTGACCGCAGAACTGGATCGCTTTGCCCAGACCACGTCCTTTAACGGCAAGATGCTGCTGGACGGCACGATGGGTTCACAAAACTTCCAGGTAGGCGCCGAAGCGGGTGAGCTGATCTCTTTTTCGGGGATGAACTTCCGCACCAATATGTATGGTAACTATAATGTCGGTGTACCGACTGCCGGTCCGACGCTGGTACCAACTGCAGCAGCAGCCTTTACCGATGCTCTGACCAATGGCGTTTCAGCTGCCACGATCACGATGAATGGCGCGCTTGGCAAGGATACGTATGTCACCACGGCCAACCAGACCGCAGCAGAGATTGCCGCCGGCATCAACTCCAAAACCGAGTTTACCGGTGTCAGCGCGTCGGCATCAACGACGGCCAACCTGATTACGGGTACTGCCGACAAGGTTGCGGCATTCAAGATTTATTCTGACAATGGCAAAAAATCAACGGACGCGGTGACTGTTACGGCAACCATCGGTGCGTCGGCTACGACCAAGGAAGGCAATGCCGAGCTGATCAGCGCCATCAACAAGGAGTCGGGCAAGACCGGTGTGACGGCTGAGTGGGATTCCAACGCCAGTGTGATCAAGCTGAGTAACATCAGCGGCAATGACATCAAGGTACAGGGTACTACGGCCAATGAGACTGCGCTTACGCTGGGCCTTTATACCAACCCGGCGACCGGTAACCCGGCTGTCACAGGTGTGCAGGCGATTGCAGCGGGGGATGAAACGGCAGTTGTTATTGCCGGCCAGATCGAATTCAACTCTGACAACAGCTTTGTGGTAGCCGATGGCGGAACCGGCATGGCGCTTACAGGGGCAAGTACCCTGCAAAAGGTGTCCGAGCTGGATGTCAGCACCTTTGAGGGCGCACAAAGAGCCATCAAGATTGCCAGTGCTGCGATCAACTCGGTCAACAAGGAAATGGCCAACTACGGTGCGCTGCAGAACCGCCTGCAATACACCATCGAAAACCTGGAAATCTCGTCGGAGAATACCACCAACGCGAGAAGCCGTATCCAGGATGCCGACTATGCACAGGAAACGGCCAACCTCTCCAGGGCGTCGATCCTGCAGCAGGCTGGTACCGCGATGCTGGCACAGGCCAACCAGATGCCGCAAAATGTCCTGTCACTGATCGGCTAAAACCGGTGATGTAACAGAACTGCTTGCAACAGCTGGAAAAACCTGAACCCCGACCCGCTTTTTGCGGGTCGGGGTTTGGGCGCAGAATGTAACAGGAGAATATTATGGATATCAAGGGTATCAGCAACAGTGTGCCGTCACCGGGGATCAGGCCGGCAGCGGGAAGTGCCCCTGTTCTCCCGTGAGCGCAACATCTGGAACAGGTAACGGTCAGAGCGATTACCGCTGTGGCCGGTGCCGAAAAGGCGGCGAACCCCGAGAGTATGCCTTTTTTGACACGCCAGCCGGAAGGGGACGGAAAGCCGTCGGATCTGGAGCGGGTGAAAGCAGCGATGGAAAGTATAGCGAATTCGCTGGGTTCACTCTCCAATTCCTCTGCCCTGAAGTTTTCGATTGACGATGATCTGGGGGCGTGTGCTGGTCAAGGTAGTTGACCCGGAAACGAAGGATGTCATCAAGCAATTTCCCTCGGAAGAGGCAATTGCGCTTGCCAAATCGCTTGGACAGGGTAATGGCAGCCTTCACCGGGCAAAGGCTTGACGGATCGCTGGCAACAGGTATTGAAACGCCACCGGCTGCGATAAGCAGCCGGGTTTTTTTTCGGGGTGTGTGTACCGGTGCCTTGCGGTGTTGTGATTTATTGTCCGTTTTTTTCCGGCCCCGGAAAAAACCGCCAAAAACAGATGACAGAAAAACAGCCGGAAAAGCAGGACCGGGGGTTCTCAGCTCTTTTCGTGCTGTGCCTGCATGATGGCTGCCAGGGGATCTGACTCATGAATGGCCAAGAGATTGATCCCCAACGGAAAAATATTGTATCCCCGGGCTAAGAGAAATGCCGTGAGTGCCTGTTCATCGGACTTGATTTTTTCAATGACCAGCTGCGGTTTCATTTTCTCAAGGGTTTGGGTGGCGCCTTCAAGCGCTTCCATTTCCATGCCTTCAATGCCGATCTTGATGAGATCCACACGGGGCAGATCCATGCTGTCTATCGATAACATGAGGGTTTTCCGGGTGTTTTCTTCCGAGTAATCGATGGCCTGCCCGATAAATTCAGTCGATTCGGTTTTGCGGATTTCCATGCTGCCGAAGCTGGAAGGGGTGAAATAGTCGGGAATGGGCACATTGATGGTGCCTTCATTTGCCCCTACGGCTGCCCAGAGGGCGCGGGCGTTAAAGCAGTTGTTCAGAGTGATGTTGCCAGCCAGTGCATAGAAAATCCTTTCCTGTGCCTCAACTGCAACGACTTTTCCCCATCCATACATGAATTTTGCCCATTCGATGGTGTGTGCTTCAACGTTTGCGCCACAGTCTATTGCAATGACGCCTTCTCCGAAGTGCTGTTTTCTCAGCTCCAGCAACCGGAGGAGCAGATTGACTTCTTCATGGTCAAATGATGACGTGTTAAGGAGCTGAAAACCCACGCCATAGCCGCCATTGCCCACCAGTCTGTAGTCATGGCGGTTTACCAGCATGCTGCCATGATCGGTGGCGGCCAGGATAAGGGCAACCGGGCGAAAAGCGAATTTTTCATGGATGTCTCCTGTGAAACCCCCGTTCTGTCAAGAGAGGGACCGTTTGTTTTTTGTCAGCCGGTATTATAGCGCTTCGGATTGTCAGCAGGCCGTGTACACTGCTTTTCCTTTTGCCCGGCTTGCTGTTTTCATGAGTCGCATGCGACAATTATCCGGGCGTTATCCGGGCGGGTGAGAGGCATCCGTATGAAAAATCTCCTGACAGGAATGTAACCATGCTCCAAGTAAAGATACCGTTATGGCAGCGATGAAATCCGGAACTGGCGTGTCTTCCCAAAGCCGGCAAGCCCTCCCGCACCTCCTCAAGGCACTGGATTTGCATGGCCAGCAGCAATTTGATGCGGCTCTTGCCTGCTATGACAAGGCGATTGCGCTTGATCCGGACTTTGCGGAGGCTTATGCCAATCGTGGTTTGCTGTATATGGAAACCAGCGAAAGCGTGCTGGCGCTGGCAGACTTGAGCAGGGCGATTGCGCTGAAACCGGATTTTTTGAAAGCGTATATCAATCGCGGCGCCCTGTATGTAAAATCCAAAGAAAATGTGCTGGCACTGGCAGACCTTGACCGGGCGATTGAATTGAATCCGGATATGGCCGAGGCGTATACCAATCGCGCGGCACTGCATATGGAGGCAAATGAAAGGGAGCTGGCGCTGGCAGACCTTGACCGGGCCATTGAACTGAATCCGGATATTGTCCAGGCCTATACCAACCGCGGTATTCTGTATGTGCAATCCAATGACAATACGCGGGCGCTGGCAGACCTTGACCGGGCGATTGCACTGGCTCCGGATTTTGTCGATGCCTACCGTTATCGCGGGCTGGCTCTTGTGGCGCTGAGGCAGCATGAGGCGGCTTTTGAAAGCCTGGAGAAGGCATTGCTGCTGAATCCTTCATCGGCGGACGTTTATCACGACATCGGCATGGCTTTTGTGGGTAGTGAGCAACTGGATGTTGCACTGGAATATTTTGAAAAGGCGCTGGCGCTGAATCCGGAGCTGGTATCTGCGTATGTCAATTACGGCAATACCCTGCTCAAGCGAAACGCGTATGATGCTGCGATTGAATTGTACGACAAGGCGCTGGCGCTGGATCCGGATTATATACACGCCCGCTATAACAAGGCTTTTCCGCTTCTGCTGAAGGGCCACCTGGAAGAGGGATGGCCGCTTTATGAATCCCGTCTGAATGTGAGCGCCCTCAAACTGCGGAAGATGGATGTTCCGGGCAGGCTGTGGCTGGGGGAAGAATCGATACAGGGCAAGACCCTCCTCTTTTCCCACGACATGGGATACGGTGATACGATCCAGCTTTGCCGTTATACCAAACTGGCTTCCCGGCAGGGGGCTAAAGTGATTCTGCAGGTGCAGCCTCCCCTGCTTGGCCTGATGGAAACGCTGGAAGGGGTTGATGAGCTGGTTGCGCATAGTGAGGAATTGACGCCGCAGACGCTTGATAAGTATCCGCCGTTTGATCTGTACTGCCCGATGATGAGCCTGCCTTTGGCGTTTCACACTACGCTTGAGACGATTCCCGGTGAGGTGCCTTACCTGTTTGCTGATCCGGAAAAGGTGGCCCAGTGGGAAAAGCGGCTGGGAAGCAAGACAAAACCGCGGGTGGGCCTGGTCTGGAGCGGCAATTTCGTGCATGCGAACGATCATAACCGCAGTATCACGCTTTCACATCTGCTGCCGTACTTGCCGGATAGCTGTGAATACATCAGCCTGCAAAAAGATGTGAGGGATATCGACAAAATCATCCTTTCTGCGATGACTGAATGGAAGCATTACGGAGAGATGCTGCAGGATTTTTCCGATACGGCCGCGCTTTGTTCACTGATGGATGTGGTCATCAGTGTGGATACGAGTGTTGCGCACCTGTCCGGTGCGCTGGGAAAGCCGACCTGGGTCATGCTGCCATTTTCACCTGACTGGCGCTGGCTGCTTGACAGGAAAGACAGCCCCTGGTACCCAGGCATGCGCCTGTACCGGCAAAAGGAGCCGGGAAACTGGAACGATGTGTTTGAGGAAGTCCGCAGTGATTTGCTTGGGCTGGCGGCGGGCGAAATTGTGCGCGGTGAACGGGAACATGGCGCAAAACAGCAGGGATACCCGGTTAGTGAGAAAGGCAGGATAGAGCCGGAGAGTCGGCTGGCGCATCATGTTGATACGTTTTGCAAGATATGCGGCGAAAAAGCATTCTTGCTGGATGTGGTTGATTTCAACAAGTCCTGCCTTGCAGAATATAACAGGAAGGAACCTTTGTCTGGCATCCCGGTTTATTACCATGGGTGTTTTTTTTGCGATTTTATCTTTACGACGCATTTTGACAGCTGGACGAATGAGGACTTCATGCGGCATATCTACAATGACAGGTATGTGTCGTGTGATCCGGATTTTGCTGAAAACCGGCCCATCGGTACGGCACAGTGGATTGAACAGCAGTTCCCTCATTTTCGTGCGCTTAAAATACTGGACTTCGGATCAGGGCATGGGCTTTTTGGCTCGTATCTCAATGCCCGGGGTTTTGACGTGACGTCTTATGATCCCTTTTACGGGGACAGTGCCCCCCCTCCTGCCGGCAGTTTTGATCTTGTTCTTGCAACGGAGGTTGTGGAGCACTCCCATACACCGCTTCAAACGATTGAGCAGTGCGTTGCTTTTTTGAAACAGGACGGGCCTGCCGCCTTCATCGCATCGACACTGATGACACCTGCGCCCGTGGAAGAACTCAGGCACAGGCTGTCGACTTACTGGTATGCAGGGCCCCGAAACGGGCATATTTCTCTCTTTTCTGAAAAGACGATGCAACTGATAGCAAAGAGAAGCGGGGCGCTTTATACCGGCGGGCAAAATGCTGCGGTGTTCCATTTCAGGGGGTTTGAAAAAAAGATAGCTTCTCCACCATCGCAAGATGTTGTGACCCGGTAAGGTGAAATGATGATGCGAAACACTTGTCCCCCGGCTGTGAAAACAGCAGGGGGATTTGTTTTTGTGGTGCATTTCGAACGGTTTTTCCTGAAAATGGGTATTTTTTATTGACACGCTGTTTTTTCAGGGCCTTGTTTTGTAATGGATTTTTGAGGAGGCGCAATTTTTTTTCACTTTTTTGCTTTTCAACCCTAAAGTTTCTTATCGAACAGACCGTTAACAGGGATAAGCAGCGGTGCGCCCACTTGATGGGCGCAAAGCCAATGCAGGGCCGTGCATGGAATCAGTGCCAGCCCCACTACAGAAAACGGAGAGGCAAAAATATTACAGGAGATAAATATGCCATCCTTTATCAATACCAATAACAGCGCATTGAATACGATGCGCCAGTTAAACAAGACGCAACAGACGCTCTCAACAGCGATGGAGCGGCTTTCGTCCGGCAAACGGATCAACAGCGCAAAGGATGACGCGGCCGGGCTGAATATTGCCGCGCTGATGACAACGCAGATCAATGGCATGAACCAGGCCATCCGCAATGCGTATGACGGGGTTTCGATGTCGCAGACCGCAGAAGGGGCATTGTCCACTTCTTCGGATATGCTGCAGCGTATGCGCGAGCTTGCCGTTCAGGCATCGAATTCCACCTATTCCGGAGCAGACCGCCAGGCGATCCAGGATGAGATCAACCAGTTGGCATCGGGCTTAAATGATATTGCGTCCAAATCGACGTTTAACGGTCAGAAGCTCCTGGATGGCACGATGGGCTCGCAACAGTTCCAGGTAGGACCCAATGCGGGTGATACCGTTTCCATTGGCGGGACGAATTTCCAGACCTCGGTTTATGGCAATAACCGCGTGGAAGGTGGCGCTGTCACGCCGGGCACGGCTGCCAATGCCGGGCAATTTACGGTTTCGGGCAAGGCCGGATCTGCCACGATTTCAACGAATGCCGGCGCTTCTGCCAGGGATGTGGCTGCCGCGATCAATGCGCAGACCGACGCGACGGGGGTTTCTGCCACTGCCCGGACTGATGTCAATCTGGGCAATCTGCAGGCTGGGGATTCATATTCTTTTGAGCTGACTTTAAACAATGCCTCACCGGCAACGGTATCTTTTACGGTGGGGGCCGATGGCGATCTTTCTGCGGTAGTGAATGCCTTTAACCAGCAGTCTGCCAAAACCGGTGTGACGGCGCAGGAGGATGCTGTTCACGGCGGGATCAAGCTGACGAATTCGGCGGGCGAAGTGATTGGCCTGCAAGCGAAGCCGGGCTCAAGTGCCGGTGCTACCATGGCGTCTTATGGCGCCAATGCCAATATTTCGACATCGGCGGCTATTACCGATACGGCAGTAACGGAAGCGGCCGGTACGGTGACGATGAATTCGGCCAGTTCATTTACGGTAACGGAAACCACGCCGATGACCGGTATTGAAGTGGCGGGCAATTCGCAGTTGAATTCGGTTGCCGCCATCAGTGTGTCCACCTTTGAGGATGCACAGCGTGCGATTGATACGATTGACTCGGCGCTGGCGGCGATTTCCAGCGAGCGGGCAAAGTATGGCGCGGTGCAGAACCGCTTTGAGTCAACCATCAGTAACATGATGGTGGGGTCTGAAAATGCTTCTGCATCCAGAAGCCGTATTTTTGATACGGATTATGCGCAGGAGGTGACCAACCAGTCACGTGCGCTGCTGTTGCAGAAGGTGGGGGTGGCCATGCAGGCGCAGGCCAACCAGACGCCGCAGGCGGTGCTTTCACTCCTGAAGTAATTGCCCTGCTTTTTAAGGATTGCTCAGGCAGGCGGCCACATGGCTTCCTGCCTTTTTGTTTGGGAAAGGACGGTTGATGTCGCTAAAACAGAAAGATAACGGCTGGTTCCCGGCTTTTTTCGCTGCCTGTTTTCTGGCCGCGTTCACGGTTTATCCGGCATGTGCGCAGGAGAAGCTTGCTGCCGGTACTGTGACGGCGCAGGGAGGAACTGGTGATATTTTTGACCGGGAAGATACCCAGCCGCATGAGTATGACCGGGCAATCGAGTGGTACATGAAAGCGGCAGAAGAGGGGCATGTGCATGCCCAGGCGACGCTGGGACATATGTACCTGACAGGCAAAGGGGTTGCGCAAAATGATGCGGAAGCGCTCAGGTGGTTTGGCATGGCGGCCCAGCAGGGCTATGCGTATGCGGAGTATATGCTGGGCAGGATGTATCTCAAGGGCCGTGGTGTATCGCAGGATGCTGCTAAAGGGGCGGATTACCTGAAAAAGGCGGCAGAACAGCATAATGCCGCGGCCCAGTTTGAGCTGGCCCGTCTGTATGAGAAGGGGCGTGGGGTAGGGCAGGACGCACAAAAAGCCGCTCACTGGTATTTGCAGGCAGCAGAGAAAGACTTTGCTCCCGCGCAGGTAAAGCTGGGGGACTGTTATCTGGATGGCAGGGGAGTTGGCAGGGATGCCGCTTCGGCGCTGAAATGGTATACCAGTGCAGCGCAGCACGGGCTGGAGGTGGCGCAATGGCGTCTGGGCATGATGTATTACGAGGGCAATGGCGTGCCCAGAGACTACGGACTGGCGGCTGAGTGGAATGGCCTGGCGGCGGCCCAGGGTTTTCCGCCTGGGCAATTTGCACTGGCGCGGCAGGTATTAAGGGGGCAGGGGGTGCCAAAGGATGTGGAAAAAGCGCTGACACTGGCCCGCCTGGCAGCGGAAAAGAATTATGAGGTAGCGCAGTATGCGCTGGGGCGTGCCTATGATGAAGGGCGTCATGTGAAGGCGGACCGTGAGCTGGCGCTTTACTGGTACCGCCTGGCGGCAGAGCATGGCAGCGCGGATGCGATCGGCAAGCTTAAGAAACTGGAAGGGCATTAGGCTGGTATAAGGAGCGTTTGGGAAAGGGCGTTTTGTCGCCCTTTTTTATTGTATATTAATTATGTATAACGTTAAGCGTATTTCATTTCTGGTAAAGCGCTTGACGTTTAACGATGTTCGTTATATCATTTGCATGTTTTTGTGCAGGGAATCAGGTGCTGGTTATTGTCCGGCAGGCATTTATACAGGAGAAAAGGTTGTCCTTAGGGGAGATAAATTCTGAGGCGGGGAGGACAGATGCTGCTCGTCCGGTTCATCCGGGCGCTGTTTTGCGCGAGATGTTTCTGCTTCCAATGAGGCTCACGGCCAGTGCACTGGCTATTGCACTGCAGGTGCCTGCGCCGCGCATTAATGAGATTGTGCGGGAAAGGCGGGGTATCACGGCAGATACGGCCTTGCGTCTGGCGCGGTATTTCGGGAATGCGCCGGAATTCTGGATGGGGCTGCAGGATGAGTATGATTTGCGGGTCAGCCGGATCAATCTGGGGGATGCGCTTGAGCGTATCCAGCCGAGGGCGGTCGCGTAAAGTGGTTGTCGGGTTTTATGGGTGTTTGTTTTTCAAGTTGTTGATTTTTATATGATTTTTTATTAAAAAATCTGGTTGGTTAAAAAAGTTGAAAAAAAAGCATGTCAGCCCTAAATGTTTCGGTTTTTTTACCGTTAACACAGTTATCAGGAAGTACACACTTTATCAGGAAGGGGTGTACGGGTAACCGGAATGTACAGCTCCTTTTTATATCGGATCGGGGACTGGAAAAAGGGCAAAAAAGCTGTGCAGGCAGGGTTACAAGATTGCCTGGCTAAAAGCCGGGATTGAAAGGCAGAATAATACAGGAGAGTAACATGGAGATCAGGACCATTGGAAACACTTCAGTCGGCAGCAGGCCGGCGGTGGACAGTGGCGTTATTCCCCAGGCGACGCAGAATAAAGCGTCCGAGCAGACAGCTGTGCAGACGGTCAATGCGGTGCCGCAGGTGGCTGAATCGGAGCAGATGGGGGCGACACGTAAATCAGCTGATAAGGCTGATATCCAGCAGCAGCCTAAAGATACCAGCCGACAGGCCAATCCGGATGTATCGGTGCGCCTGGCTTCCAGCCAGATGAAGTCTGAGACTGAAAAAACGCGTCAGGCGGAAAACAAGGGAGCGGCAAGGCATTCGGAAGAGGCCGGTCGCACGGCACAGGCAGAAAGAGGGCGCCAGGAGCGGCCATCTGCGGCAGATGAGGCGGCAAAACAGGCCGAAAAAGAGCGTACCCAGAAGGTGGTCGATAATATTTCCGAATCACTTGCCTCCATGCGAACCAGCCTGTCGCTTTCCGTTGATGAGGATCTGGGCCGGGTGGTTGTGAAGATTGTTGATCCTGAAACACAGGAAGTCATCAAGCAGTTGCCTTCTGAGGAAGCACTTGCGCTTGCCAAGTCTTTGGGCAAGATGACGGGCATGTTTGTCGAAACCCGCGCATAATTGACAGCATATTGCCCTAAAGTATCCGGGTGATATTGCCGTTAAGAAATGCATGGGGTGCCTGAAAGGGCGCTGAAATGTACACAAACAATGCCCGCGTCCAGGGAATCAGCTAAAAGTAAGCCATATAAACCCGTTTGTTTTCAGGCTTGCCAGTGCACAGGATCGGGTAAAGTGCAGATAAATTGCTGAAACTGTCAGCAGTGTAAATGCAGGAGACTAAAGATGGCTATTACTTCACTCGGCGTCGGTTCCGGTCTGGATCTTGAAAGTATTATCGAGCAGCTCATGCAAGTGGAGCAGCGACCGGTTGCGCTGCTTGCCAGCAAGGAATCAAGCTACAATACGAAACTTTCCGCATACAGCCAGCTGAAAAGCTCGGTTTCGTCTTTCCAGAGTGTGATGAACTCTCTTTCTTCCTCTAGCACCTACCAGAATACGACAGGGTCTGTGTCAGACGAGTCAATCGCATCGCTGACAGCTTCTTCCAAGGCATCCAGCGGTTCATATTCTCTTTTTGTCAAGCAGCTTGCACAGGCGCAGAAGCTGGCGGCGGCAGGCCAGGCAAAGGCAAATGAGGCGATTGGCGGTGGTTCGATCACGATCGAGTTTGGCAAGGTGTCTGGCGGTACTTATGATGAGGTGACCGGCAAGTATACCGGGGCGTCATTTGAAGCCAATGACTCAGGCGCCAAGTCTGTTGATATTGCTGCGGATAGCACACTGGAAGATATCCGTGATGCAATCAATGCAGCCGGCGTTGGTGTGACGGCTTCTATTGTCAATGATGGCAAGGAGAACCCGTACCGCCTGGTGTTGACCAGTAACGAGACGGGCGAAGAGCAGAGCATGAGAATCACGGTCAGTGATGATGCTGACCAGGCGCTCAAGGATCTCCTGAACCATGATCCGGCTGAAGACGCAGGCCAGGCGATGCAGCAGACTGTCAAGGCGCAAAATGCAATCTTTACATTGGATGGGATCGAGATTACCAAATCGAAAAATGCGGTCAGTGACGCGATTACGGGAGTGACGCTCACGCTTTTGGCCGAAAGTGAAAAGGCATCGACGATTACGGTTAAACAGGATACTTCCGGCGCAAAGACGGCGGTGGAAAATTTTGTTGGGGCCTACAATACGCTGGTGAACAGCTTAAAGAGCATGACGGCTTATGATCCGGAAAAAAAGGCGGCTTCTGTGTTAACGGGTGATTCGGCTGTGCGCTCGGTCCAGACGCAGCTCAAATCGGTGTTTTCTCAGGTGCTGGGCGGTGAGGTCGGCTACCGGATGCTGTCGGATATTGGCATTACGCTGGATAAGGATGGTGTGCTCAATATTGATAATACCAAGCTCAATGCCGCGCTGGAGAAGGATTTCCAGGCCTTTGTCGGTATGTTTGTCGAGGGAGGTATCAGTGGCACGGATAATATTGAATTTGAAAGCCAGGCGGATACGACCAAGCCCGGTAGCTATGAGGTGAATATCAGGCAGGTTGCCACGAAGGGGTATTCCGCACTGAATGTCTCGAATCTGGATTTGTCTGGTATCGCCAGTGAAAGTGGACGCTCAATCAGTGTGAATCTTCACGGGGTGGCAAAGGCCATTACGCTGGACCAGCGCAATTACAAATCGAAGGAAGAGTTTGCCGCTGATCTTCAGAGCAAGATCAATGCGGAGTACAAAGATTCCGGTGTCAACGTGAATGTCAAGGTGGATGATGACGGCAATGTCCGGGTTGAGTCCAATACCTATGGCTCGGTTTCAACCGTCTCGATTGGATCGGCTTCTTTCTTTTCCGAGGCGAGCTCGGAAGGCGGAAAGGATGTGGCAGGTACGATTGACGGTATCGAGGCGGATGGCAGTGGCCAGTTTCTGACAGCCAAGTCTGGCGATGCGGCCGGCATGAAGCTGAAGATTACCGGGGAGGAAGGGGATGTTATCAATGGTACGGTAACGTTCACTCAGGGTTTTGCCTACCAGTTCTCCGAGATTGCGAAGACGATGCTTGAGGATGACGGCGTGATTGATTCACGTATCGAGGGAGTCAACAAGTCGCTGGAGTCGATTTCAAAGCAATACGAAAACTGGGACAAACGGTTGACGCAGGTAGAGGCAGCTTACCGTGCGAAATTTACGGCGCTTGACGTACTGCTTGCCGAAATGAATTCGACCAGCAGTTATCTGACAACACAGTTGGCGACGCTGTCAAGCCTGTGGAACCAGAGCAAGAGTAAGTAAGCGTAGTTTGGTCTATTAAAAAGTTAGGGAGAATATATGTTCGCTTCTTCGCGGCACGGCGCAAATGCTTATGCCAAGGTGGGTATTGAAACGGGGGTGCTGGCAGCCAGCCCGCACAAGCTGATTACGATGCTTTTTGATGGTGCGCTTTTGGCGATTGCGACAGCGGCCAAACATATCGAATCTGGTAACATCGAGGAAAAAGGACAGGCTATTGTCAAGGCGGTGACGATTATTCAGAGCGGGCTCCAGGAAAGCCTGAACAGGGAGGCGGGCGGCGAATTAGCCAATAATCTGGATGCGCTGTATGACTATATGCGCCGCCGTCTTTTTGAGGCGCATGTCCGCAATGATGCGAGCATGCTGGAAGAGGTAAAGGGGCTTTTGCTCGAGATCAAAAGTGCATGGGATGAGATTGGTTCTACGGTAGACGGAAATATGGCGGGTGCGCAGGCCCAGATTGCTCCGCAAAGTGTACAGGATCCGCTCTTGCCTGCAAAACCTGTGTTGACCCGGATGAGGGCATAAGGTATGGACAAGCACGTGATAATGGCGGTGTATGACAAGATTTCCGCTGTCATGAGCCTGATGGTCCAGGCCGCTGAAATGAATGATTGGGATACGCTGGTTGATCTGGAGTTGCAGTGTTCGACTTATGTAAATACCCTGCGGGCAGGCGACCATCATGATGGTCTGACGGAGGATGAAATTCAGCTCAAGATGGACATGATCCAGAGAATTCTGGAGGATGACCGCCGTATCCGGGAACTCGCTGATCCCAGGATGAAGGAGTTGTCTGATCTGATTTATCATTCTGCCACGACACGTAAGGTACAGCAGGCTTACGTTAGCTAGGTTTTATGGAGCTGCGGAGCGACGTCACCGGCACGCGCCCTGTCAATCCGACCGGTAGTGCTCAACAGGTCTCTGTAGCGGGTGACCCCAGACAGGATGTTTATGCGCGCCTGATGGCGCTGGCAGTCGGCCGCCCGGTGGCAGCCGAAATCGTTTCACAAAGTGAAAGCGGCACATCGATGGTAAGGGTGGCCGATACGGTTGTGCAGATGGATCTGCCGGCTGACGCGAAGGTGGGGGAAAAGGTGACACTGACCCTGCTTGCCAGGGAACCCCGTCTGACCTTTCTTTTCGAGCGGGAACCGGCGGCGCATTCGATGGTCTCAAATACGGGCCGCCTGATTGATAATATCCTGCGCTCGCTCTCCCAGGATGGTTCTACAGCTACCCTGGCAGGGCGCACGCCACTGCTTCCCACACCGGCCAATTCACCGGCGGCAGCGCTGATGCTGCCGTCAGGTCTTGCTGCCCAGCTTGAAACGATACTTTCGAATATGTTCAGCACCAGCGGGCTTTTTTATGAGTCGCATCTGGCGCAATGGGTAGCGGGAACGCGCTCCCAGGCCACGCTGATGGAAGAGCCCCAGGCAAAACTGGCCAATCTGCAGCAAAACCCGCAACAAGCGATTGCCCGTCCGGAAGAGCAGATGAACCGGCTGGAGACATTGCAGGAAAAAAGCTGGGTTGCCTCGCTGATGAGCAAGGCGGCGTCGAAATTGTCTTCTGTCATGCAACAGCAGCATCCGGACAGGCTTGAGCAGGTGATTGACCGCGATGCAGCGGGCATGATCCGTATGCAACTGGATGCGCTGGAGAACCGCAAGGTGATCTGGCAGGGGGAATTCTGGCCGGGCCAGGAGATTGAGTGGGAAGTGGAAGATGAAACGCCGCGGGAAAAACGCGAGTATGGAGAGCCTGAGCAGAGCAGCTGGCAAAGTGTGCTTCGGGTGAATCTGCCGCTGTTGGGCTCGATTACGGCAACGATGCGCCTCACAGGCGATACGGTGCAGGTGCAGTTGGGCACAGCTGATGAGGCTTCGGTATCACTTTTGCGGGAATTTGGCCCGGAACTGGTTTCGGCCCTTGAGACAGCGGGCGCGAAGCTGGATTATTTTACGGTGAGTGATGAAACAGCCTGATACACAGCAAAATGCGGTGGCGCTTGCCTATGAGGTAGGCAGCAGGGCGCCGAAAGTGGTGGCGAAAGGGCGCGGCCTGATCGCAGAGGAGATCATTCGCCGCGCCAATGAAAGCGGTGTTTTTGTTCACCAGTCCAAGGAGCTTGTTGCCCTTTTGATGCAGGTTGAACTGGATCAGGATATTCCGCCTTTACTTTACCGTGTTGTTGCGGAACTGATGGCTTGGCTTTATCATGTCGAAGCGAGACAGGCGGCAAGACGATCACCTCCTCCTCCCAAGCTGGATATTCCCAAGGTGGAATCCATTCGCGAGGAAAAATAATTCCAATAAACGTTGTTTCTTCCGTGCATCTTTTGGCATCTTGTATTATTCTAATAGATGTTGATGTGTGGAAATTTTTTTGTTGAAGATATGTGTTTTTGGGGAAATTCTATTGCTGCCCTGATCGCAGAGTGATTGACTTCAGCTGGAATGAATGAATGGAAATAAAAGACCCCTCAGCTGATAATCCTGGCCGGTCATTTGAGGAAACGCTGGAAAAGTACCAGGTTTATTCGCCGCTCGAAATCGGCCGGATCCTGAAAGGTATCCAGGCTAACAAGCAGCTGATTCGCATGAGTTTTGTCGGTACGATGGAAACGGTGATTACCAGCGTGCTCAATGTGGATGTCAAGGCAAGGATGCTGTTACTGGATACGGCACCGGTTCCTGCACAAAACCAGATTGCGCTCAAAAGCAATCTGATCAGTTTTGAAGGGGTTCTTGACCGGATCAAGATTTCTTTTACGACCAACAAGGTGTTTGCGGATACCTATGAGGGGCGGGAGGCTTTGCGCGTACCTTTTCCGGAAAGGCTGGTGCGCCTGCAGCGGCGGGATCATTTCCGTGTCCCGGTTTCAAACAGCACGATTCGTATTCCGGTGGAAGTGAATGGCCATGTCATGCACTCGGTGGGCAATATCCGGGATTTGAGCCCGAATGGCGCCTGTGTGATTGATGCTTCGATGATGGTGGATAATACGGTGGGCATGGTTTATCGGAATTGCCGCCTTGATCTGCCGGATACTCAGCCTCTGACGGTGACGCTGGAAATTCGCAACTCCCATGAGGTGTCGATGCCGGATACCTCGCACCAGCGGCGCATCGGCTGCCAGTTTGTGGATCTTTCTTCGGCAGAATCTGCCCTGATCCAGCGCTATATCACCCGCCTGGAACGCCAGCAGAAAATGCTGACGGGCTGACGCAGTATGGAATAAGAAAGCAAGCCGCCTTCAAGGCGGTTTTTTGTCAGGTTCGGACGGGCTGGGCTTTTATGGCGGTTCATGATCTGCTTCGCGATCGGGCGGGATGCGGTTATCATTACCTGTTATATTTTCCGTTTATATTGTCCCTGGCTCATGACGTACCACCCTGAACGGTTTCAGATTCATTCCCCAAGCGAGATTGCCTGCATGCTTCGCAGTATGCAGGACAAGGCCGAACGGCTGAGGATGCGTTTTGCAGATTCGGCAGAAACGGTGATTACCTGTGTGCTGGGGGTGGACCTGAAGAACGGGTGTGTTTTTCTGGATTGTGCCGCGTCGCCAGCGCAGAACCGGCTTGCACTGCAAAGCCGGGGAATCAGCTTTGAGGCTGTCATCAACCGGGTAAGAATTGCGTTTCGCGCCAATCGTCTCCGGCAGGCTTCGTTTAACGGCCGTCCGGCATTGGTGATGGAACTGCCGGAGTCTATTGTGCGCTACCAGCGCAGGGAATCTGTTCGCCATGCGCTCGATCATGCACTGATCCGCATACCGGCCGGTTCTGAAAGGGAGATCACAGCGAATGTGAGGGATATCAGCGTGGGCGGTATGACGCTGATTGATGAGGCGGGGGCGATCAGCTACGGGGTGAATGCGCTTTATCAGGGATGTGAGTTGCGGTTGCCGGAGACGCGTCCGGTTATGGTGAATATCCGTTTTCGCAATATGATGATGGTGCCGGGAAAGCGGGGAGGGCCTGTTTCTCGTATCGGTTGCCAGTTTGCGGACCTGGACGATGCGGAGGCGGTAAAAATCCGGCGTTTTGTGGCTGATGTTGAACGTCAGCGCCGGATGCGTACTGACAGCGAGGAAGGGTGAGTATCGTTTTTCCGGGAATCAGGCTTTGGTTTTTTCAGTAAAGGGGGCGACAGTGCCACTGCCACTGCAACAAGGATACCGATAATGGAAAGATAGCCATACCGCTTCCAGGCGTGTTATGAAAAAGCAAAAGCCGCCATTTTGGCGGACAGAAATCTCTCAAGGCCGTATGGATAACGGCCTTTTGTTTTTATGGCGATGGGCTGCAGCGCCTAGATCTGCATGCCCATGATTTCCTGGTAGGCGGAAACGAGGCGGTTTCTGGCTTGAACGGTCGTCTGGAGCGCAATACTGGCTTTTTGCATGGAGATCATGACATCAGACAGCTGCACATCGTCGTTGCCGAGTGCAAATTGCTCACCCAGTTGTTCAGAATTAACCTGCAGTTCGTTGACGCTGTCCAGGGTGGCCCGAAGCGCAGATGCAAAGTCACTTTTACCGGTTGCCTGGGTCTTGTCAGTTTCGTTGACCAGTTGATCAGCGATGTTCTGAACCCGGTTGGACGGTGGCGTGACCTGGGACGCTGTGCCCCTGATCTGCTCCAGCATGGCCTGGATCTGGTTGGTGTTAATTGCCATCATGTTTTTTATTCCTCAGGATGATTTTCCCGTTTGTGTGTGTTGACCGATTCCGGCTGATTGGTTCACGGACTGACACACATTAGCCACTTTAGCACTGGATCGGGCGTCCGGAGCACCGATAAAGTGGCAAAAAACCGCTTTATTCAACGGTTTGAAAACGGGTCTTAAGAAGGACAATTGGTGTTACTCATAATTCCCCTTAATGCGTTTGGCGGGGATGAGAAATAATAAAAAACAACGATTTACCTCACTTACAGTCAGCCTGGAGGGCGAAGATGGCAGTAGCGGAAGAACCAGGAGTGTTGGGCAGTATGCCACCAGCGGCGGATGCGCCAGCCAGTGCAGAGACTCAGGCCAGCGGCATCAGCGCGCGTATCGCGCAGGCGCGGGAGCGTCTTGCCGAGCCTCGTATCCGGAATATTGCGCTAATTGTCGGCATTGCGGTGGTGATCGCCATCATGGCCGGTATCTGGACGTGGACCCAGAAAACGGAATACGGGGTCCTGTATTCGGGCTTTGCGGAAAAGGATGGGGGGGCCATCATCTCTACGCTTGAGCAGATGCAGATTCCTTACAAGGTGACCAATGGCGGCGGCTCGATCCTTGTGCCTGTTGACATGGTACACGGCCTGCGCCTGAAGCTGGCTTCGGAAGGCCTGCCAAAGGCAAGCGGCGTTGGCTTTGAGGTGCTGGAAAACCAGAAGATCGGTTCTTCGCAATTTCTGGAGCAGGTCAATTTCCAGCGGGCTTTGGAAGGTGAGCTTGGCAGGACGATCCAGTCGATGGAAGCGATCCAGAATGCACGCGTACACCTGGCCATGCACAAGGCATCGGTTTTTGTGCGCGATCAGCAAAAACCCACCGCCTCGGTGCTGTTGACACTGTATCACGGCCGTTCGCTGGACCGGATGCAGGTTAATGCGATTGTGCACCTGGTGGCAAGCAGTGTGCCGGGACTGAATGCCGGCAGTGTGACGGTGGTGGACCAGAATGGTGAGTTGCTTTCCTGGCAGGATAAGGACAAGACGGAAAGCGACAAGATGGATGCCAAGCAGATGCAGTATGTGCAGGAGTTGCAAAAGAATATCGTCAAGCGGGTTGAGTCCATCCTGGCGCCGGTAGTGGGTGAAAAGAATGTTCGCGCGGAAGCGACGGTTGAGGTGGATTTTTCCAAGAGTGAGCAGGCTGAGGAGATTTACAAGCCAAACCAGGCGCCAAATACGCCTTCGATTCGCAGCCAGCACAGCACAGAGCAGCAGAAGATGGCAGCAGACCCTTCCGGTGGCATTCCGGGCGCGGTGACCAATCAGCCGCCTGTACCGCCGACAGCGCCACTGATCCAGGAAAATCCGGGGCAGCAGCAGACGGCGCCGCCGGGACAGCGTGTCTTTACGCCGGTTGGCCAGGGTAACAGCAATACGCCCCTGGAAGGCAAGAAGGAGTCGGTGATCAATTATGAAGTGGACAAGACGCTGCGGTATACCCAGAAAGCGGCAATGGGTGAGCTCAAACGCGTCACGGTCGCTGTTGCGGTAAACTACAAGCTGGGCAAGGATGAAGACGGCAAGGAAGGGCTGGTGCCGCTGACCGAGGCTGAAAAAGAGGAAGTGGCCGGGCTGGTCAGGGAAGCGATGGGTTACAACGCGCAGCGTGGTGACAGCCTGTCGGTACTGAATACCCGCTTTGCGCCGCTGGATGATGGCCCGCCGATCTGGAAGCGGCCGGAAACCTACACGGTTGCAAAAGATGTCGGTAAATATGTTCTTATTGCGGCGGTTTTCCTCTGGCTGTACATGGCTTTCCTGAAGCCGATGATTTACAAGCTTTCCGGCAGGGAAGAAGCCGACCGGAAGAAGAAGGAAGCTGAGGAGGCTGCCAAGGCCGAGGCCGAGGCGAAAGCGGCTGATCTGGCTGCCATGCAGAAGAAGGCCGAGGAAGGTGATGTGGATGCGATTGTCCAGCTTACCGGGGCAGCGGTATCTGAAGCTGAGGAAGCGTATCAGCACCTGCTGGATGTGGCCAGGAATATGGCCCGTGAAAATCCGAAAGCGGTTGCCAACATAATTCTGGAGTGGCTGGGAAATGACTGATTCAACACCAAGAAAAATGGATGGCGCGGAAAAGAGCGCCATCATGATGCTGGCGCTCGGTGCTGATGAGGCGGCCGAGGTGATGAAATTCATGGGGCCGCGTGAAGTGCAAAAGCTCGGTGCTGCCATGGCAACGATGAAGGGGGTGCCGGCAGGAGATCTCGAACGGGTATTGATCGAGTTCATGGCGGAAGCCTCGAAAAACACGGATATTGGTGTTGATACGGATTCGTATATCCGCGATGTGCTGACCAAGGCGCTGGGTGATGACAAGGCTGCCGGCCTGATTACCCGTATTTTAGGCGCGCGGGATGAAAGTGGTATTGAAAGCCTGAAGTGGATGGATGGTCAGACGGTGGCTGATCTGATCAGAAGTGAACATCCGCAGATTGTTGCCACGATCCTTGTGCATCTGGAGCGGGATCATGCCTGTGAGGTGCTGGGATATTTTGCCGAGCGTCTGAGAAATGATGTGGTGCTGCGGATTGCGACGTTAGATGGTGTCCAGCCTTCGGCATTGCGTGAATTGAATGATGTGCTGACGAAGCTCTTGACCGGTAACGAGAATATGAAGAAGAAACCGATGGGCGGCGTCAGGACGGCGGCAGAGATCCTGAACTTCATGAGCAGCGAATATGAAGGCAGCGTCATGGATCACCTGAGGCAGTACGACGAGAAAATGGCGCAGGACATCATGGATGAAATGTTTGTCTTTGACAACATCATCGATATTGATAACCGCGGTATCCAGACGATTCTGCGCGAGGTTCAGTCCGATACGCTGATTATTGCCCTCAAAGGCACCAGTGAAGAACTGCGTGAGAAATTCTTCAGGAACATGTCGCAGCGTGCGGCTGAAATGATGCGCGAGGATCTGGACGCGAAAGGACCGGTACGCCTGTCTGAAGTGGAAGGCAACCAGAAGGAAATCCTGACAATTGTACGCCGTCTTGCGGATGAGGGCCAGATTGTAATAGGTGGTAAGGGAGACGATCAGTTTGTATAAGACGTTGCCAAAAGAGAAGCAGACCGCCTTTCAGCGGTGGGAGATCGCCTCACTTGAGGAAGAGGCTGCAGAGCGTGCGGCCAAAAAGAAGGTGATTGCTCCTGCTGACCGGGATTTTGGTGCGCCGCTGACACCGGAAGAGGTGGTGGCTGAGCCAGTGGCAGAAACGATTCCCGAGCAGGATCATCCGCTGCTTGAGGCGGCGGATGAAAAAGGCGACGAGATTGAGCCGACGGTCAGCGAGGCAACGGTTGAGGATGTGCATGCCCTGATCGAAGGCATGCGCAAGGAAGCACAGGAAGCCGGGTATCGCGCCGGCCTGGAAGAAGGGCTCGTGAAGGGGCAGGAGGAAGGTCAGGCGCGCGGATACGAGGAAGGACTTGCCAAAGGGCTCGAGGAAGGGCGCCAAAAGGGCGAGAGTGAAGGATTTGAAAAAGGCTATCGGGAAGGAACAGCGCAGGGTGATGATTATATTCGCACCCTGAAAACGGTAGCTGAAAGCTTTGCCGAGGATGTGGCAAGGGCCAATGAAACGATAGCAGAGGATTTGCTGGCACTTTCACTGGATTTTGCCAAGGCGATGATGAAGACTGCGCTGAAGGTCAAGCCGGAGCTGATGGTGCCGGTGGTAGCTGACGCGGTACGTTACCTGCCCTCGCTGCAACAGCCGGCCGTATTGTACCTGAACCCGGAAGATGCGGCGATTGTCAAAAAGGCGATGGGTGAAGAATTGGAGGCTGCCGGGTGGCGGCTGGTGGAAGAACAGGTTCCTCGCGGAAGCTGCCGTGTTGAAACGGCCAGCAACCAGATTGACAGTTCGCTGTCAACGCGCTGGCAGCGTTTGTCTGCCAACCTGGGACAAACATCGGACTGGATGGAATAATGAATACGGTAGCGGCCAATACGGGATTTGCACGCTGGCAGTCATATCTGGATGACTGCCGGGCGCTGTTGCCGCTTGTGGAGCCGATGCAGGTATCCGGCCGGGTGACCCGGGTGACCGGTCTGGTAATGGAGGCGGTGGGGTTAAAGCTGCCGATCGGCAGTGCCTGCTGGGTGCCGTTGCCAAGTGGGATGCGAATTGAAGCTGAGGTCGTGGGTTTTGAAGAGGACAAGCTGCTTTTGATGCCGCAAAGTGATGTGGAAGGGATTGTTCCCGGTACCCGGGTGTTTCCGGTGGAGGCGATGGAAGCGCTGCCGCAGCTGGGCTCGGTAAGCCATCCCCGCAGAAGGCCGACTGATCGGGCCAGGCATTTGCCCGTGGGTGAAGAGTTGCTGGGCCGCGTGGTGGATGCGACAGGCCGCCCGTTGGATGACCTGGGGCCGCTCAATGCGGCGCATTCGGCCCCGCTGGCGGTGAGGGCCATGAATCCGCTGGGTCGCGCCCCGATTACAGATATCCTCGATGTGGGTGTCAGGGCGATCAACAGTATGCTTTCTGTCGGGCGGGGTCAGCGTATGGGGCTTTTTGCCGGTTCGGGCGTTGGCAAGAGTGTGCTGCTTGGCATGATGGCGCGTTATACCAGTGCGGATGTGATTGTGGTGGGCTTAATTGGTGAACGTGGCCGCGAGGTGAAGGAATTCATTGAGCAGATTCTCGGTGAAGAGGGGTTGAGGCGTTCTGTTGTGGTGGCTGCGCCAGCTGATACCCCGCCGCTGATGCGTTTGCAGGGCGCGGCGTATACGACAACGATTGCAGAATATTTCCGTGACCAGGGTAAAAGTGTGCTGTTGATCATGGATTCGCTGACACGCTATGCGATGGCGCAGCGCGAGATTGCGCTGGCAGTGGGTGAGCCGCCGGCAACGAAGGGGTATCCGCCTTCAGTTTTTGCGAAACTCCCTGCACTGGTGGAGCGTGCCGGTAATGGCAAGGAAGGTGGCGGCTCGATTACCGCCTTTTACACGGTACTTACCGAGGGGGACGACCAGCAGGACCCGATTGCAGATGCCGCGAGGGCGATTTTAGACGGTCATATTGTGCTCAATCGTGAGCTGGCCGAGGCAGGGCACTATCCGGCGATTGATATTGAGCAGTCAATCAGCCGCGCCATGCAGAATATTGCCACGCCGGAGCATCAGCAACTGGCAAGGAAATTAAAGCAGCTGAGCTCGCGTTATTCGCGCAGCCGTGACCTGATCAGTGTGGGCGCCTACAGCGCTGGCAGCGATCCGGTGCTTGATGAAGCGATTGTACGGCATGACAGGATTGAGGGCTTTTTGCAGCAGGACATCATGGAACGCTCGAATGTGGCGGAAAGCTTAGAAGAGCTGGCCGGGGTTTTTGAATAGGTCTGGGGAAGGGCGGAGCAGTTATGGTCAAGTCCTCCACGATGGAAACCTTAATCAGCCTGGCAGCAGAGGAGGTGGAAAAAGCGGCGGTTGTACTGGGACATACGATCAGGGCAGGCGCCGAGGCAGAACAGAAACTGACCCTGCTTTTGCAGTACAGGGAAGATTATATGGGACGTTTTGATGAAAACAGAAAGACCGGTCTTTCTGCGAGGGATTACCAGAACTACCATAATTTTATTGACAAGCTGGACGAGGCGATAAGCGGCCAGCAAAAGGTGGTACAGCAGGCGCAGGAGCGCATTGATGCAGCAAAAGCCGCGTGGCAGGAGTGTGAGAAGAAAAGAGCGTCTTACGAAACCCTGCAAAAACGTGCGGAAGTCAGGGAAATGAAGAAAGCCAGCAGGCGGGAACAGAAAGAAGCGGATGAATTCAACAGCAGAAAAGCCCGTATGGCGAAATTAAAGCAGTAATACAGGAGAACGGAAGATGAATATGTCATTGTTGATGGTTGTTCAGCCCCTTTTGGATGCGGGCAGGAATATGACATCTAGCGCGAGCGCAAAAAACCAGGGGAATGATGCGTCAAACCCTTTCCAGGCGCTTCTCAAGGGCCAGATGGCAGCACGCGAACCGGAAAAGCAGATCATGCCGGCTGACAGCAAAGAGGCGGTAAAGCAGCCATCATCTTCAAATGAAGGTCAGAACACGACGGATGAGGCAAGCGCAAAAGAGCCGGTAAAAGAAGGCGAAACGGCTGAGGCCACACTGCCTGGTAAGTCAGACGATAACGTCACTGTGGAAGATGATGCGGCAGTGCTTGCCCAGATCATGGCGGCAACTGCCGGTGCGCAGATTGTGCCGGTGGAGCCGGCGCCGGGCAATGATACGGCCGAGCTGGCGGATGAAGCGCTGGTGCTGGCGGCAACAGAGGAAGAGTCCACTGGCGGCAGGAAGATGCGGGCGACAGATGAGATTGAGGCTGGCAACGTCAAGCGTGATACACAGGAAGGTGGCGATGAGGTGACCTATGACAAGGTGCAGGCCGATGCCGGGCAAAATATGAAAACGCCGGTTGACAAGCCGGTTGCCGAGGCAGTCGCGCCGAAGGTGGCTGCAACGGATACGGCAGCTGCCGCAGTCAAACCGGTGGCTGAACAACAGCCGGTTTCACAGACGCAGCAGCCGGTGCCAACCATGTCAACACAACAGGTTCAGCAGGCAACCGTGGCGCCGATGACGGTGGAAGCTAATCCGGCCGCCACCCGCGTCATGCAGCAGATGGGTTCTCCTGAGTGGAACCAGGCTATCGGACAGCGTGTCCTGTGGATGGTCGGACAGGAACAGCAGAGTGCCTCGCTGACACTGAATCCACCGGAGCTGGGCCCGGTCAGGGTGGTGGTGAGCGTGTCGAACAATAATGCATCGGCCAATTTCTTCTCGGCCAACCCGGATGTCAGGCAGGCCCTGGAAGGCTCATTGCCGCGACTGCGGGAGATGATGGAAGGCGCAGGTATCCAGCTTGGCCAGGCGCAGGTGGGCGCGGAAAATTCAGGTAACCAGCAGTCCGGACAGGCATCCTCTTCCGGCGGCAGAACGGCTGGTGTAACCGGTGATGATGGCGATATCGGCAATCTGACAGCGGTTACCGATGTGCCGGCATCAGGACGAATGATATCCAAAGGACTGGTTGACACCTTTGCCTGATACGGTTTTTTGCCGGCAGGGAATCCGGAAAACCTGTTTCCGTAAAAGGGAGGCAGGTTTTTTTGCATAAGGTCCGGACTGCCATCCGGTGTTTTGCCTGAAAAAGGCTCAAGCCAGGTAAAGGGAAAACATCCGTTAACAGACAGATATCTGTTGTTTTTTGGAGACCATTAACTTGCTTGCGTATCGACAGGCTGTAAAATAGGAAGATCAGTGGGTTATCTGGTGATCAGCTTATGTTGACAGCTGGTGCTTTGATCAGATTGATTATCCACCGCAGAGAAGGATTCAGGAAAAACAGGAAAGGCACGTTATGGCAACCAAAAAAGAAGCGTCGGCTGAAGGCGGAGAAGGGAAAAAGAAGGGTAAGGGCAAGCTGATCATTCTCATTGTTCTCGTCCTGTTTATCCTGGGAGGCGCAGGCGGTGGCTGGTACTGGTGGACGCATATCAAGAATGCGGATGCTGAAGCCGCTGAGGATGAGGATGCAGGACCATCCAAGAAGAAAAAGAAGAAAAAGAAGGAAGACGCCGGGCCGGTTTTTGTTTCTCTTGATGCTTTTACGGTCAATCTGCAGGGTGAGGATGGGCAGCTTTTGCAAACGGCAATTACGCTTCAGATGGCGGATGAAGAAGATGCCGCCAAGCTCAAGCAGCATATGCCGCTTATCAGGAGCCGCCTGGTGATGCTGCTTTCCAGCAAGCCGGCAGCAGAAGTGCTGACAGCGGAAGGCAAGGTCAAGCTGGCGCAGGAAATCGCCGAGCAGGTCAAGCAGCCGTTTTTCCAGGGGGATTATCCGATGGAAGTCCAGAGTGTGCTTTTCACCTCGTTTATTGTGCAGTAGTGTGAGTCATTTCTAGTGACAGGATATGCCAACTGAAAATTTTCTTTCGCAGGAAGAAGTCGATGCCCTTTTAAGGGGGGTGCACGGCATTGAAGACGAGCCTGAGGTCGTCGAGGAAGAAGCGGGCGTCCGCTCCTATAATCTCGCTACCCAGGAACGTATTGTCCGTGGCCGCATGCCGACGCTTGAAATCATGAACGAGCGCTTTGCGCGTTTGTTGCGTATCGGCATGTTCAATTTCCTGCGCCGCAATACCGAGGTCTCGGTTGGACCTGTCCGTGTCTCGAAGTACAGTGAATTCATCCGTAACCTGGTCGTGCCGACCAATCTCAACCTGGTGCATATCAAGCCCTTAAGGGGGACTGCACTGGTTGTCATTGAACCCTCACTGGCTTTTCTGATCATTGACAATCTTTTTGGCGGGGATGGCCGTTTTCATCTTCGTGTGGAAGGCCGTGAATTCACGCAGACCGAGCAGCGGGTGATCCAGCGTACCCTGGGGATCATTTTTGAAAACTATGCCAAGTCGTGGGAGCCGATTTACCCCATTGAATTCGAGTTCATCCGTTCCGAGATGAATACCCAGTTTGCCAATATCGCCACACCGAGCGAGGTGGTGGTATCCACGTCTTTCCAGATCGACCTGGGGGATAACGGCGGCGCGATCCATATCTGTACGCCTTACACGATGATCGAGCCGGTGCGTGATGTCCTGACATCCAGCATGCAGGGTGAGGCACTGGAAGTGGACAGGCGCTGGATCAGGCTGTTGAAGCAGCAGATCCAGATAGCGGAAGTTGAGCTGGTTGCTGAATTCGGCACGGCAAAGACTGATGTGCAGGGGCTGATGAATATGCGTGTCGGTGATATCATTCCGCTGAATGTGCCCGAAAAAATAGAAGCCACGGTGGGCGGTGTTCCCATCATGGAATGCACTTATGGCAAAATGAATGGACAATACGCGCTGAAGGTGGAAAGGCTGATCAGTATTTCAGCAGAAGCCTCAGGACCAGTACTAGGAGAGGACAATGCCGGAGACGACGAGTAAACCAGAAGCAGGTGCCGCAGAAGACTGGAATGCCCCTCTCGCGGAAGAAGAAGCTGCCAAAGCGGCGGCAGCAGGAGATGCGGCTACAGAGGCTGAGCAGGACGGTGGGACAGACTGGGGCGCTGCCATGGCTGAACAGGCGGAGGCAGACGAAGATAAAGACGAGGGTGCCGATTGGGGTGCCGCTATGGCTGAGCAGACCGAATCCGCGGCTGCCATGTCTGCGTTGACCAATGGTTCAACAACAGCCCCAGGCAATTTCCAGGATTTCAGTGCGACAACGATGGAGGGAGAGCGTGTTCGCGATATTGATTTTATCCTGGATATTCCGGTCCAGTTGACCGTTGAACTGGGTCGTACCAAGCTGCCGATCAAGAATCTGCTGCAACTGGCACAGGGGTCGGTTGTCGAGCTGGACGGCCTGGCAGGCGAACCGATGGATGTGCTGGTCAATGGCTGCCTGATTGCGCAGGGCGAAGTGGTTGTCGTCAATGACAAATTCGGTATTCGATTGACTGACGTGATTACGCCTGCAGAACGGATCAGAAAGTTAAACCGCTGATGCGCACGTTTTTTACCGCGTTTTTTCTGTTTGCCGTGACCGGTTCGGTTGCCTGGGCGCAGGTTCAGTCAACGGCTAAACCGGCTGCTACGGCCCCGGTTTCCACGACAGGCTACCTGTTGCAGGGCATCTTTGGCCTCCTGGTTGTGCTGGGGCTGATGTGGGGCGCCTGGTGGCTGATCCGTCGTACCGGCTTTAACCGTACCCTCTCAGGCGTCAAGATGAAGGTGGTTGGCGGGCTTTCCATTGGCACCCGTGAGCGGGTCATGGTGGTCGAAATCGGGGATCACTGGCTGATACTGGGGGTGACGCCCAGCCAGATCAACACGTTGGCGACCATGCCAAAGCAGGAGCTGCCGGAAGAAGCGTCTGATGCGAATTCGCCTCCCTTTGCCGCATGGCTCAAAAAAACCATCGAGCGTCAAAAAGATGAAAACAAGGGATAATCAGGTGAAAAGCGGCAAAAAACAGGTTGTGACCCTGTTGGCATTTTCCCTGCTTTCGCTGCCGCTTTTTGCAGCAGCCCAGGGTATTCCGGCTTTTACGGCAACGCCTGCATCCGGTGGTGCTACCCATTACTCCCTTTCCATCCAGACGCTGGTTTTCCTGACCGCGCTGACGTTTATCCCGGCTGCCTTCATGCTGATGACGAGCTTCACCCGGATTATCATTGTCTTATCACTCCTGAGGCAGGCAATCGGTACACAAGGCTCACCGCCAAACCAGGTGATGGTGGCGCTGGCGCTCTTCATGACGTTTTTTGTCATGTCGCCGGTCTTCAACAAGATTTACGATGATGCCTATAAACCGTTTTCTGAAAACCAGATCACGATGGTTGAGGCGTATGAAAAGGGCAAGGTACCGTTAAAGGCTTTTATGCTCAAACAGACCCGCAAGGCCGATCTGGAAATGTTTCTCCAGATGGCGGATATCCCTGCGGTGCAGGATGAGGCGGATCTGCCAATGAGTGTGCTGATCCCGTCTTTTGCGACAAGCGAACTGAAAACAGCTTTCCAGATCGGTTTTGCGATTTTTTTGCCGTTTCTTATTATTGATATGGTGGTAGCGAGTGTGCTGATGTCGATGGGTATGATGATGGTATCCCCGGCGATTGTTGCGTTGCCATTCAAGCTGATGCTCTTTGTGCTGGTGGATGGGTGGCATCTCATCATCGGCTCACTGGCTCAGAGTTTCTACTGACGAGGCGCGTATGACACCTGAAAGTGTAATGACCCTGGGACGCCAGGGTGTGGAAGTCACCCTCATGCTGGCAGCCCCGCTTTTGCTGACAGCACTGGCTATCGGCCTGATTGTCAGTATTTTCCAGGCCGCCACGCAGATCAATGAAATGACCCTGTCTTTCATTCCCAAGATGGTCGGTATCTTTGTCATGCTGGTTATTGCCGGGCCGTGGATGATAACCGTCATGACCAATTTCATGCGGCAGGTGTTTACCGGTATTCCTTTCATGGCAGGTTAGGCCGCATCAGCCTTCATGGTCAGGCAGATGGAAAAAAGGCCGATTTTGCCATGGTGACATTCAACAGCAATGACCTGCTGATCTGGGTCTCGTCCTTTATCTGGCCGCTAACCCGTATTCTCGGCATGATTGCCGCTGCGCCGCTTTTCAGCGCCAGCGGGATTCCTGCACGTATCCGGGTGCTTATCGGCGTTTGCATCGCCCTTATCATCTCTCCTTCGGTTCCGGTCGAGCTGGCTGTTGACCCGATGTCCTATGCGGGTTTTCTGATCCTCATCCAGCAGTTTCTGATTGGTGCGGCCATGGGCCTGGCAATGCGTTTTGCCTTTTCGGCGATGGAGATGGCCGGTGCGGCGGTGGGCATGACGATGGGCCTGGGTTTTGCCACGTTTTATGATCCCCAGACCCGGGGGCAATCTTCTGCCGTCAGCCAGTATTTCGCCTTGCTGGTGCTTACGCTTTATATTGCGGCAAATTTTCACCTGCTGATGATTTCTGTCGTGGTCGACAGCTTTACCACGCTGCCGATTGCTGCCGGTCCGATGGGAAAGGATGGTTTCTGGCTGATCGTCCAGTGGGGGGGGGCGATTTTTTCTTATGGCCTGCAGCTGGCATTGCCGATCCTGGCCGCGCTTCTCGTTACCAATGCCTCGCTTGGTATTCTGACGCGTGCTGCGCCGCAGCTTAATCTTTTCGGTATCGGTTTTCCGGTGACCATTGCCGTGGGCTTTTTCATGATTGCGCTGATGCTCACCTACATGGAGGCGCCGCTTGAAGTCATTTTCACGGAGGTTTTCGGGCTGATCCGCCAGTTGGGGTCTGCGGAGCTTTTTCCACATTAATCAAGACTTTACCCCCTTTTTTTGTAAAATTTATGCCATAATAAGCAGGTTGTTTCCCTGGATGGCTTAACCAGTATTTCAAGGGAAACTGCCGATGTGCCTGGATCAGGTGCAAGCCAATTTTTTTAGTATGAGGCCTATACGATGCAAAAATTTCTGACCGCTTCCCTCGTTGTCGCAGGATTGACTTTCTCCATGTCTTTCAACACTGCCCATGCCAATGACAAGGATGCAGAGCTTGCCACAGCGGGTCATGTCAGCGCGCTTTACCAGTGTGATCTTGGCGACAAGCTCACGGTGTACAAAAATGCCGGTGACAACAGCTATGTCAACCTCCGCTGGCGCAACAAGATGTACCGCATGAACCGCCAGCAAACCTCGACAGGCGCAGAGCGCTTTGAGAACAAACCTGATGGTCTGGTCTTGATCAGCATTCCTTCCAAGAGCATGCTGTTTGATTCCAAGAAAGGTCGCCAGCTTGCCAATGAGTGCCGGAATCCCGAGCAGACCAGAAGGCTCGCTTCCAGCAAATAATCTTCATACCGGTGCCTGTGGCGCTATAATACCGGTCTTGACTAACTCTTGAATGGCTCTTTTTTTAGAGCCATTCTTGTTTGGAGAACGCATGTCCCGCATTACCGAGAGCACCCTCAAGGATTTCCCGATCGGCAAATCCGGCAAGGGGCGTTTTTATTCCGTGCCAGCACTTGGCAAAGCGCTGAATCTTGATCTGTCCCGCCTGCCGGTTTCCATTCGTATTGTGCTGGAATCCGTGCTGCGTAATTGCGATGGCGTCAAAATTACCGAGGACCATGTGAAGCAGCTTGCCGGATGGCGCGCCAATGACGAACGGACCAATGAAATCCCTTTTGTGGTTGCCCGTGTGCTTTTGCAGGATTTTACCGGCATTCCGCTGCTGGTTGATCTGGCAGCCATGCGCAATGTGGCAGTGAAAATGGGCAAGGACCCGAAAAAGATCGAGCCGCTGGTGCCGGTTGACCTGGTGGTTGACCATTCGGTGCAGATTGATTATTTTGCCCGTCCTGATGCGCTTGACCTGAACATGAAGCTGGAGTTTGACCGTAACCATGAGCGCTACCAGTTCATGAAATGGGGCATGCAGGCGTTTGATACCTTTGGTGTGGTGCCGCCGGGCTTTGGTATCGTTCACCAGGTGAACATGGAGTACCTGGCGCGTGGTGTGTATCACCGTGCCGATCCGGAAAAAGGGGAGGTTTACTATCCGGATACCCTGGTGGGTACGGATTCGCATACCACCATGATTAATGGTGTTGGCTCGGTTGGTTGGGGCGTGGGCGGTATTGAGGCTGAAGCCGCTATGCTGGGGCAGCCTGTTTATTTCCTCACGCCGGACGTGATCGGCATGAACCTGACCGGGCAGCTTTCCGAAGGGTGCACGGCAACCGACCTTGTCCTGACCGTTACGGAAATCCTTCGCCGTGAGCGCGTTGTCGGCAAATTTGTTGAATTTTTTGGCGAAGGCGCTGCCTCGCTTTCGGCAACGGACAGGGCAACCATTGCCAACATGGCGCCCGAATATGGCGCAACGATTGGTTTTTTCCCGGTGGATGATGCCACGGTCGCTTATTTCCGCGAGACCGGACGCACTGCCGAAGAAGTCGATGCACTGGAAGGCTACTTCAAGGCGCAGGAAATGTTTGGCATGCCTAAAGCCGGGCAGGTAGACTATACCCGTGTGATTACGCTGGATCTGGGTACCGTTACGGCTTCGCTTTCCGGGCCGAAACGTCCGCAGGACCGTATTGAGCTGGGTAACCTTAAAAAGCAGTTCACCACGCTCTTTTCAAAGCCTGTGAAGGAAGACGGCTTTGGCAAGAAGGCCGAAGACCTTGCCGTGGCATACCAGACGTCCGATGGGTCGACGCTTTCCAATGGGGATGTCCTGATTGCCGCGATCACTTCCTGTACGAATACCAGCAACCCGGCGGTATTGATTGCCGCCGGTCTCCTGGCGAAAAAGGCGGTAAAAGCCGGACTGAAAACGTCACCGACCGTCAAGACGTCCCTGGCGCCCGGATCACGCATTGTGACGGATTATCTGACCAAGGCTGGCCTTTTGCCCTACCTTGAGCAACTGGGCTTTGAGGTAGCGGCGTATGGCTGCACCACCTGTATCGGCAATTCGGGTGACCTGAGCCCGGCGATGAATGAAGCTATTGTGAAAAATGATGTGGTGGCGGCAGCTGTTCTGTCAGGCAACCGCAATTTTGAAGCACGCATTCATCCGAATATCCGCGCCAATTTCCTGGCCTCCCCACCGCTGGTCGTCGCCTATGCGATCGCAGGCAATGTCACGAGGGACCTGATGACCGAGCCGCTGGGCAAAGGCACCGACGGCAGGGCCGTTTATCTCAAGGATATCTGGCCAACGTCGCAGGAAGTGGCGCAGTTCATGCATTTTGCGCTGGATGCCGAGACTTACCGCAACAATTATGCCGATATCAAGGGCGCACCGGGTGAGCTGTGGGAAAAAATCGGCGGTTTTGCCACCGGCGACGTGTATGACTGGCCGGAGTCGACCTATATCGCCGAGCCACCGTACTTTGATAATTTCACCATGGAACCGCAGGCCGGTTCTGTCAATATAACCGGCGCGAGGCCGCTGGCTATCTTTGGCGACATGATTACGACAGACCATATCTCGCCTGCCGGCTCCATCCAGGAGAAAGGGCCGGCCGGGCAATGGTTGCTTGCGCATGGCGTGACACGCTCTGAATTCAACTCTTACGGCGCCCGCCGCGGCAATCATGAAGTGATGATGCGCGGCACGTTTGGTAATGTCCGCATCCGCAACCTGATGATGCCGGCCGATGCCGAAGGCAAGCGCAAGGAGGGGGGCTTTACGGTACACCAGCCGGATGGCAAGGAGATGTCGATCTTTGACGCCGCCATGCGTTACCAAGAGGACAGGGTGCCTGCCATCATTTTTGGCGGCGAGGAGTATGGCGCCGGTTCATCACGCGACTGGGCGGCCAAAGGCTCGCAGCTGTTGGGGGTGAAGGCCGTGATCGTGCGTTCCTTTGAGCGTATCCACCGTTCCAACCTGGTGGGCATGAGTGTCTTGCCGCTCCAGTTCAAGGGCAATGACAGTGCGGAGTCGCTGGGGCTGAAAGGCGATGAGACTTTTGATATCAAGGGCCTGGAAACCATCAGTCCCTTAAAGGATGTGACACTGGTCATTCACCGGGCTGACGGCACGTCGCAGGAGGTACCGCTTTTGCTTCGTATTGATACGCCAATCGAGGTGGATTATTACCACAACGGCGGTATCCTGCCGTATGTGCTGCGCCAGTTGCTGGCAGCATAAAGCCTGTCATTTTTATCCTGCAAATCCCCCTTTACGGGGGATTTTGCTTTTTTCAGGCAAAAAAAGGCCTGCAAGGGGAACCGTATGCAGGCCGTGGCAAATTGCGCATCGTCATAAGACGAAGCATTAACTATACAAAGAACCGGGGGCAGGGTAGGGCGGACTGCTCCTTTACTGCCGACCGTGTGTGGGGCGAATGCCACCTGCCGTTTGTATGGTTTGTCCGGTATATCGTCCCTGCAGCGCCAGGGTTAGTCTTTCACGATCATGACCATGAATTCATGGTTGCATGAAAATTATTTAAAGTCAATGGATTAGGCTGAGCCTGGAGCGCATGAAAATCAGCGTTGCGGGGCTGTTTCAGCTAACAGGAGCAAGCTGGCGTTTGCGCTGGCGAGCACATGCCGACATCAGAATTTATGGAACATGCCAAGCTGGAAGGTAGTAACATTCTCATTGTCCAGGCCGGTGCCCCGGTAATAGGCAGCCATGCTGCCGCTGCCAAAGTCGATGTAGGAAACCCGGGTATAGACCTGGGTGCGCTTGGAGAGGTTGTAGGTATAGCCAAGCCCATATTTGCGGGCGGAGTCATCGCTCAGGGATGCGCTGGTGCCGGCCACATCAGCATCTTTTAGCCTGACATAGTTGAAAAACGCATCCACCGTGCCCTGGCCGACAGTCCATTTGAGACCAGCAATCCAGGAGTCCTGGCGGGAGGTGATGCCTTCTGTACCGCCGTATTGCGCTGCCAGCGCATGGTTGCTGTAGCCGCCGTTTTTCCAGCCCTTGTCACGGGTGCGCTCATAGCCCAGCGAGAAGCGGACCGGGCCGAAGGCATAGGCGCCGCCCAGGTTCCACATGTAAGAGTCATTGGAGTCTGCCCGGCGGCTCCAGCTGCCTAAAAGGAAAAGCGGGCCGCGGTCATATCTTAAGGAGGCGGCATAGCCGTCATTGTCCGCACCGGCTTTTGAGGCGGAGCCGGGTTCGGCATGATGGCCGTCTTCACCGAGCGAGTAGGAGGCCCGCAGGTACAGCCCGTTCCAGACAGGGCTGTCGTAGCGCACCGTGTTGCCGATACGCACCGAGCGCTGTGAGCTTCTCAGCATACTGGCCGCGCCATCCTGGTTCAAGGGGTCCAGTACCCGGAAAGTTTCGGTGGGTACCTCATTCATGCGTCCGAAACGCAGGCTGCCCCAGTGGCCTGCCAGCCCCATGTTGGAGGCACCTTCCCATTCCACCCCTTCGCTGCTTTCCAGCTCACCGTTTTGCAGGGTAAAGCGGGTCTGGATGTCAAAGGTTGCCTTGTTGCCGCCGCCGAGGTCTTCTGTGCCCTTGATGCCAAAGGCGTTGCTGTCATTTTCATCCATTCGCCAGTCTTTTCCGGTTTCTCCGACATAGCCGATGTCGACCCAGCCATACACCGTGACGGCTGTCTGTGCATGGGTGATTTGGGGAAGCAGGCCGGCAAAGATCGCCAGGATGGAAAACGGGATGATGGTTTTTTTCATGATTTTCTGTCTCGACATACCAGGTAAAGGTGTGCCTGTGCACGTTGATGGTATCAACGTAAGGCAAACCCTGCGGATGGGTTTGATGTGGCGCAAAAAGGGTGTATGTGGGAGGAAAAATGGCACCTGCTGTTGTATTTCAGCGACAATAAAGTCCTTATTTTACAAGTCATCAGTCAGGCAGGGAAGATGGTGCGACGCAAGGATATCCTGCGTGATTGCCAAAAGCGGATGATTGGGACGGCTGCTAAAATAGGAAAGGATCAGGATATAGGGTGTGCCGGCAGGCAGGGTGCCGCCGGGACTGGCCGTATGCAGGCTGAAAGCAGCCCTCTCGGGCCATTTCCTGTCTTCCAGGTTGATCAGGGCAAAGCTGGATTCTTCCCCTATCGGTATGATTTCGCTTTTTTTCAGCTCATCAATTTCATTGTATTGCCGGTAGGCCTTCGGAGGTGGCCGCCCTGATTTCTTCCAGTGTCTGTTCCCATTTTTTTTGCAGCATGGGCAGGATGTTCGCCGGATCATCCATCTGGCTGTAGAGTGAAAATTCGTATCCCATTGTTACCTCTTGTCTGTGATTGATTTACAGGGCGTGTTAACACGCTCTGGTTATTTCAGGCGCCCTGGTACTGGGTATTGCCACGCGGACGGCCATGCACCTGGTCGTCATAGTCGGGCAGGGTGCCGTTATTGCCATTGTTCAGGTCCAGGCGCTCTTCAATCTCGAGAGTGGCGCGATAGCCGGAACCCAGGTCTTCCGAGCCGCGAAAGCCGATCCGGCTGGAGTAATTGTGGCCCATGCGGGTATCGCTGCCCTCTACCTTGATATAGCCGGTATCAATAATGCCGTATATCGTCAGGTTTGTCTGTGCGTGGGCAAGGCCGGCTGTTGCGCCAAGAAGCGCCGCCCGAATAGTATTTTTTTCATGTCTGTTCTGCTCAACCTTTAAAAGCGTTTTTTGTTTGCTGTTTACAATAGGCAGCCCTTTCTGCCAATCAACTTATATTGCATTGGGGCAATTTCATCCAATTTGGCAGGGGTGGTCTTCCTTTTTTTCCGGATATGTCTGAAAAAGGGGGAATTACGCTTGAAAGTATTGTTTTTATGCAATATCTGCCTGTTTTTTCAGCATAAAAAAGGGCGCACTGGATAACGGCACGCCCTGTACAAAGGATTTTCAACATACCTCATAAAGACTGGCTTTATTTGGCAGCTTCCAGCATACGGCAGTGATATGACAGGCCGATGACAAATCCGGCGATTTCTTCCTGATGAAAAAAAACAACACTTTTTTCCGTTTTTACCGTCATCATCCGCTCCTTTTCCGGTTTGTCACAGGGTTGTCATAAATCCCCATCAAGATAGATTTGTCCGGATAGCGTAACCGGCTTCCGGCAATATCAACATGCCACAGAGGGCAAAACAAGGAGAAACGCTTATGAAAAGAAAGTTAATTGCACTGGCCGTGCTGGCAGCCTGCTCCGGCGGCGCGCTTGCACAGTCCAATGTCACGATTTACGGTGTTGTGGATACCGGTTATGTCAAGCAGACTGGCCGTGATGTCTACATGGGAACCAACCAGGATAACAAAATCGGGTTTCGGGGTTCGGAAGACCTGGGTGGCGGGCTGAAAGCCATCTTTCAACTGGAGCGCCGTTTTGATCTTAATGACGGCAGTATCGGTAACTCGAGCATTCCGGCTGGCCGCGGTGCCAAGGGTGATACCGGGGTTGACTGGGACGGCGCTGCCAATATGGGCCTGGAAAGCAGCACATGGGGCAAGATCCGCTTTGGCCGCGTCAATGAACTGAGCACGGAAACGATCCGCCGCTTTGATCCCTTCTACCAGTATGGTGTCGGCGCCATGATCTACAGCTCGCAGCGTTCTGCCCGTGTGAGCAATACGGCACGGTACGACAGCCCGACATGGAGTGGCTTCAAATTTGGCCTGCTTTATACGCTTGGCGAAAATACCAAGGGCAATCCGACAGCGGGTGCAGTTGGTGCGGATAAAGACAATGATGGCTACGGCATTAATCTCAGCTATGACAACGGGCCTTTCCAGGGAACGGCCAACTGGAGCCGCACATCGGATTCGGATGATTCTTCGGTATGGAACATTGGTCTGGGCTACAAATTCGGTCCGGCCCGCGTCACGCTGCTGTATGAGGATACCGACAACAAGGGGTACCGGAACAACGGCAGTATCAACTATAAGAATACAACCAATCCGGGTACGGATGAGCAGGTCTGGATGCTTGGCCTGGAATGGGATATCGGTCCCGGTCAACTGGATGCGTCTGTCCAGTATGCCCGGTTGAAAGACGTCAAAAACCGCAGCACGGGTGCAACCATGGCCGGCTTTGACGGGGGCAGCAGGGATACGTACAAGTATGCCCTGGGTTATACCTACAATCTCTCCAAACGCACCTCGGTCTATGGTCAGGTTTCCTATACGGATTTTGATGACAAGGCCACCGGCAATTACTACAGCGGTCTTGAACGCGACAGTATCGCCGCCGTGCAGGTGGGCATGACGCACAAGTTCTGATACCGGCGTCGCGGGATGCATATTGTTCCCGGGGGGGTAATGGCTTCTCCGGGAAAAACGCAAACGATTAACGTTTGGCGTGTTTTATCTCATTATGCCGGAAACACGAAACCAGGTGGTCGTTGACCATCCCGATTGCCTGCATGAAGGCATACATGGTGGTCGGGCCGACAAAGGTGAATCCCCGTTTTTTCAGGTCTTTCGAAAGGGTGGCGGCAAGCGGTGAATGCGGGGGCACCTGGCTGGTGTCTGTCCAGCTATTGTTGATAGGGGTGCCATCGACAAATCCCCACACATACTGCACAAAGCTGCCGTGCGCCGCCGCCGTTTCCATGAAGGCACGGGCATTGCTGATGGTTGATTCGATCTTTTTCCTGTGGCGGATAATGGCGGGGTTGCCGACCAGTTGATCGACATCAGCTGCGGTAAAGGCGGCAACCGCTTCAGGAGAAAAGCCGGCAAACGCCTTGCGGTAGCCTTCCCGCTTTTTCAGAACCGTCTGCCAGGAAAGTCCGGCCTGCGCGCCTTCCAGCGTGAGCAGCTCAAAAAGGGTATGCTCATCATGAAGCGGCACCCCCCATTCGGTGTCGTGGTAATGCGTTTCTTCCGGGGACCCAAGCGCCCAGGGGCAGCGGGTTTTCATGGCAGGATCGTTCATGCGTAAGGATCGGCAATCGAAAAGCGCGAGAGGATGGCGGTTTCCAGTACTTCCATTTTTTCGGCGTCGGCATCCGTTTCGTGGTCATGCCCCTGTGCATGCAAAACACCGTGGATAATGAGATGCGCCAGATGGGCCGCCGGTGTTTTTTTCTGTTCTTTCGCTTCCTTCAGGATGACATCCGTGCAAAGGATGATATCCGCTTCGGCAGCGGCACTTTCATCCTCCCCGTACGGCGGCGCGTCATAAGTAAAGGTGAGCACATTGGTCGCATAATCCTTGTGGCGGAAATCCCGGTTGATCGCCTGTCCTTCCGCCTCATCAACAAAACGGATGGTCAGCATGGCCGGTTGCCTGATGGCTGCTTTCACCCAGCGGCGGATCTGCTGGCGGGAAGCGATATCCTTTGCCCGCAGGTCGGCGTACTGGACGGACAGCGAAAGGGGAATGGGAGATTTCATTTCTGTTTCGTTTTTCTGGCGGCGGTTTTTTTCGGTGCGGGCGCGGGTACTTCCGCTTCCTGTGCCGGGGAGGCCGCGTCTGCTTTTTTCAGGGTATTGCCGCGCTTGAAGGCTTCCATCTTTTCATAGGCTTCCACAATCCGGGCCACCAGCGGGTGGCGCACGATATCGACACTGGTAAAGTGGGTCACGCCAATGCCGCGGACATCCTTGAGGATATGCAGGCTGTCGATCAGCCCGCTTTTCTGGTGGTTCGGCAGGTCGATCTGCGTGATGTCGCCGGTGATCACCGCCTTGCTGCCAAAGCCGATACGCGTCAAGAACATTTTCATCTGCTCAGGCGTCGTATTTTGCGCCTCATCGAGGATGACAAAGGCATTGTTGAGCGTGCGCCCGCGCATATAGGCCAGCGGGGCGATCTCAATCACCTGCTTTTCAAAAAGGCGCTGCGTGCGTTCAAAGCCCATCAGGTCATACAGCGCATCGTACAGCGGGCGCAGGTAGGGATCGACCTTTTGTGCCAGGTCGCCCGGCAAAAAGCCGAGCCGTTCGCCTGCTTCCACCGCCGGGCGGGTGAGGATGACCCGCTGTACGCTTTCCCGTTCCAGCGCATCCACTGCACAGGCCACTGCCAGGTAGGTCTTGCCCGTACCGGCCGGGCCGATACCGAAGGTGATATCGTGTTCCAGGATCGTCTTGAGGTATTCCACCTGCATGGGGGTGCGCCCGCGCAAATCGCTCCGTCGGGTCTTGAGCACCGGGCTTGATACCTCGGCGTCGGCAATGATGCCCACCGGCATGCCCTGCGCGAGATTGGTCTGAACCGCCCGCACCTCCACCAGCGCAAGCTGGATATCGTCTATCGATACCGGGACATTGGACATGGCGTAAAACTGTTCCAGCAGGTGCAGCGCCTTCAAGGCTTCTTTTCCGGTCAGGATGAATTTGCCCCCGCGGCGGTTGACCTCGATATCCAGGGCGGATTCGATCTGGCGGATGTTTTCATCCATCGGGCCGCACAGATTGGCCAGCCGGGAATTGTCCTGCGGCTCCGGGGAAAAGTAGAGTACATTCGGCTCTTTTTTCACATTGCCGGATTTCCTGGGTTTGCTTTGGGGCCGGGTATTTTTCACGGTACGCTCCACGATGGTTGCAGTTAAGACGGATCAGCCTGGATTTCAGCCTAGTTTATATGGATGAGACGGGTTATGACAAAGTGTTTTGTCAAAAAAACGCGATTTATCTCTCAGGGCGCGTTTTCTTCCGGGGCGGGGATGGCTTCCGGTTTTTTGACGGCAAAGCGCGCCCAGCGGTACTCGTACTGGTTCAGGGGAATAACCACCAGCAGGGTGGTGTCCATGCCTGTGCTTTTGATGGTGAGCCAGTCGTTTGTGCGGTAGAGGGTGCGGAAGGTGAAATGGCTGCGGGCGATGACGCCATCCTGGCTGCCGTGGGTGTCATCCATTTGCATGACCCCTTCCACGCAGCGGTAGTGGCCTTTGGCGCGGTCGATCTTTTTTTGCGCATCCAGTCCTTCGCCTTTCATGCGCATGAGAAAGGCGGTGCCCTTGTCACGGGTAAGGGTGATGGTATCGGCTTTCTCAAGCACACCGGTGGTAAAGGCGCCTTTTCGGCTTTTTTCGGGGATGAGCAGCGTGGTGAGGTATACCGGCGAGCCATCGGGGTATTCGCCCTGATTGGCATACATCCCCGCAATGGAAGCGCAATCATCGGTGGTGTCGTGCTTTTCGATGGCTTCCCAGCCGGATGGCAGCCCCTGGTATGAGACGCAGCCGCCCAGCAAGAGGACAAGGGCCGGGACAAGGAGCCGCCGCATGATGCTACGCCACTATCCTGTCCGCCGCCGGGATACCCCGCAAGGCGTAATTGGTCGCGTCAGTGATATAGATATCGGCAAAGTCGCCGATTGCCACAGGCGAGGTGTCCTTTACCGTGATATGGACCACCCGGTTGCTGCCGGTCTTTCCCTGGAACTGGCCGGGGTTCTTTTGCGAGCGACCCTCAATCAATACGCGCTGCGTGGTATCGACCAGCGCCGCATTGTAGCGGCGGGTGTGTTCATCAATCTTGGCCTGGAGGCGTTGCAGGCGTTCTTTCCTGACATCCAGCGGGATATCCATCGGTAGGGCGGCTGCCGGGGTGCCAGGGCGCGGGCTGTAAAGGAAGCTGAAGCTGTTGTCAAAGCCGATTTCGTCAATAAAGCGCATCATGGCCTCAAAATCGGCATCGGTTTCGCCGGGAAAGCCGACGATAAAGTCGCTGGAGACCAGCAGGTCAGGCCGGATGGCTTTCAGGCGACGGATGATGGACTTGTATTCCAGCGTGGTATAGCCGCGCTTCATGGCTGCCAGTATCCTGTCCGAGCCGTGCTGGGCAGGCAGGTAGAGGTGGCTTACCAGCTTGGGCACGCGCGAATAGGCTTCAATGAGCCGGTGTGAAAATTCGGTGGGATGGCTCGTGACAAAGCGGATACGCTCAATGCCGGGTATGTCGGCGATATATTCGACCAATAGCGCAAAGTCAGCCTTTTCGCCGCCATCCATTATGCCGCGCCAGGCATTCACATTCTGTCCGAGCAGCAGGATTTCTTTCACGCCCTGGTCAGCCAGCCCGGCGATTTCGACCAGGATATCTTCCAGCGGGCGCGAGATTTCCTTGCCGCGCGTGTACGGCACGATGCAATAGCTGCAAAAGTGGCTGCAGCCTTCCATGATGGTAACGGAGGCAACCGGCACCTCCACTTTTGCCGGGGGAAGGTGGTCAAATTTTTCGATTTCGGGAAAGGAGATATCCACCTGTGGAGAGCCGGTGCGCTCATACGCCTTGATCATGGCGGGCAGGCGGTGAAAGGTTTGCGGGCCGAACACCAGATTGACATACGGCGCACGGCGGATGATGGTCTCGCCTTCCTGCGAGGCCACACAGCCCGATACCCCGATCAGGAGGCCTGGCCTGGCGTTTTTGAGTTTGCGGATGCGGCCCAGATCGGAAAAGACCTTTTCCTGCGCCTTTTCACGCACCGAGCAGGTGTTCAGAAGGATCAGGTCGGCGTCTTCCGGTGATTCCGCGCGGGCATAGCCGCTTTCGGCCTCCAGGAGATCAAGCATCCGGGCGGAGTCGTATTCATTCATCTGGCAGCCGAAGGTGCGGATAAAGACTTTCTTTTGCATGGGTCTGGTCGGGTGTGTGTTTTTGCGTGCAGAAAATACCGAAAGGGGAAGTGTATGCGCTTTTTGCCCGGGAGGCAAAACAGGGTCTTTTTGCCGCCTTCCTGCAGACCCGGCGAAGTGACGCTACAATGGGTTTCAGGCGGTTTTTTCTTTCTGTGCGGAAATGCTGTATTTGGGGGAAAATCCCGCTGAACTGCCTTCGCAAAATTGCTACAAAGCAATAAAATTAGTACCAAAGTACAATATATCCCGCTCATAAATTTGGATATATTCTGTGGTATCAGAAAAAGTGCGTGCATAAACCGTGCATTTTCGCAAAACAGTTTTTATGGCCTGTGGCCCGTTACGACAAGCCGATAGAAGGAACGGCAGGGGCGGCAGGAAACGAACAACTAATAAACAGTCTTATATATAGAGGAAGAACAAAATGGCCACACCAAGCATGCAATCCGGCAGAGTGGTAGGAACCGTCAAGGGCGTCGACGGGGTCGTCACAGCGATCAACGAGCGCGGCGTTATCCGGACCCTCAAGCCCGGAGACAAAGTATATGCGGGCGAGACCATCCAGACAGCCGATGGCGCAAACGCCCATATCGATTTTTCAAGAGGCGGCTTTGCCACCCTGGGCGCAGGCCAGAGCCTGCCGATGGACGGTGTGGTGCTCTCCCAGGCAGCTGAGGCCTCCAAGCCACAGGCCGGGCAGACCCAGGCGCCAGGCGCAACAGATGGGGATATCGAGAAGCTCCAGCAGCAGATCGAAGAAGCCATTGCCAAGGGCGAAGACCCGACAGCGCTGATGGAAGCAGCGGCAGCAGGTCCGGGTGCAGGCGGCACAGGCGGTGCCGAAGAAGGCGGCAGCTTTGTGGTGGTAGAGCAGCTTGCCGCACGCGGCAACGTGACCCCGGGTTTTGATACCGGCACCTTCGGCTATGAATTCCGGAGTCCGGAAGAGTATGACGGCCGTGAAACGCCGGGTGGTGATTTTGATTTCGAAATTCGCACCGAGCTGGGTGATGGTACTTTTGTCGGCTATGTCTTTGAGGATGGTCAGCCGTATCGTAACCAGGCCGACAGCCAGAATGCGGAACGGGGTGATCGCAGCCTGCATGCGGGCCAGATCCTGTTCAATTTTGAGGGGAGAGGCACCACGGTAGTGGATAAGGTGCATCTGAGTGGTTTTGAGCCGGGCACCAAGCTGTATATTGGCGATCCGGCACAGGGCGGGATGGAAGTCGCCGCAGATGCCAATGGTGTTTTCCATTTTGATCAGAGCGATTTTAATGGTGCAGGCGTTTATCTTGTTCCGCCGCTGGACAGTGATGTTGACATGATGATTAATGTGGTTGTTGATATCAGTGTCAATGGTGGCGGCACCGGTCAATTGACCGGCAGTTTCCCGATCGTGGTGGATGCCGTGGCAGACCGTCCGGAAGATGTGAAAGGCGATGCCGATAACAGTATGATTACCGGTCATATTGTTATCGATGGCGCTGGTGCAACAGAAAAGCTGGCAGACGGCTGGGCCAAGACCGACATCGAAAAGAAAGGGACCAATGTGACAGATGCCAACGTCAAGGCAACGGCAAATGTCTCGATCAGTGCGACCTTCTTTGACGTGGATCCAACGCATACGGATACCTCGCAGGCGCATTCGCTTTATATTGAAGTGCCAGCTGACGGCAAGGGCGAACTGGGTTACATGGACAACGGCAGTTTCAAGGCTTTTGATACCATTGAAATCGGCGGCAAGACGTACTATGTGATTCCGCCTGATCAGGTGACCTGGGGCGATTACGGCGCAGTGGAAGGCGGTAGTGCATCCGCGCAAGTGGATTGTGTATACCAGGCAACGGGTGATTCTGCGGATCTTGGAAAAGATATCAATCTTGACCTCAATATCATGGCCAAGGCAGAAGAAACGCCGACTGATCAGGATCCGAACACTGACAACAATGTTTCCTGGAACGAAAGCAATGCGGCAGGTGATGTGAAGATCACTGTCGACTCTGTTGATTCCACGCTTACCATCAAGGCAGGCTGGGCGTCAGAGGATAATGATGACAGCAAGCACAAGACTGGCTCATATGATCCGGATTATGCCCAGGTCAAGGGTGACGTTGATGAAAACGGTGAGCGCGGCAATGCCGGTGTGGATGCCGATTCCACCAAGGATGCCGACGGTGCGCCGATCTCGCTGGAAATTTCCGGCAGCAACAACCAGGGCGTAACAGAAAACATTACCGAGGTGAAATTCACTTTCCCGGCTGGTGAGTTGCTGTCGGACGGCAGTGTCGTTACTAACGGGCAGACATTCCCGGTAGGCGGCAATACCTACCTGGTTGAAATCAGCGGCAACGACGTGACGATCACGCTGCAAAGCGGTTCTGATCCCTGGACCAGCCTGGATGACCTGAACCTGACTTTCAAGCCGGGAGCCGTACAAAGCGATGCGGATCTGTCCTTCTCCTACGAGGTAACCGTCGAATCCAGCGCAGGTGCTGAAGCCGTGTATACCGGCTCTTCGACCATCGTGGTCGATGCTGTGGCGGACATGGCGACCAATGTGTCTGCCGGTGCGGATTATAACGGCGGCAGTGCGGCGGCGGCAGGTGAGACCATCGCTATCGTGGCTGGTGTTACCTTCAACGATCTGGGCGCAGGCGAGCATAAGTATGTGGTGCTGAATATCTCCAAAGCACTGGAAAACGGCTGGACGGTTGACAGCGGCGTTGATGTGCTGAGCAAAAATGAGATCAATGCCATCTTCAAGTCGGAGGGTGGCGCCAATCTGCCGGTAGACAATGTTCTCAGCCCGACCAGCGGTGACGCGGATGCGGGTGAGTATATCCTGCTGGAGGTTGTCAGTGATGGCCACGGCGGCTGGCAGGTGGTCGATGTTAACGGTGATCCTGTTCCTGGCGCCAAGGTTACCGAGAATAATGGCCACTTCGAGGTCGAAATGCCGATTACCGCACCAGCGACTGGCGGCGATGTGGCAGACTCGACAGTCTGGGTCAAGCCTGTGACCGTGGTGGATCAGGATTCGCTCGGTGGCGAAGAGTATGACTATGGCAACAATATTTCGGTCGGTAATGCGCCAAATATTGGCCTGTCTGTGAGTGGTGTCCACTCCGGCATCAGTATCGGCACCTCGGCTGTCTACGAAGGCAACCAGCCGGACAAGAATATGGGGAACAATGCGACCGCACCGGGCGGCAAGATTACGCTGACGCTCGTGGAAGAGGGTGGTGTGAGCAATACCAATCCGGATGCCCTCAAAGCGATTGTCTTCCAGTATGACGATACGCACGGCAAGGTCAGCCTCAACGGGGTGGATATGCCGAGCGGCTGCGGTATTCTCTTTACCTACCATACCGATACGAGTGGCAAGGTTATCTATACCCAGGCACAGATTGTTGATGCGGCAGGTAACGTACTGGGTACGGTCAATGTGCCCGGCCAGAGCCTGGGTGATATCACGGGCAGCCTGAAATACACGCCGACAACAGGCGATGTCAGCGACGTTGATGTAGACATCGATTATGTTGCCCAGATTGTGGACCCGGATTCCGGCGCAAGCAAGATCATCAGTTCGGATGGCGGCAATACCTGGGATGATCTCAAGGGAAGCAACCATACAGCTGACCAGATGGCGGATTATGAAACCAATAACCAGGGCAAGACCACGCATGACAATGGCGGCAATACTGCCACGGTGGTGGTGGATGCCGTGGCTGACAAGCCGGGTGTGGGTGGAAACAATGCGGTGGATTATGGCAAGAACGAAAACAATGTCGACAACACCGCTGCCGGCAATGGCGACAAGGTCAAGATCACGACGACCGAAGTGACCTTCAAGGATTATGAAGACAACTCGGAAAACCATTACCTGCTGATCGGCAACAAGGGCGTGACCCTTGGTGATGGCACCACCGGCTACGCCACCCTGCCTGACCAGACCATCAAGCTGACCAACGGCAATGGCCAAGAGATGCTCATCAAGATTGTTGACGGCGAAATTGTTGAAATTGACGGTGCAGCCGTTTCGCCGACGATTCCGGTGAATATCGGCGCGATTACCGACGCCAATGCAACCGGGGTGGCCGGCAATGAGTTTATCAAGATCCCGGTTCCGAATGATTTCCTTGAAGACGGTAATGGCAAGGTAACAGCCGAGGTTGAGCTTCAGTTGCCTGAGGGTATCGAAAAAGACCAGAACCTGCAGATCAAGGTTGGCGGCATGGCCGAGGAAACTGAAACCAACATCCCTGATAACGAGGTCAGGGATGACAACAATACCTCCTATACCTTCAAGGATGGGACGATCACGGTCAATGTTTCCAACGACATCACCAGCCACAAAACAGCTGGCTATGAAGATGGCTGGAGTAACCAGAATACGGTTGATCATTCCGGTGATCCGCATGGCCCCAATAATGCTGTTATTACGATCAGCTCCAACACGAGCGACCATATCCACGGCACGAAGACCGGCGAGACCCGTGACAAGCCGATTATCATGGAATTTGAATTCAAGGGTGGTGACGGCAAGCTGGGGGCGTTTACCTACAACGGTCACACTTATGAGTTGGGTGATGGCTATCTGGAGAAGACGGGCGATGGCAGCTACAAGTTGACGATCCCGGCAGATCACCTGCCTGCGCAGACGGGCAATGGTGTCGATCAGGCGAAGATCACCTACAAGCCGGTGGCGAACGACGATACCGACCTGACCAATGTCAAGGTGACAATGGATACGCATGCCGATACTTCTACGGATTCGGCTACGCAGACAGTGGATGTCGGCACGGTTGTTATTGATGCGGTGGCGGATCTGCCGGTCAGTAACGTAAAGGATACGGCCAGCTATCACGGCAATGACGCCGCGAAGATCGGCAGCGAATTTACCATCACGGTCAAGGATGTGCAGTTCCAGGACTACAAGGATGGCAGTGAATCACATTTCCTGCTGATCCAGAAATCCGGTATCAAGGGTACCTATGATGGTGGCGGCAATACACCAAATGTGTCGCTGGACACGCTCGGTGACCAGACGATCACGGTCAAGGGCGCGGGCAGAATCAACCAGACCATTACTATTGTCAATGGCGAGATGACGATTACGGTTGATGGCATCAGTGGCGCCTTCACGGTTGATAACCTGCCCAATGGCTGGACGGTAGCCGACTGGAATGCGGCCCAGAGTGCGCTTGTCAACGGCACCGGTTCCAAAGTGCCTTCGGGCGGGGATTACTTCAAGATCCCTGTCTTGAATGAGTTCCTTGACAAGGTAGGCGGCAAGGTTGTTGATGCTGAGGTTGAAGTGAAGCTGCCGGATGGCACCACGCTCGACAAGGATGCCGACCTGACTATCAAGACCGGTGCAATGGCCGATGACAAGGCGACCGATTCGGAAGCCAATACGGGCAACAACCAAGCGTACCAGACTGACGATACCAAGGTGGAAGTCGGTGTGGTCACATCTGATCCGGGTGTGAAGATTGTCGGTGGTGTCATTTCTGAAAACCTGACGCCGAATGCAAATACCGGCAACTTTACGCCGGATACGGATGGTGGCGCCAAGATTATTGTCAGCGGCGTTCACGATGGCGAAACTGCAACAGTCAAGCTGACTTTTGACCTGATGAACGGCGAGGATATTCCGAAGTCCGTCAATCCGGGCGACCAGATGCGGGTTGAGTATGATGGTAAATCCTATGTAGCCACGCAGAATCCGGATGGTACCTGGAGTGTGGAAATTCCGGTCAAGGGGCTTGCCGATGGCGGCGAGCAGACGCTTGTCTTCAAGCCGGGCTATAACTTCAACAGTGACGATATCGATGTCAAATACGACATCACGGTCAAGGATAATGATTCCGGCGCCGAGAAGACCTGGCAGAACAGCAATGACCAGGGTACGGGCTACCAGGATAACGACCTGGGCATCATCGTGGATGCGGTGGCACAGCAACCGGACGTGGCTGATGTGGCCATCAAGGATCTGGCGGCAAACGGTTTTGTGGAATACGGGCAGGATGTGGTTGTCAAGGCGCACATCACCTTCCAGGATGCGACCGATGGTTCGGAGTTGCACTATGTGATGGTGGAAGCCAATCTTCTGGGTATCAAGCCGGAATTTGTCACGATTTGGGATGAGAACGGCAACAGGATCACTATCCCGATCACGGACGACATGTACCAGCAGTATGGCGGTAAATCGTGGTTCAAGGTGCCGGTGCCAGGGGATTACGTGGTTGACAAGGATGGCGACGGCAAGGCCGAGCTGGATGTTGAGGTGACTTTCAAGACCGATGGCAGCTCACAGAATGGTACGATCCATATCGGCGGCATGGCTGTCGAGGATTCCAATGTCTTTGACAACGAGACCAACCAGGAAACCAATATCAAGAACAATATTGGTTTCGATCAGGGTACGGCGGTAGACGTCAAATTCAGCCAGATCGGCGGTGTCGGTATCAGTGGCAAGCCGCTGTATGAAAACGATATGCCCAAGACCCATCTTGGTGATGATCAAAGCCCGACCGGCTATGACCAGACCAGGGCTGGCGGCGCTCAGATTTCGCTGAGCGAGAATGGCAATGCCGACATTACGAAGGCTGAGTTTACCTTTGACAGCAAGGAAGGCACGCTCATGTTTGATGGCGAGCCTGTGATTGTCTGGGATAATGGCAAGCCTGTCGTGAATCCGGCACTGGACGTGGATGGCATGGAAGTCAAGGTAGATGCCAACGGCAAGGTAACGGTAACCTTTGAAAATACCGATACCAATCCGGGTCTGACAGACCAGCTTTTGGGCGGCAACTCGGATCTTACCTATGTGCCGAACCACAATTACAGCGACAAGGATGTCAACCTGGATTACAAGGTGGACTATGTCAATCCGGATACGGGTGCGCCAGGCTCAACGGGTGACCAGAAGCTGCCGCTTGTTGTGGATGCGGTGGCCCAGAAGCCGGCTGATGTTGATAATGATGTAGACCATATCGATGTTACTGGCTCTGATGCGGCTACCCCGAATCAGAAGACTGTCGAGGCAGAGATGATGGTGACGGTCGACTTCGGCAATCCGTTTGATGCGGACAAGTCTGAAGGGCATTATGTACTTGTGGAAGTCATTGCCAACATGACCGTGAAAGGCGCAGATATTTACATGCTCAACGGCAAGGAATACTGGCGCGTTCCGGTGGATGTGGATGATATTGGCGCTGACGGGAAATGCACGGTGACTGTTGAGGTCGAGTTTGTTGGTGATCATGATCTCCTGCATGCCCTTAGCGGATCGAATGCCTATGATTCCGGCATGGAAGTGGGCGCGCTTGCCCTGGAGCAGGATGACAATGGCCAGATTTTCACCGGTGAGGCTGGCAATAAAGAGCTTGATATCAACAATAACGCCGCTTATACCTCTGGTGGTGAAGTGGACATCGAATACAACTGGACACATGGCGGCACGCATTACGATCTGCATGTGGAGCCAGTGTATGAGAATGACACGCCCAATGCCCATCTGGCATATCGCCCGGCCGAAAGCCTGCGCGATGCTGACGGCAACTACTACAAGGATGCTGATGGTTACCTGACCGACAAGGATGGCAACAAGGTCAACCCGGATGGTTCGCCGTACATCGGTAATGATGGCTGGCTGATCGCACGGGATGGCTCGCTGGTTGACGACGCGGGTTATCTGGTTGACATGAATGGCGACCGTATCCTGGCTGATGCCAGCGATCCAAATTCCGGCTACCCGGCAGAAGCCGGCGGTGGTGCGATCACCATTGGCGGCATCGGCAACCATGGTATAGAAGGCTCTTTCACCTTTACGCTTGAAGAAGGTGAAGGCTATATCAAGCTGAGCGATGGTACCCTGCTGGAAATCGGCAACGGCACTACAGTTACCATAACCAAGGAACAGTACGATGAGGGTGTCAGCTTTGTTCCGGGCGTCAATTTTGATGATACGGATGTCAAGCTGAAGGTGGAAGGCTTCAAGAGCAACGATGGCAGTGGTACGTCAATTGACAGTGATACCACCCAGGTGATCGTGGATGCGGTGGCCCAGAAGCCGATGGATATGGACAGCTCGGTTTCCTACAAGGAAGCCGGTGCGAATCCGGGTGACCCGGAGCCTTCTGCCATGGGCAGCAAGGATGGTCACGGCAACGAGGGCTCGGTGAAGGTTGTTCTTTCCGGTGAGTTTGCCGATTCCGATGGTTCCGAGAAACACTATGGCCTGATGGAAGTGACAGGGCAGTATACGCCTGACGGCAGCTATCCCATCGTCCAGGGACCGGATGGCAAGTACTACTACCAGGTCGAGTTGAAAGACGAGGATGGAGACGGCAAGTGGACGGCTGAAGTCACTGTCAAGGTGAACGAGGACGCCATGAGCGGCGAGTACAGCGAGATCAGTATTGGCACCGGTCTTTTGAGCAGGGAGGACAATACAGGTGGTGCTGACAATTGGGAGCTGAACACCGACAACAACCTTGCCTGGACCATTGATGGCAGTGTAGATGTTGTTTACTCCACTGTCGGCGCGACGGTAACCGGAAGTGTCAATAACACTTATGAGGGCGATGAACAGGGAGTCGGCGGTGAAATCAGTCTTGGCGTGGCGTTGGGCCAGCATGATGAACTCACCGGCTTTGAGGTCTCGTATGACAATACCAACGGGGATGTTGTCAGCGGGAATGCGGGCATTGATCTGACCGATTATCTCTCTGAGAGCGGCAGCACAACGACGATCGATATCCTGTCTTTGCTGAAGGATAAGGGTATTGATCTGGACGACTCAACTGCCATCCAGGATTTCCTGGATGATCTTGGCCTGCGTTTTGTGGCAGATGGGCATGGCAGCGAGGATGGCTCTGTTTCCTGGAATGTGGTAGTCAAAGACCAGCTTTCAGGCGACGAGAAAACCTACACCGGCTCAGACAAGGTGATTATTGATGCGGTTGCCAATGCACCGGCGGTGTCGGGCGTGGAGTATGAGTCCGAATACGGCAAGCCGGCTGCAAAAGGCGGTGAGGAGGCGACTGTCAAGGTCACGCTGGACTTTGCTGATAATGACGGCAGCGAGATACACTATGCCGTGCTGGAGCAAAGCACCAACATCACCTGCAAGACTGTCACCATCGGTGGTCAGGAATACGCTGTTGAGACCATCGTTGGCGCGGACGGCACGCTGTACTACGGTGTGAAGATCCCGGCATCTGCTGGCAACCCGGTCGATGTCATCTTCAATGTTGAAGCGAAGGATACCGGCAAGGATGTGGCTGACACGCTGAAGGTGGGCGGTATTTCGGCTGAAACCAATACCGGCCAGGGTGCTGACAAGGAACTGACGCTTGACAACAACTGGAAAGAGAATGTCAACCAGACGGTGGATGTGAAGATCGGCGCGGTTGAGACCGATGGCGCGAAACTCAAGGATACGCACCTGGTGGAAAGCACCGGCACGGCTGTTGATCTTGAGCTGACGGCAACGGATGGCGGCAGCCTGAAAGCGGTGCTGGAGGGCAACCACGAGCAGATCGTGGAAGTCAAGCACACCATCACCCAGGGCGGCCATGCGGCAGGGGATGTCGGCACTACGGTTGGCCAGCTCATTTATGACGGCAAGGTGTATGACCTGAAGATCACGAGTGTTGACGGCAAGGGTGTGGCGACTGTCTCGATCTATGATGGTGTCAATCCGGTTGACAGCATCAAGTTCCCGAACGGCTTTGACTTTGACAAGGATTACCAGATCAAGCTCGATCCGAACTACCACAACAACAATGACCTGAACATCAACACGACGGTCAAGGTTGAGGATCAGTCCGGCGCTTCGAAGGACCTGACGCTTGATGGCTCCAAGGTCACGATTGCGGCGACAGCGGATGCTGCAACTGGTGTGGCTGGTGCGGATGCCGGTGATGCGAAAGCCATTGACGGTCACAAAACCCAGGTGACGGTGGATCTGGATGCGGATTTTGCCGACGTGGATGGTTCCGAGAACCACTACTTCTACGTGAAGGTGGCAGATGGTGTCGAGGTGGTTGGCGGCACACTGGTTATCGATTCCGGAAAGCTGATTGCTGCCGGTTTCCAGCCGGGTGACAAGGTGTACATGGTTGATGTGGGCGACAAGTCAGCGCATGTGGATAAATCCATCACGCTGAATGTGCCGGGTGACGGTACGACGTCAACTGACATCACGGTGGTCGGTGTTTCCGAAGAGAGAAGCGGATATGGCGATGGCGGCACGCAGTATGCCTATTCCGATCCGGCTGATGTCACGGTGGATGTTATTGCCAACCCGAACATTGATGGCGTGGTTCATGGCAACAAGGCGCCAGCGGATATTCTCGATACCGTTCGCGGTCATACGGATATTTCCGGCAAGACATTGCTGCCAAACGGCTATGTCACGGATGCCGATGGCGATGCGATCAAAATCGCCAGCGTGAAAGCGCCTTCCGGCCTTGCGGCTGATGTAACGGGTAATGCCACTGACGGATGGACGGTCAAGGGTACCTATGGCGAGTGGACGGTGAAAGCGGATGGTTCATACACTTACGAGCTGTATGACCAGTACAAGAACACCGCGCCACCGACCACAGGGGAAGAGACGCTGACCATTACCGTCACGGATGGCAAGGGTTGGACTTCAGCTGAGTTGGAAAGCAAGCTGACGCTTGGGCCGGAGCCGAACCAGGCACCAGTGGCAAACGATGCGGTGATTGACAAGGAGATTGCCAGGATTATCGAGGGCTCTTTCTCCTTCAATGATGCAAACCGCGATCTGGTGAGCCTGGCGTCTGTCGTCGGTGTTGCCGCCGGTTCATGGAATCACGATAATTCCATCTACACGGTTGAGGGTATATACGGTACGCTGCTTGTGAAGGGTACGCCGGATCAGAACGGTACAATCACGACCTACGAGTATGAGTACCATGTGAATGAAGCCGGCCTGGCTGCAGGTGTCACTGACAGCTTCACCTTCAACGGTGCGGATGACTTTGGCGGCAATACCCAAAACGGTCATCTGGATATCACGCTTTCCGCCATTGACTATGAGTTGGGTAGTGGCACGTATCACGATGGTTCTGGCGAATTCGGCTGGAATGCCGGTGCGAATATCCATGGCGACATGGACAGCGGCCAGATCATTGCCGGCACCGGCCACGACAAGATTGTTGTGGATGGTGACAGCAACGAGATCCATGCTGGCGCCGGTGATGACAGCATTACGGTTGAGGGTGACCATAACCAGATATATGGTGATGCCGGAGACGACACGATCCATGTGAAAGGTGACGAAAATCGGGTCTATGGGGGTGCCGGTGATGACATCATCAATATCAGTGGCTCTGACAACATCGTGTTTGGCGGTGCTGGTGATGACACCATTAACCTGCTTGCCGGTCATGGACAGACCACGGTCAGCTATGCCAAGGGTGATCTTGCCGATGTGACTCAGGGTGATACGATCAGCGGCTTCAAGGTCAGCGATGATGGTACCGGGGATATTCTCGATGTCAAGGATCTGCTCTCTGAGGCCGGATTGGGTAACAACTCGGCAAGCCTCCTGGATGGTGGTTACCTGAAGTTTGATTCCATTACGCAGGATGCGAATGGCAAAACCACGGTAACCCTCAGCATTGATGTGGATGGCAGCAGTGGTACAGGAGACGCTGTCCATCTGGCCACGATCGTGATGGATGGTGTCGGGGCATTGTCTGGTGACCTGAGCTCCCAGGCACAGAACCTCTTTGACCAGCTGATCCAGAACGACCAGATCAAGTTCTGATCGAATGGGCAACACTGAAAGGCCGGAGGAAGGAATATTTTCCTGCGGCTTTTCAGGTTCACTTCATTAACCGGTTTTTTCTTTGTTTTACAGCCTCACCCCCATCCGGGTGGGGCTGTTTTCTTTTTTAGGGCAGGTTTTCGTTTGCTTCACCTGCGGCTTACGAAAACGTTACGCGAGGGGGGGAAATGAAGTCGTGGATGGCGTGCTTTCCTGTGGGGATGTCAGACATGATTTTTTGAATGTTTCCTCAAGTAAATATTGACATACGGAAACACCTGTGGGATTATTGCCGCATGGAAATAATTTTCCCGTATTGTTGTTGCAGCCGGCAATACAGGATGTTTTGAAAAGGTTTATCCCCTGAATGGACTGAAAGGCTGCGGAAATGTTTTTCCGTGGTCTTTCAGCACCCACTTTCAGATGATGTTATGGATTCTATTTTCCTTTTCCGGATGGTTCGCTCATTTGTACAGGTGTTGAAAAGGCCGGTGTTTTGCGGTTTTTTCGCGGAACCTGTGTCTGGTTTGACGGATAGATGATGCCGGTTGTGTGTTTTTTGGTATGCTGTCTGCAGGGACAGTGGGCATGGCCTTTTTTTCAGGGGGTGTCATGGACAGGATGAAACGTTTTTTTGACGCAGGATGGATGGGGCGCTGTCTCTGCGTGCTTTTTCTGGCCGGATGTCTTGTGCAGGCAACGGCAGGCGCTGCCTGTACGGAGGAGATGGCGGAAAAGCTGGTGAAGCAGAATCTGAATATGCGTTTGCGTTTTTTGAAAGGTGAGAAGCGCATGCCGGTGTATGAGGCAGCCGCAGCGGAGCAATCGGCGCAAATCGGGCAGATGATCGCGGCAAAGGACTGGGATGGTGTTTGCAAGGGGGTTTTTGGCGTGATTGCGATTGCAGATGATGTGCTGGCAGGCGGGGATGGGAAGACGGCGCCCCTGAAAAATCCCTGGGATAAGTGTACGCCGGAAAAAATGCTGTCGCTGGCAGCGGAGTATGACTTGATCTGCCTGCCAAATCGCCGGATTGAAAACTGTGCGCGGCGCGAGCTGACACCATTGCGGCGCGAGCTGATCAATCTGAAAGCGCAGGCTGGCTCGGGTGATGTGATGGCGGCGCGGTATGTGAACCGGACCTGTGAGCTGTATACGGAGCTGTTGAAGATTATCAATGAATAGGGCAGGCGGGATGAAACGCATTTTCCGGATGGTGTTGCTTGCTGCGGGCATGATTTTCCCGCTGCTTTCTCAGGCGGCCTGTACGCAGGCAGACCTGGATGATAAGCTTTACCCGGCTTTGCAGTATCGCCTGCGCTGCCTTGACGGACTTGGCAGGCTGGATGTTTTCCGCTCGGCGGCCACCCCGCACTCCCAGCGGATTTCGGAGGCGCGGATCGGGCAGGCCAGCCCGAAGCAGGCGGTGGCGGTGATCTGCGGGGAAACCCGGGCGCTGATCGCGATTGCAGATGATGTGTTAACAGGTGGCGACGGAACGTCTGACGTGAAAAAGTCTCCCTGGCAGGGGGTGACGCCGGATGATGTGCTGAAAAGGCGCAACGAGGTGATGCAGCGTTGCAAGGGGCAACTGGGGTGCTACCAGCAGGCGATGGCAGACTATGAGAAGGAGATCGGCGTGCTGGATGGCCGCGCGAGGATGGGCCGTATTTCGGCGGTAGAGTATATCGAGCAGATGTATGCGCTTTTCGGGCGGGTGCTTCAGGCGATGAAGGCTAAGTCATAGGGCGAAACCCGGTCTGGTTTGTGAGCCATGTCCATTGCGGGCATGGTTTTTTTCTTTTGGGCCAGTTGATGCTGTTTATGCGGCTTTCCTCGTGTTTTGTGGTTTGGGCTTCGCCAAATCGCAGTATCATGAAAAGGCGCGGTATGTGTTTTTGTTTTCGGAAAGGAGTCGTGGTGCAGGCGAAGGGATGGTTTTTGCGGGGGCTGGCAGCGGGACTGTGCTTTTTTGGTATGGTGGCAGTCGGGGGTGTTTTTGCGGATGTGGTTTCAGGCAGGGATGCGAAAGCGGAACGGGAGTTGGCCGAGCTGTATGGCGAGACGGTGGGTGACTGGAAGGGGCGTGAGTCTGCCCCGCCGACAAAGGCGGCAAGCGCTCCTGTGACGCGCAAGAAGGCCGTGGCAGGGACTGCCCTGCCTGCGGGGCCGGATAAGGCTGTGAAGGCGGTGCAGATGCAGTCTGTGACGCCGGTAAAGCCCCAGGCAACGGCAAAGACCGAAAAGCAGGCGGTGTCTCCTGCTGTGACCCCGGAAAGGGTGCCACAGACCATCGAGATGCAGCCGGGTGAAGCGGTGACATCTATTGCCGCTGTGCCTTCACGCCTGCCGTCTGCGACACGCCCTGCTACAGGGGCGTCTGAGGGCACGGGGAAAAGGCAGGCAGGCACCGGCAAGGAGTCGCGGATCGGCCATGTGGTGATCGGCCCGGATGGCAAGGTGGATGATGTGAAAACGGTTGCGGCCCTGAAAAAGGCGGCGAAGAAGGGGGAGGCGAGTGCGCAGTTTAATCTGGGGCTGGCTTATGAGCATGGCTGGGGGGTGAAGGAAGACTTGAAGCAGGCAGCCCAGTGGTATGCAAAAGCGTCGCAGCAGGGACATGCCGCCGCGCAGCTTAATTTGGGCCTGATGTTTTACCAGGGGCGCGGGGTCGGGCAGGACATGAAGCTGGGGGTTGTGCATTTTGAGAAATCGGCCAGCCAGGGCAATGCGATTGCACAATTCAACCTGGGCAATGTTTACCTGAAGGGGCAGGGCGTCACGGCGAGTGAGTCGATTGCGGCGGCGTGGTTCAGGAAGTCTGCCGAGCAGGGGTATGTGGTGGCGCAGTATATGCTGGGCAAGCTGTATGTGGATGGTGAGGGGGTCGCGCAGGATGTGCCGGAAGCGGTGAGGTGGTATGAGCGCGCGGCATCGCAGGGGCTCAAGGAAGCGCAGGCGGCGATGGGGCTGGCGTATGAGAAGGGCTATGGCGTCAGGCAAAATCGCGACGAAGCGCTGCGCTGGTATGGCCTGGCAGCGGCACAGGGCCACCAGGGCGCGGCAGCCCGCATGAATGCGATGCGGGGGCTGTAGGCGCTGTTTGTTCTCAGCCACACCGGGAAGCGGCCTGAAGGGGCCGCTTTTTTTATGAAAGGCGGGTGGTTTGTTGGCGGGGGTACCAAACGTTGTGCGGCGGGCCGATGGGTGTCCGTTCGCTTCGCCGGTGGCTCAGCAAACGCTACAGGAGGGTGCGGGGTGTTTTTAATGGCGGCGCATGGAATCCAGAAGGGTGAGGATGAGGTTGCGGTTGATCTGGTTGGCCTGGGCGATCATGGCGGTGGTTGCCTGCATGAGGAGGGACGCCTTGGCCAGTGCCGCAGTCTCTGCGGCGTAATCGGCATCTTCTATGCGGCTTTTGGCGTTTGAGAGGTTTTCTGCCGAGATGGCGAGGTTGTCGATGATGTAGCCGAAGCGGTTTTGCATGGCGCCGTAGCGGGAGCGCTCACGGTTGACGGTGGTGAGGGCGGAGTCAATGATACTGATGGCGAGCTGGGCGCCGTCAAATGAGGTGACGTCGATGGCGGAGACGGAGTGCAGGCGGGCAACTGCTGTGCTGCCGCCATTGCTCATGAGCCCTGAGTTGTCAGTGACAATAAAGCCGTAGGGTGAGTCGTAGGTGATGGCACCATTGGCTACGCCGGTTTGGCTGTTGGCAAGGGTGGTGGCGGCACCGGGTTTACTGTCAGGGCCGTAGTTGCTCATGGTGATGGCGGCGGTGTCAGAGGTGTTGGTGTTGGTGATGGTGATGTCGCTGCCTTTGTTGTGCGTTAAGCGTATGCCGCCGTTTTGCCGGTCGGCCTGGGCGGTAACGCCTGTCTTGCCTGCCTGGGCATTGATGGCATTGACGGCTGCGGCGAGGTCGTCAGTTGCATTGCCGGTGTTGGCGGTGGAAAAGGAGATGACGATGGCTTTGCCGTTGTCGGCTGTGAGTTCGAATGTGGTGTTTGCTCCGCTTGCCGGTATGAGGTTGACGTCAGTTTTGGCGGTGGCCGTGACACCGGTCCGAGCGCTCATGGCGTTGATGCCACTGGCAATGGCTCTGGCGCTGGCGCCGGCTGCTGCTGTGTAGGTAGCGCTGCCCTGTGAGCCGCTGATGGTAATGTCGCCTCCGGTGACATTGGAGGCAGCACCGACGCCCGGTGTGCTCTGGCTGACACGGTAAGTGCCATAGTGACGGGTGAGCATGTTGGCTGAGGCGTAGGTAAGGGTATCACCTGCATTGGGACCGACCTGGTAGGTCATGCTGCCGCAACTGCCGTCGAAGATTTTCATGCCGTTAAAGGTCAGTGTCTCCGCGCTCCGGTTGATTTCGGCGATGAGCTGGGTGACTTCTTCCTGGATAGCCTGCCTGTCCCAGATGTTGGTGGTGTTTGAGGCCTGTAGCGCAAGGACACGCACGCGCTGGAGCATATCGGCGGTCGTGCCGAGAGCGCCTTCGGCTGTCTGCGCAAAGGAAATACCGTCATTGGCATTTCGGATGGACTGGTTCATGCCATTGATCTGGGATGTCATGCGGCTGGCAATGGCAAAGCCGGCCGGGTCATCCTTTGCGCTGTTGATGCGCTTGCCGGACGACAACCGTTCCAGCGCTGTTGACGCTCTCGACTGTGCCGCGTTGAGATGCCTTTGGGCAGACATCCCCGCGATGTTGGTGAGTGTGATCGGCACGATACAAATTCCCTTTCGCCTCTCCTGTCAGGCGAATGCAAGGTTGATTCCAATTTGCTGCGTTGGTTTGCCTTGCCAGAAAATAAATAAAGCCGACCGTCACGCTTTTTTTAACGGCAAAATAAGGGGAAAGTTTAGTCGGGCTCCAGCTTGATGCTGAAGTGTTCGCATGACAAAGCTGCCGTTATGCGTTGCCTTGCGGCATTTTTTGGGTGGGATTTGGGCGGGTTGTGTGGCATCATTGGTGTGTTTGTCCGGTAAGGACGGTCTTTTGGGGAATTTTCGATGGGGAAACGGCAAAAAAGGGGATGGCTGGTATCAGGCCTGCTGCTGGCGGCTTTTTCATGGGCGGGTTTTTCAGCGGATGTCCTGGCGGATGATTTTGAGGACGGCATGCGGCTTTATGAGGCGGGAGACTACCGGTCAGCGGTAAGGCTGGTGAGAAAGGCGGCCAGGGATGGCAACCCGCAGGCGATGTACCAGTTGGGGGAGTTTTATTACTGCGGCTGCGGTAACGGGCTTTCGCAAGACCGGCGCGAGGCGCTCAGGTGGTACCAGCGCGCGGCGGAAAAGGGTCATGTGCAGGCGGCTTTTTCATCGGGTCAGATTTATTCACAGGGCGGCGGGGTGAAAAAGGACAAGGTGAAGGCTGCCCGTTATTACTGGGAAGCGGCCACTGCAGGCCATGCCGGTGCGCAAAACAACCTGGGTGCCGTGTGTACGAGGGGAGACGGTGTGCAGGGACCGGAAGAGGCGCTGGCGGCGGGATGGTTTAAGCAATCTGCCGGGCAGGGGCACGTGCTCGGGATGGGCAGCTACGGTTATCTGCTTGCTGAGGGAAAAGGGGTAGAGCGTGATGACTGGGAAGCGGTGAAGTGGCTTCAGAAGGCTTACGCCGCAGGCAACCGGCAGGCGGGTGTGCGCCTGGCGATGATGATGGAAGAGGGACGCGGGACAACGCGTGATGTCGATGGCGCAATGGCGATTTATACCCGGATGGCAGCAGCCGGGTCGGGACTGTCACAGTACCGGCTGGGCAGGATGGCCGAGCGCGGTATCGGCGCCCCGCAGGATATGGATAAAGCGCTCGGGCTGTACGAAAAGGCGGCTGCCAGGGGGATGCCGGAGGCGCAACTGCGCCTCGGTGAATGGTATGCCGGGGGGATTCATGTGAAAAGGGATGATGCCAGGGCGGCGGACTATTACCGGCAGGCGGCATTGAAAAACAATGGTGAGGCCATGTACCGGCTGGGGCTGTTTTATGAAACGGGCCGGGGCGTGGACAAGGACAGGAATGTGGCGCTCCAGTGGTATCGGCGTGCAGCCCGGACAGGCAACTCCGACGCACAGGCACGGCTGCGCGGCATGTCGTCGTGACAGGGCCGGTCAGGGTCGATGGGTTGGATCAGACAGTGAGGAAGTGATGGGAACGAAGAAGCACAGGGACCTGGTAAAGGAAAATTTTGGCTCACAGGCAGAGGCTTATGTGCAGAGTACACTGCATGCGGCGGGTGAGGATCTGGCGCTTCTTGAGCGGATGTTAGGCGAGTATCCCGAGGCGAAACTGCTGGATGTGGGAACGGGCGGCGGCCATGTTTCTTACCTGGCGGCGCGGCATGTGAAAGAGGTGACGGCTTACGACCTCTCCGAAAAGATGCTGGCGGCGGTGGAGAAGGAAGCGGCCACGCGAAGTCTTTCCAATATTATGACGCGGCAGGGGCCAGCGGAACGCCTGCCTTTTGAGGATGGGACGTTTGATGTGGTGGCAAGCCGCTATTCGGCGCATCACTGGCGTGATGTGGGCCAGGGAGTGCGCGAGATCTGCCGGGTGTTAAAGCCGGGCGGTCTTTTTGTGATGATGGATACGGCTTCACCAGGGGAGCCTTTGCGGGATATTTTCCTGCAGACGGTGGAGTTTTTGCGGGATATGTCGCATGTGCGGGCGTATTCGCCAGGCGAATGGCTGGGCTTTGTTTCAGATGCGGCTTTCCGGGTTAATGAGCTTCTTTCGCTTCGTCTTCGCTACGAATTCATGTCCTGGGTCACCCGGATGAAAACGCCTGAGCACCATGTGACAGCGATCAGGGAGGTGCTCAAGGCGGCGCCCGAGGAGGTGCGCTCGTATTTCCAGGTGGAGGCCGATGGTTCTTTTTCGATTGATGAAGTGATGCTGATTGCAACCCGGATGTGAATCAGGCCGCCCGTATGAAAAATATCTCCCCCTCTGCCGAGCTGGAGACGGAGCGCCTGATTCTGAGGCAATGGAAACGCAAGGATTATGCGCCTTATGCCGAGCTGAATGCCGACCGGGTGGTGATGGCGTTTTTTACGGCGACGTTTACCCGCAAGGAAAGCGATGCGATGGTGGCGTACCTGCAATCGCTGATAGCGCGGCGCGGCTGGGGTGTCTGGGCGGTGGAGCGTAAATCGGACGGCGCGTTCATCGGCTCTGTCGGGTTGCATGTGCCGCATGCAAAGCTGCCTTTTACGCCTTGTGTGGAGGTGGGCTGGCGTCTGGCGCAGGCGTACTGGGGACATGGCTATGCCACGGAAGCCGCCAGGGAAGTCCTGCGTTTCGGTTTTGAGGTGCTGGCGTTGCCGGAGATTGTGGCCTTTACCTCGCTGTTGAATACCCGCTCCATGGCGGTCATGCAGCGGCTGGGGATGGTAACGGACCCCGGCCAGAATTTTCCGCACCCCGATGTGCCCAAAGGCAGCCCGTTGAGGGAGCATTGCCTGTACCGGATAACGCGCAGTGAATGGGTGGATGCGGCAAGCTGACGGTTTGTTGATGGCTGTCAATTTCTTTTAAAAACCGGCAAAATCCGGCTTTTTTGTTGTTTTTCTGTCATTGTGAGAGGGTGTTGTTGTGGGCGGCGGGCGAAACGTGACGCAGCGCAATATCCCGATCCTGCGCAGGTGATACAAAGAGTTACACAATGTAGCGGACTGAAACAGGGCGGCTGTCTATACTGAAGCGGTAAATGGTTGGTTTACCCGGAATGGCTGGTTTTATTTTGAAAGGAACAGCGATGAAGAAAATGAACAGGAAAGTAATGGCGGGCCTTTTGGTGCTGGGTCTGGGTGCAGCGGGTGTTGCACTGGCAAATCCGTACTGGCATGGCGGCGGCATGGGGCCCGGACATATGGGGGGCGGCGGCCCGTGCTGGGGTTATGACGGCGGCGCAAGCGCATCGCACTGGCGCGATGTCGGCCAGCAAAGGACGGCTTACCTGCATGACCAGCTGAAGCTGAATGCCACACAGGAAAAGGCATGGAAGGATTACCAGGCCACGATTACGGCCAATATCAAGGCGATGCAGGATCGTGAGCTGATTGATTTTTCCAGCATGACGGCGCCTGAGCGCCTGGAGAAATCCCAGCAACTGATGAAGGAGCGTGATGCACGCATGGCAAAGCACCTGGAAGCGTTAAAGGCGTTTTATTCCACATTGTCTCCAGAGCAGCAGCAGGTTTTTGAGGCGGAGACAGGACCAGGCCCTGGCTATGGTTATCGTCGCGGTGGCCGCTGGCATCGTGGCGGCATGGGGCCGCATTATTGATCATTGATTGAATTTCCCGAACGCCAGCCTGACGCTGGCGTTTTTTTCGGGAGGTAGCCCGAAGCGCCGAAAGGCGCTTTTTTTATTGATTTTTCGGGGTGGTGCTGGTATTTGCGGTTTTCAAGGCGAAGAATTGAGGGGTAAACACCCTTTATTTCTTCGCTTTGCTTGCGAGAAAAAAGGAAAAGCAACCGGTTTTTTAGTGGTGGCGATGGTGTTTTCCCGCATTCAAATCCATGAAATAAGGGGTAAAAGCCGTTCAATTCATCGAATTGGCACCATCCCCGGTGGATGAAAAAAAGCGAAAAAGCGGCGATTTATGGTTTATCCTGAAAAAAACATCACATTCAAAACGATGATAAAAAGGCAAAACACCACGCTTATCGGCGTTTTGAATCGGGTGTGTCAAACAGGTTGAATTTGTTTTAGTATATTGATTTAATTAAATATATTTGCCTTGTTTCCTTGCTTGAAAAAAATCTTCGCCCACCCTAAAGTTTTCCGGAAAAATGCCGCCTAGAGCGCGAATTGCACAAGGCGTTTCCATCGCCATTTCGACCCGCCTCAAATTAAACCTTTCACCACCCCCTCCGTTAACAGGACAACAGCGGTCGGCTTTGAATACCCGCAGCGGTCGGTTCAAAAAACAAGGAACACACCAATGCAACGTAAAGACCTTATTTGCAAAGCCCACCAATGAAAAGGCGAAATCAGGCGCCTTAACCATAGCGAAAGATTTACAGGAGAGTAGGTTATGCCTCAGATTATCAATACCAACATGATGTCGCTGAATTCACAGCGACACTTGAATGCCACACAGTCAGCCCTTTCCCAGGCCATGGAACGCCTGTCCTCAGGCAAGCGCATTAACAGCGCCAAGGACGATGCAGCCGGTTTAGGCATCTCGGAAAGAATGACCTCCCAGATCAACGGCATGAACCAGGCAATCAGAAATGCCCGTGACGGCATCTCGCTTGGCCAGACAGCCGAAGGTGCACTTTCCACCATGAATGACATGCTCCAGCGTGTAAGGGTGCTGGCAGTACAGTCCTCCAACGCGACCAACTCCCCGGCAGACCGCCAGGCCCTTCAGGATGAAGTCGGGCAACTGGTGTCAGAGCTGAACCGGATAGCGGAAGTGACGACCTTTAACGGCCAGAATCTCCTTAACGGGACGATGGGCACGCAGTACTTCCAGGTAGGCCCGAATGCCAATGAGGTGATCAGCGCCAATGGCACTAACTTCATGACAACGACTTATGGCAATTATCGCGTGTTAAAAGATGGCGCTACCCCGGAAGGTACGCCTGCCAAAACAGCTAATGCCAGCTCAGTGATTACAGGCTATCTTGGCAAGGCGACACTGAACATGACAGCACAAGACTCGGCAAGAACGATTGCAGAAAAGATCAATCTGCTTGAGGGGGATACCGGTGTAACGGCATCGGCCAAGACAACAGCGCACCTGAACACGCTTGCTAATGGCGCGACTTATGCGCTTGCACTGCAATCAAACAATGCAACGCCGGTTGTCGTCTCTTTTGCTATCGGTGCGGATAATACCCTGGGTGATGCCTACGCGGCCGGAATTAACGCGATTAATGCGCAGGCATCAAAAACCGGTGTCACAGCGGAATATTATGTTGCCAGCGGTGGAGAGCCGGGTATCAGACTCACAAATCCGAACGGGAATGACATTTCTCTGGAATCTGATGCGGCATCAACCGCACCAATGAGTCTGGCTACTTTTAATGCCGATGGCACCATTGGAGGAGGCATTGCCATAGCTGCAGGTACTGCTGGCACAGCATTCGGGCAGGTGACAATAGATTCCCCCAACAGCTTTGTTGTAACAGAGACGACGGCTTTTGCGCAATATTTGCTGGGAGGCACAGGCCAGTTGATGCCGGTCTCCACCATGGATGTGTCGACCTTTGACGAGGCACAGAAAACGCTTGCCATAGTAGACTCCGCCCTTGTGCATATTGTTGGTGAAATGGCCCGCTACGGCGCGCTCCAGGCCCGCTTTGAGTCAACCATCTCCAACCTGGAAGTGACAGCTGAAAATACGACCAACTCCCGAAGCCGTATCACGGATGCGGACTATGCCCAGGAAACAGCAGCACTTTCAAGGGCATCCATCCTGCAGCAGGCCGGTACTTCGATGCTTGCGCAGGCTAACCAGATACCACAGACAGTTTTAGGTCTTCTCCAGTAATCTCCTGTATAAACTGGAATACCCCGCCAGCCTGATTCCCTGGCGGGGGGCACAAAAGGCACCCTCAACGGTGCCTTTTGTGCGTGGGCTGTGCGTAAAAAAACAGGCGTTTATTTGGTAATGTTGTTTCCCGCCTGAGGGATTTCTGGCAAAATGCGGCTCATTTTGTTGTGATGTAAAGAAACGGGCCTGCCAAAAGTGTCCTGAGGTGCTTTTGGATGATCCTGCTGTATTTTATGAAGCGTTTTTTTCTGCATGTCGCGTACTTGCAGGGAGGTACTGTTTTTCCGGTCAGGCGGAATCGATTGTCTGTACCCGGCAAAGGGGCTGTTTTTACCATGCAGAACAGTTTTTTTGGTGAAAAAATAAGTTAACGGTTTACAAAACTAATCTTTCAGATTATCTTGATGCTTCCCCCCCTGATGGAGATCGCTGGTGGCATCCGGGCTAGCAGTATCTTGTCACCAGATTCTGTATCTCCATACGGGCGGGAGTGGACCTAATACAAGACCCCTTTCGTGGAAATAAGTCCGCCGGCTCGTAACCCGGTCTTTAGCTCCCGCCCGCCTTGACACCCTGTTGAGGCGGGTATTTCCCGAGAATTCCTGTTTTACTGGATGGCCGTTGCCATAAGGCCGGTGGCTGATCTTGTCTTGAGCGGTCGGTCTGCTTTCAGTCCCCGGTAGACGGGCGTCATCAGCAATCCGCAATCGGTTTTTTCACTGCATTCCACGAGACAGGCCAGGCTGGGCTTTAACCAGACGGCCGGATTGTCACTCATAAAGGCCATGGTGGAAAAAGGGTGGGTATCTGTTTTTGACTGGCTGGCAATGATGAGTTCGTCTAACGGGTGTTCACCGAGCGGGACATGGCCGGTATACCGGATGGCGCCGTTGTCGCTTTCCGTGCCAAGGATAAGCTGGCTGATGTTGTTTCCACTCTTTTCATATCCGCATACCAGGTGTTCTTCCAGTGCATGATGTCCGGTTTTGTGCCAGTCGGAATAGTTAAAGCCCGGCTTGTCGCTGTCGTCTTCCCTGTATGCGTTTTTTTCATCCCGTTTTTTCAGGCAGGGGCATCGCCTGTTTTGTGGTGGATGGATTTCGGGGTGTTGGATAGGATGGGGGTCACGCCTGCTTCCCGGTTTGGGATCGCGGGGTTTTTTGGGGTTCGGGTTTCGTTTGGGTTTGGTGTGGTCCTGCAATACGTCGAGCCTGCCGGTTTCATCCAGCCCGGATGGCAGGCCGATCAGGGCGGGGTGGAGGATTTTCTGGCTGGCGGTGCGGCGTGGTCTCATGGTGTTTTCAGCTCATGATGGTTGTGTGGTGATGTTTAGTCCTGCCCGGCAACGGAAAATTCAGGGGGTGTCGGCTTTCCTTGCGATCAATCAAGCCTGGATGGCTGGTGCAGGAAGGCCATGTGACCATGGTAGGGGGCTGTTTTACCGTTAGTTTGTGTTTTGTCACAAAACTGTCATATTTGCCCGTTACATTGTTTTCAGGATCAACTGTTTTAGGGAGGTTTTATGAGAGCAATGACGGGAAAACTGCTGTTAACAGCGGCATCGGTGCTGCTTTGTGCCAAGGCGTTTGCGGCTGATATCACGGGAGCGGGGGCGACTTTTCCTTACCCGATTTATGCCAAATGGGCGGAAAGTTATCAGAAGCACTCGGGTGACCGGCTGAATTACCAGTCGATCGGTTCGGGTGGCGGGATCAAGCAGATCAAGGCAAAGACGGTGGATTTCGGCGCTTCGGACAAGCCGCTGGATGCGGCCGAACTGGCGTCATCCGGTCTTGTCCAGTTCCCGGTGGTGCTGGGCGGCGTGGTGCCGGTTGTCAATGTGGAAGGGATCAGGCCGGGGCAACTGAAGCTTTCCGGTCCGGTGATTGCCGATATTTATCTGGGAAAAATCACGCAATGGAATGCGCCTGAGATTGCTGCGCTGAATCCGGGGGTGACGCTGCCGGCACGGGCGATTACGGTGGTGCACCGCGCAGATGGGTCAGGGACGTCTTTTCTCTGGACGGATTTTCTTTCCAAGGTGAGCAGTGATTTCAAGTCACAGGTAGGTGCCGGCACAGCAGTGAAATGGCCCACCGGTGTTGGCGGCAAGGGTAATGAGGGCGTGGCGGCGAATGTGCAGCGCATCAAGGGGGCAATCGGTTACGTGGAATATGCTTATGCCAGGCGCAACAACATTTCGCACACTCAGCTCTTGAACCGGGATGGCAAGTATGTGCAACCGGATGAGGCGGCTTTCAAGGAAGCGGCAGCCGGGGCTGACTGGAGCAATGCGCCTGGCTTCGGGGTGATCCTGACCAATGGCTCGGGCTGGCCGGTAACAGGCGCTTCTTTCATCCTGATGCAGAAGGTGCAGGCGGATGCGGAAAAAGGGAAAGCAGTCCTGAAGTTTTTTGACTGGTCTTTCAATAATGGCGGGAAGATGGCATCCGAGCTGGATTATGTGATGCTGCCGCCTGCGGTGATCCGGCAGGTACGGCAGGCATGGAAAACGTCAATCAAGGATGCGTCGGGCAAGGCTGTCTGGTAATGGATAGAACCGGCTTGTCAGGTTCAATGGGCCGCAAGGGGAGTACACTCCCCTTGCGGCGCGATGCGTTTTCTGGCGTCATGGGCGCGAGGAATGGGAAAAAAGGACAGGAGGATCATGAGTGTGCCTGAACTGACACTGGATACCGCCGGGAAAGAGACGGCAATGAAAACGGGAGACGGCGCCCGTTCCGGCAGGCCGCCGTCGAGCGGCAAGCCCTGGCAGGATCGTGTTTTTCACGGGATGACGCTGCTTTTTGCCCTGCTGGTGGTGCTCGTGCTCGGCGGCATCCTGCTGTCGCTCCTCGTGGAGTCGATCCCGGCTTTCAGGACATTCGGCGCGGGCTTTATTACCCGTACCGAATGGGACCCGGTCAACGACGAGTACGGGGCGATGATCGCGATTTTCGGAACGGTCGCAACATCCGTGATCGCGCTGCTGATTGCCGTGCCGCTGAGTTTCGGGATTGCGATGTTTTTGACGGAGCTGTGCCCGGTTTGGCTGAAACGCCCGATGGGGATGGCGGTGGAGCTGCTGGCCGGTGTGCCCAGCATTATTTACGGCATGTGGGGGCTTTTCGTGCTGGTGCCGCTTTTTGCGGATTACGTGCAGCCGGGGCTGACGCTCCTGCTGGGGTGGGTACCGGGCATCGGGCCGCTTTTTTCCGGGCCGATGATGGGGATCGGCATTTTCACCGCCGGGGTGATCCTGGCGGTGATGATTATTCCTTTTATTTCGTCGGTCATGCGGGATGTCTTTGAGACGGTGCCGCCGATCCTGAAGGAATCGGCCTACGCGCTGGGATGCACCCGGTGGGAGGTGGTCAGGCGGATCGTGCTGCACTATACCCGCAACGGGGTGGTGGGCGGCATCATGCTCGGCCTGGGCCGCGCGCTGGGCGAGACGATGGCGGTGACCTTCGTGATCGGCAATGCGCACCGCCTGTCGGCGTCGCTGTATGCGCCGGGCAACAGCATTGCCTCGACGCT